>DATFTN010000115.1:0-8269 GCA_035261845.1 Myxococcales bacterium | reverse complement strand
CGCGGGTGGACCTGCCGCTGGCGGCGGCGTACGCCAAGGCGCTGCGCGAGATGCGCGCCGAGTTGGGGCTCGCCGGCGAGGTGACCTTGCACGATCTGGTGGGGTTGGAAGGAGTGGTCGGCCTCTCCGAGGTCGCGGCCGATCCGGGCCCCGCCGCCGAGGCGCTGGAGCGCGCCCTTTCGGTCGCCCTCGACGCCTTGGACGACATGCGCCGCCGCGAAGGAGAGGCGCTGGCCCGCGACCTGTCCGCCCGCCTGGTGACGGTGGAGAAGGGCGCCGCCGCGATCCGCGCCGCCGCCCCCCAGTCGGTCGAGGCGTACCGCGAGCGGCTCGCCACCCGGGTGGCCGAGCTGTCGCGCGGAGTGCCGGTCGAGCCGGCCCGGCTGGCGCAGGAGGTCGCCTTCTTCGCCGAGCGGATCGACGTCTCGGAGGAGCTGACCCGGCTGTCCAGCCATCTGGCCCAGCTCCGCGCGCTGATCGCCTCCGACGCTCCCGCCGGGCGCCGGCTGGAGTTCCTGGTCCAGGAAGTGAACCGCGAGGTCAACACCATCGGCTCCAAGTCGCAGAACGCCGGCATCGCGGCGCAGGTGGTGGAGCTCAAGGCCGAGCTGGAGCGAGTGCGCGAGCAGATCGCCAACGTCGAATGAGCGCCACCCTCCTCATCCTCAGCGCTCCCTCGGGCACCGGCAAGACGACCCTGGCGCGCCGGCTGGTCGCCGCCCACCCCGGGTCGATCTTCTCGGTCAGCTACACCACCCGGGCGCCCCGGCCCGGCGAGCGCGAGGGGGTGGACTACCACTTCGTCGACGACTCCCGGTTCGACGCAATGATCGAGGCGGGCGATTTCGTGGAGTGGGCGCCGGTGCACGGCCACCGCTACGGCACCCCGCGCGCGGCCATCCTGGAGGCGCAGCGGCGGGGAGCCCTGGTCGTGTTCGACATCGACGTGCAGGGCGGGAGCGCGATCAAGCGGCAGCACCCGGAAGCGCTGCGCGCGCTGGTCTTGCCTCCCTCGATGGCCGAGCTGGAACGGCGCCTGCGCGCCCGGTCGACCGACGACGACACCACCATCCGCCGGCGCCTGCACGCCGCCCGGGTGGAGGTGCTGCTGGCCCGAGCCGAAGGGTACGAGTACTGGGTGGTCAACGACGACCTGGATCGCGCCTACGCGGACCTGGAGGCGATCGTCCGGGCGGAAAGCTGCCGGGCGGGACGCTTCGATCTGCAGAAGGTGCTGGAATGAGCGCGAGCCGCCTCTGGTTCGAGCCTTCGCCCCGGAAGTTGACAGGCCGCGCCCTGCGTTGCTGAAGGGCCGTCGAAGACCACTACGTCGCTGCCGGAATGTTTCCCCAGACGCCCCGCCGCTCCTCAACGAGCCGCGGGGCGTCCCCTTTCTCGGGCTACAAGCGTTTCACGCAGAGGGCGCGGAGGAAGGGGAGGGCGCGGAGGTGCCTTTTGAAAAAAGATTCTCCTCTGCGCTCTCCGCTTTTCTCCGCGCCCTCTGCGTGAAACGCTTGTAGTCCGACTCGCGTCCTCAAGGGGCGGCGGGTGGAGATTCGAGGGGGGCGGGGGCGAGGGTGTTGGCGAGGGCGGCGGCGAGGAGGACCAGGGAGCCGCCGGCGAGGAGGTGCCAGCCGATGGGTTCGCGGAGGAGGAGGGACCCGATGCAGACGGCGATGGTGGTGTCGACCAGCGGGATGGCGCCGATGGCGGCGACCGGGACCCGGGGGAGGAGCCAGAAGAGAAGCAGGTAGGGGACGGCGGTTCCGAGGACCGCGAGGTAGACGACCGCCGCGGCGGCTCGCGAGGTCAAGAGCGCGGAGCGGCCGGCCTCCAGGGTCCCCGCCAGCGTGGCCAGTAGGGCGGCGCGTGCGAGCACCTGGACGAAGGTGAGCACCACTGGCGGCACCGCCTCGAAACCGCGGCGCACCAGCACGTTGGCGAGCGCAACCAGGACCGCGGCCGCGACGATCAGCGACCCGCCCAGCGCGGCGCGGCTCCCGGCTCCTGCCATGCGCAAGGTGGGGAGCTGCAGCACGGCCACGCCGGCGATCCCCAGCGCCGCGGCGAAGAGCTTGGCGGGCGAGAGCGGCTGTCCCGGCAGCAAGGCGCGGGCCAGCAAGAGCAGCCAGATGGGGAAGGTGGCGAACAGGATCGCCGCCAGCCCGGACGCGACCCATTGCTGGGCGGCGAACAGCAGGGCATAGGGGAGGCCGATCTGGATCAGTCCCACGGCGGCCACTCGAGTGGACTCACGCCGGCCGGTGCGGAGCAGCCCCGCGCGCACCGCGAAGGGGACCAGCACCGCCGCGGCGAGCGTCATGCGCAGGGCCGCGAAATGCAGCGGCGGGAGGTCGCGCAGCCCCAGCTTGATGAACGACCACGTCGAGCCCCACAGCACGCAGCAAGCCACCCAGGCGAGCCGGACGCGGGCGTTCACCATCCGCGGTGTACAAGCGCGCCCGGCGCCGGGCAAGCGCATGAGCCTCGTTGACCGCGCCCGCCCGATCCGGGTACTGCCGCTTTCGTGCCGCCCCGCATCCAGGTCCTGGCCGAGACCCTCGCCAACCAGATCGCCGCCGGCGAGGTGGTGGAGCGGCCCGCCGCGGCGGTCAAGGAGCTGGTCGAGAACGCGCTCGACGCCGGCGCCCGCCGGATCGAGATCGACCTGCAGGACGGCGGCTGCCGTCTGGTGCGGGTGCGGGACGACGGCTCGGGCATGGGGCGCGAGGACGCGAGGCTGAGCCTTTCGCGCCACGCGACCAGCAAGCTGCGCAGCAAGGACGATCTCTTCGCCATCGCCACCTACGGCTTTCGCGGCGAGGCGCTGCCCTCGATCGCGGCCGTCTCGCGCTTCACGCTGCTCACCTGCGAGCCGGGAGCTCCCGCAGGCACGCGCATCGAGGTCGAAGGTGGCCGCGTCCTCTCGGTGGAAGACGCGGGCGCCCCGCCGGGGACCACGGTCGAGGCCCGCGACCTGTTCTGGAACGTCCCCGCCCGCCGCAAGTTCTTGAAGCGCGCCGCCACCGAGCAAGCCCACTCGGTCGAGGCCGTGCTGCGGCTCGCGTTGCCCCGCCCCGAGGTGGAGTTCACCGTGCGCGAGAACGGACGCGTCCTCCTCCGCCTCCCGCCCGGGGAGGCGGCCGCGGTGCAAGAGCAGCGGGCGGAGGAAGCCCTGGGCCGCGAGGTGCGCGGCATGCTGCTAGCCGTCTCCGCCCAGGTCCGGGGGGTCCGCGCGCGGGCACTCCTGGCCTCGCCCGCCATCGAACGCTCGAACGCGAGCGCGATCTGGCTGTTCGTCAACGACCGGGCGGTGCGCGATCGGCAGCTCACGCACGCCGTCCTCCGCGCCTACGGAGAGGTGATGCCGCACGGCCGGTACCCGGCCGCGCTCGTCTTCGTCGACCTCGCGGTGCGCGACGTGGACGTGAACGTCCACCCCGCGAAGGCCGAGGTGCGGCTCGCCGACGCGCGCGCCGCCCACGAGGCGATCACGGCGGCGCTCCGGCCGGCGCTCGCGTCCGGGTCGTGGCTTCGCCTCGAAGGCGCCGGATCGGACGCGCCCCCGCCGCAGACCGCGATCGATCCGTCCGCGGATCGGTCCGCCCGGGTCGCCGAGGCCCTCCGGCGTTACGGCGATCGGGCGCCCTACGAGAGGCCCCGATGGGAAGGCGCCGGCGCGGCGACGGCGACGCAGCCGGCGGGGCAGGTGGCGCTGATCGCGCCGGCGTCGTATTTCGCCGGGCTGCGCTACCTGGGCCAGCTGCACCGCACCTACCTCGTCTGCGAAGGCCCGCGCGGTCTGGTGCTCGTCGACCAGCACGCCGCCCACGAGCGCATGAACTACCAGCGCCTGCGCCGGGCGGCGGCCGAGCGGCGCTCGCAATTGCAGCCTCTCCTGGTCCCCATCCTGCTCCAGCTCGCGCCCGCCGCCGCCGCGCGGATCGCCGAAGGCGCCGACGACCTGGCCGCCATCGGGGTCGAGGTCGAGCCGTTCGGCGGGGGGTCCGCCGCCGTGAAAGCGTTGCCCGCTCCGCTGGCCAGCCTGCGGGAGCCCGCGCTGGCCGCGCTCCTCACCGACCTGGCCGGGGAGCTGTCCGCCTCCGGCCGGGCCGAGTCCCTGGAGCGCCGCCGCGACGCGCTCCTGGCGCGCGCGGCCTGTCACGCCAGCGTCCGGGCCCACGACGCGCTCGGCGAGAGCGAGGCCCGGGCGCTGCTCGGCGCCCTCGACGAGACCGACTACGGCGCCCGCTGCGCCCATGGCAGGCCGGTGGTGGCGGAGTGGCCGGTCGGGGAGATCGAGAAGCGCTTCGGGCGCGACTACGAGTCCCACGGCCGCGCGGCGCCGCCCGAGACGCTCTGACGCCGGGCCGCTTGGCGTCCGGCCGCCCGCTGCACACACTTTCTCCTACCGGACGAAGCGCTCCCCGCGCAGAAACACCCGCCGGCGGCCGAAGCGCGTTATAGATGCCGGAGCGCCCGAGGAGCGAGGATGCACGTCGCCGTCGAAGGGATCGTCGAGACGCTGCGGGGAGTGCCGCCGCCCCGCTTCCAGCCCGGCCACGTCTGCGCGCTTCTCCACGACTTGACCATCCGGCCCGAGACGCTGCGGCCGTTCCTCCATTTCGCTCCGCGCCGCTACACGCGGAACCTGATCTACCGCGACGACCTCTTCGAGCTGATCGCGCTCTGCTGGGATCCGCACACCGAGAGCCCCATCCACAACCACGCCAACCAGCTCTGCTGGCTCGCCATCCAGCAGGGGGCGCTGCGTCTGGAGAACTTCCACTCGCTCGACGGCCCCGGGCCGGGCAACCAAATCCGGCTGATCCCCCGGGCCGGGATCGACCGCGCGCCGGTCGGCTGCGTGGATCTGCAGCAGGGCGACGACGCCATCCACCGCGTCTCGAACCCTTACGACGAGCGCGCGATCAGCCTGCACGTGTACTCGCGCCCGTACGACGTCTGCCTGGCCTACGACCTCGAGGCGCAGACCTCGCGCGAGATGCGCCTCGTCTACCATTCCGTCGGCGGGCTGCTCCAGCGGCCGGAGCAGCGGCAGTGAAGCGGCTCGCTCCGTGCGCCTTGCTGCTGGTGGCCTGCGCCACCAGCGGGGCGCCCAGGCCGCCGGCGAGCAAGACGCCCGACGGCACCGTCGAGGTCGAGGACGTCCTCCACGGAGTGAAGTACACGCTGCCGCCCGCCCCGGACGGCTGGCAGGTCGCGCACGAAGGCGCCGCGCACGTCTCCGGGTCCGGGGTGCAGGTCGAGGTCGGCTCCTTTCCGCTGGCGGGCGCGGCGCAGCCGTCGACCTGCCGGGACGCGGCGCAGAAGCGGCTCGCGACGCTCCAGCAGCGGGCGGACGAGGCCGATCGCAAGCGCGCCGCCGACGGTTCCGCCCAGGCGGACGCGCCCCGGGACCAGTCCACGGACGATTCGCCCACCGCGACCTGGAGCTTCACCCGGGGACCCTCCTCGGCGCCCGTGCGCAGCCGGTGGGGATTCTTCCCGCGCGGCTCGGACTGCCTGATGCTGCAGGTCGCCGCTCCCCGCGGGGACAAGTTCGCCGACCGCGTGTTCGACTCGGCGGCGCGCAGCTTCAAGGTGCTCTCGCTGGCCCCCGAGCAGCAGCGCGAGGTGGACCTGCTCGCGGGGATGGGCTTCCTCGAGCGCCGGGAGCCCGCCTCGGCGCTGGATCGGTTCGAGGCGCTCGCGCGCCGCGAGCCCGGGTTTGCCAAGGCGCATTTCGGCGCGTTGATGGCCGCCTTCGAGATGGGCCCGACGGCCTACGCGCGCGGCCTGCCGCACGGCAAGGAGTCCCTGAAGAGCGAGCGCGATTTGACGCCCGAACAGCGCCAGCTCGCGTTGCGGGCGGTGGGAGTCATGCAGCTGGCCGAGAACGAGGTGAAGGACGCCTCGGAGACGCTGGCGGAGCTGGTGGTGCGCGCGCCGGACCTGGCCGAGGCGCAATACAACTACGCTTGCGCCCTGGCCCGCCTGGGCGACCGCCGCCAGGCCCTGGACCATTTGCGGCAGGCCATCCAGCTCGACGGCGACCTCGCCGCCCACGCCCGCGCCGACTCCGACCTCGAGTCCCTCCGCTCCGCCCCCGAATTCCAGGACCTGACCCGCCCCCCCCAAAGCTCCCGATAGGGGCGTTCCTCGTCCAAGAGCGTTTCACGCAGAGGGCGCGGAGGAGAGGGAGGAGGGGAGGAACTTCTGGTTGTTTGAACACGAGTCGTTCCTCGGCGCCCTCCCTTTCCTCAGCGCCCTCCGCGTGAAACGTTCTTAGTCCTGATCGCGGGCGGCGCGGGCGATGGAGGCGCCGATGGTGTCGGAGGAGTCGAGCTTGTCCACGGCTTCGTCGAGGGCGGCGCGAGTGGTCGAGGGGGACGGCTCGGCGGGAGCGTGGCGTAGCGCCTCGGCGTGGGCGAAGAGGAGATCCAGGTCGAGGTCCAGCTCGGTGGCGCGGCGGACCAGCCCGGCCGCGTCCTCCTGCTGGCGCCGTTCTGCTTCCTCCACCGAGCGCTCGAAGTCGAGGTCCAGCTCCACCTCCAGGGAGTCGGGGTCCACGCCGGGCCAGCGGTTCGCGCACTCCAGGCGGGCCACCTCGGGCGTCATCTCGATCGGATCGCCGACGTACGCCCAATGATCGTCGGTAGGGAACGGACACCCCTCCACGACCAGCACGAGCCGTTCCCCGATCGGCTCGAAATAGAACCCCGTCTCCGGCGCGCGCGCCACGTGGGAAAACCTATCGCAGGACTCCGCGCCGTGAAAGCGCGGCCCGGCGCGGGGCCGGCGGCGGGCGGGAAAATTCCGCGTGCGCGGCCCACCCGGTATGTTTACCCCGGCCCCCCGCCCTCCGGAGGAAGTAATGCGCCTGCGCACTGCCGCCAGCCTCCTGCTCGCCGCCGCGCCCGCTCTGGCGGGCGTGCCGGAGAAGGGCGACGGCACCATCACGGTGCTGGGAGGGATCCGGGCCATCCCGGGCGGCGAGTACCAGTCCGAGACAGGCGCCAAGCACTCCCTCTGGCACCCCGGCTTCCTCGTCGGCCTCGGTTTCCAGCTCGACGAGGAGCTCCACGGAGGGATCCAGTTGGGCTATGCGCTCGACCAGTACGGCGACGGCGCCAACGCGCTCAAGGTGCGCAGCTTCCAGATCCTGCTCGCGGCCGACACGCCGCTGTTCCAGGGCACCTGGTACACCGTCTACGGGGGAGGCGGGATCGGCTACTCCCTCAACACCATCTCGAGATCGGCGGGCGACCTGGAGGCCAATTCGTCGCTCGGCTTCCTGGCGCTGGGCTTTCGCTTCCGCATCTCCGACCACGTCGGCGGGGTGATCGAGGACCGCTACAGCATCTCCTCCGCGGCCGCCGACCCCAGCGCCCTGAACAGCGTCAACATGGGGGGGAATCTACTGACCGCCGGGATCATCTTTCACTTCTTCTCTCCCCAGGACAAAGGCCACCCGGACATCCCGGGGGGGTGAGGCCAGGCCGCCCGGCCAGAAAGGATGCGGGAAACCGGGCGCCCTGCGGTATGCTTTCCGATCAGCCGCCGGTCCAGCGAGCGAGCCAAGGATGCCGATGAGCGAAGAGATCAGCGCCCCCCGTTCCGTGCCCCCCGTGGTCGAGCACCCGACCGCCGGCGAGCGCGACCTCTCGGACCTCCGCCGGGAGGTGATCGAGTCGCGCAACCTGGTCATCAAGACCGACAACCTCCTGAAGAACCTGCACGCCGAGCTCAAGCTGATGGGCCGCAAGCAGGAGCTCTTCGAGAAGCGGCACATGATGACCAGCGTGGCGGCGTACTTCCTCTTCGCCACCCTGGCCACCCTGGGCGCCTTCACCTTCGCCCGCAGCGAGATCCGCGGCGCGCGCGAAGAGTCGGCGGCGAACGAGGGCAAGGCCAAGCAGCTCACCCAGGAGGTGGAGGGGCTGCGCCGCGCCGAAGGCTTGCGCCGCGACGCCAGCGAGAAGGCGGCCCGGGCATACGATCTGCTCGGTTCGGAGAAGGAAGGACCGGGGCAGACGCTGGCGATGGACCAGGCCCTGCATCTCGACCGGCAGCTCCTCTCCCGCCTGGAGGCGAAAGCGCTGGACGACCGCGCCGCGGGCATGAGGGCGAGGCTGGCCCAGGCGGCGCTGGAGCGGGGCAACGCCGCCTTCCGCCGCAGCGACTGGGCGGGCACGGCGCAGGAGCTGGGCCGCTACGTCGAGCTCGAGCCCAAGGTCGAGGAGAGCATGGTGTGGTTCCGCCTCGG
>DATFTN010000114.1:0-7353 GCA_035261845.1 Myxococcales bacterium | reverse complement strand
GC
Organism: Myxococcales bacterium; assembly: GCA_035261845.1. Classification (GTDB taxonomy): domain Bacteria; phylum Myxococcota; class Myxococcia; order Myxococcales; family 40CM-4-68-19; genus VBKO01. Next base: position 7,351 of record DATFTN010000114.1, on the reverse strand, counting down.
GCGGCCTGGCTCCTCCCGGAGCAGACGTCGGCTCCCGCATCGTGCTTCCCGCGCTCGCGGAGCTGGGCGTGTCGCGCCTGGACGCGGTCGTGCTCACCCACCCGCATCCCGATCACGCCGGGGGGTTGTTCGCCGTCCTCGATCAACTTGTGGTCGGCGAGCTCTGGACGACGGGCGAATCCGGCCCCGGGCGGATCGGTGACTTGCTCCGTGCCCGAGCGCACGCGCGGGGCATTCCGGTGCGCCAGCCGGCGGCTGGATCGCTGGGGATCTCGGGTGTCCGGATCGAGATCCTGCGCTCGGGATGGAACGCCGCGCGCTCGACCAACGACAACTCCCTGGTGCTGCGCCTGGTGCACGGAGAGATCGCCGTGCTGCTGGCCGGCGACGTCGAGGCGCTCGCCGAGGCCGAGCTGGCCCAGTCCGGGCTCGAGCTGCGCTCCGACGTCCTCAAGGCCGGCCACCACGGCAGCCGCACCAGCTCGACGGACGCCTTCCTCCGCACCGTCCGCCCGCGACACGTCGTCTTCTCGGTCGGCGCCCATAATCCGTTCGGTTTTCCGCACCCGGAGGTGGCCGAGCACGCCGGCGGCCTGGGGGCGTCGACCTGGCGGACCGATCGAGGCGCCGTCACGGCGGTCAGCGACGGCCACACACTTCGCATGGAGCAGGTCTTGCGCTGATCCAGCCGCCGGTGCACCTTGCGCTCATGAGATGGGTGCTGGCCCTGGCGGCGGCCCTCGTGGCGTGCGGAAACGGACAGGGCGGGATGGATTTCTCGGCCCTGTTTGCCGTTGACCAGGGACGGTTCACGCCGGACCAGCGGTACACGGCCGTCTACAGCGGCTTCGACCAGCCCGCGCAGCTGGTGATCCGGGATGCCGGCGGGTGGGCGGCGTTCTGGGACCAGATGCACCAGGGGCAGAGTCCGGTCCCAGCGCTGCCCGCCGTTGATTTCGGCCGCCAGATGGTGATCGCGGCCGCGATGGGGACCCAGCACAGCGGCGGCTATGCGATTGCGATCGAGCGCGTCTCCTTCGGATCGGAGGTGATCGTCGGCGTGCTCGCCACCTCGCCGGGGCACGGCTGCGTAGTGACGGCGGCACTGACGAAGCCGGTGGATGCGGTGGTGGTTTCCCGCAGCGACGCTCCCGTCCGCTTCCAGGAGAGCGCCGCCCTCCACGACTGCTGAGACGCAAAGTTTCGACGGGCGTTCCGGTCAGGTAGATCGACGTAGTGGACCGATCCCGCGCCTGGCGGATCGGCTGGCGCGGAATCGCCGCCGGCGTCGCGTTCTTCGCGGCTGCCGCTCTTGCCCGTCCCCTCGTTCACGTCGCGCGAACTGCCGTTCGCGAGCGCGCCTTCGCCCCCGTGCCGCCTGCTTGGACGCTCGATTCGGTCGAGGATGCCAGCCGGCTCGATCCCGCCCCGGTTCGCCGCATCGTCCGCTTGCCCGGGAGCGAAGAGGCTGCCGTCGAGCTGCTGCGCCGCGTGCTCCTCGATGCCCGGGCAGAGCACGTGCCCGTCTCGATCGCGGGCGCGCGCCACAGCATGGGAGGACAGACCTTCGTTCGGGACGGAATCGTGGTGGACATGCTGGCGCTGCACCGGATGGAGCTCGACGAGTCGCGTCGCTTGCTGCACGTGCAAGCCGGTGCCAGGTGGGAAGAGATCATCCCTTTCCTCTCCGCCCGTGGACTGTCGGTCGCGGTCATGCAGTCGGACAGTCCGTTCACCGTCGGCGGCTCCCTCAGCGTGAACTGCCACGGATGGCAGAACGATCGTCCGCCGATCGCCAGCACCGTCGAATCGCTCCGGCTGCTGCTGGCGGACGGGCGGATCGTTCGCTGCAGCCGGACCGAGCATCCCGAGCTCTTCGCCGCGGTGCTCGGCGGATACGGCTTGTTCGGGATCATCCTGGACGCCGACCTGAGAGTGGTCCCGAACGTGCGCTACCGGGTCGCTCACCGGTTGGTCTCGAGCGCCGGGTACCCGAACGCGCTCGCCGAGGCCGTCCGGTCGGAACCCGTCGGGCTCGCCTACGGACGGCTCAACCTCACCCGCGAGCGCTTCCTCGAGCAAGCGATGCTCACGACGTTCGTGCGGACTTCGGAAGCCTCTCCGGCGGAGCCGATGGTCGAGCTCGCGCCCTGGGCCGCCTCGATCGAGCGTTGGATCTTCCGCGGCTCGCAGGGAAGCGAGTACGGCAAGAACCTCCGCTGGGAGCTGGAGACGAATCTCTCGGGTTGGTTCTTCTCCGGGACCACGCACCGTAATCAAGTGCTGCAGGGGCGCGTGGAGCTCTATGAGAACCGCGACCCGTCTCGCACCGACGTGCTCCACGAATATTTCGTGCCAGTCCCACGCCTGGAAGAATTCCTGGGCCGGGTCCGGGACATCGTTCCGGCGCACGGAGCGGATCTGCTGAACGTGACGTTGCGCGACGTACGCCAGGACGCCGATACGATGCTGCCCTATGCCGCAGGCGACGTGATGGCGCTCGTCTTCTTCTTCTCTCAACCGCGGAACACCGACGCAGACCTCGCCATGCAGGCGCTCACGCGGGATCTCATCGAGGCAAGCCTCGCCGTGGGCGGGCGGTTCTACCTTCCCTACCGGCTCCATGCCACTCGCGAGCAATTCGAGCGGGCCTACCCGACGCATGGAGCATTTTTCACCCTCAAGCGTGCCGTCGATCCGGACGAGGTTTTCCAGAACCAGCTCTACCGTGCGTATGGACCTCCCCGTCCCGCGCGGACCTCGCGCTGAGTCAGTCCTCGAATCGCAGCGTGGCGAAGCGGTCCAGGGCATGGAAGTCGCCGACCATCGGCGGCGCGTATGCTTGTCCTTCGCCCGGCTGGCCCGGTCCCTGGCGCAGGCGGTAGAGATTGAAACGCCACTTGTCCCCCCGCTGGGGCCGCGGACGCGGCATCCCCGTCAGCGCCGCGAACGGGATCGCCAACTCGGCCGTCCAGCCCTGGTCGACGTCGCGCGAGTCGTTCAGCGTGCCGTCGAGGTGAACGGCGTGGCGCGCCCTGGACGACCAGGAGAGGTCCATCCCCTGCCGGCGCCCGGTGAACGAGGCATCGAAAAGCGCGTTGGACGGCGCCAGCTCGATCTCGTCGTAGCGCAGCAGATCTCCGCTCGGGTTGAGGAAGATCTCCACCACGTTGGAGGTGTAGAGCGGCTCGTCGTCCTTGGTGAAGGGGGTGGAGATGTCCGGATCCTCCGCCTGGAAGGCGACGTAGAGATCGTCGTCGTCCCAGAGCAGGCGCGCGACCGTCTGGGCGGAGCACGGCTTTCCGTCCAGCGACCGGACGAACGGACCGGCGCGCTCCGCCCGGTCCCATGCCGCCTCGGCCAGCACTCCGTCGATCTGGATGGGTCCCCTGGCGCGGTGGACCACGTACTCGTTTCCCCGGCGCGTACAACCGACCGTCAGTGCGATCGCGCTCGCGGCCAGGGCGGCGCTGGACCGCCAGCCGCCCGCCGCCCGCCGCCAGCCTCTCCTAGACAAGCCCGGCGCGCCGCACGATCAGCCGGCACAGCCGCTCGTGCCCGCCGAGCAAGCTCGAGAACTGGAGCGAGCCGAGCCGCGTCCGAACCGAGTACACCGTGCCGAGCAGGCTGGGCAGGACGTCGACGCGCAGGATGTCCTCGAAGGAGAAGTGCCTCACCGCCGCCAAGGTGCGCACCGTGAGCCCCGAGTCGCTCACCGTGTACGCCAGCCGCCCGTAGAACATGGAGCAGGCGGTGAAGAGGGCGATGAAGAAGGCCGCGGACAGGTAGGCCGAGTTGGTCGCGCCGCGGAAACCGAGCAGCGCCACGAACACGCCGATCCAGAGCGTGTCGGCGGCGAGCACCACGGTGCGAAGGACGGCGCGGGGGCGAAACGTCTCCGGTGCCAGAGCTTCGCGGCCTCCGGGAAGCTGCACCATGTCAAGAGCATAGCGACGCGGATTGCCGCCAGCAATTCCGCCCCGCGGCGCTGGTACGATGCGCGCATGCGCGACCGTTCACAGGCGCTCGCCTCCCCGGCGGCCTGGGAGGAGCCCGACCGCGCCGCGCGCCTCTTGCCGCGGCTTCCGGAGGAGACGGGCCTCGCCCCGCGCGACGCGCAGGCGCTCATGCGCATGTGCGAGGAGAGCGCGGACCCAGACGGGGCGCTCGCCGGGGCCGTTCGGGCGCTGGGCGCGCGGCGAGCGCGGCTGGGGCGGCCCGCGTCGCCGAGCGCCCTGCAGCCGCTGGTCACGATCTGCGCCGCCTCGCGGTACCTGGCCGACCATCTGGCCGCGCGGCCGCGCCTGCTCGACCTGCTTCCGGCGCTCTCCGGACGGACCCGGACTGCGCCGGAGGCGCTCGCCGCGGCGGTGCGCCACGCGAGGGCAAAGGATCCGGAGGCGCTGGCCCGCGCGCTCCGCCGCCACAAGCTGATCGAGGTGCTCCGCATCGCCCTGCGCGACCTGACCGGCCGCACTCCGCTCCCCGAGTCCGCCCGCGAGTTGTCGTTCCTGGCCTCCTCGGTGCTGGAGGCCGCCGTGCTGTTCCACTACGCCCGCCTCTGCGCCCTGCACGGCGCTCCGGAGGGGCGGACCGCGGCGGGTCCCTCCGGCTTCTGCGTGCTGGGGATGGGCAAGCTGGGCGGCACCGAGCTGAACTTCTCCAGCGACGTGGACCTCCTCTACCTCTACGACCGCGACGGCCGCACCCAGGGCCCGCAGGCGATCGATCACTTCGCCTTCTACGCACGCCTCGCGGAGGAGGTGACCCGCGCCATCGGCGCCACGCCGTTCGTGTTCCGCGTCGACCTCGATCTGCGCCCCGAAGGGCGCAGCGGGCCCATCGTCAATTCGCTGCGTGCCTTGGAGCTCTACTACGAGGCGCAAGGCGCGCCCTGGGAGCGGTTCGCGCTGCTCAAGGCGCTGCCGATCGCGGGCGACCTGGCGGTGGGCGAGGAAGCGCTACGGCGGCTGGCCCCGTTCGTCTGGCGCAAGTACCTCGACCTGGGCGCGGTGGAAGAGATGCGCGCGCTCAAGGCGCGGGCCGAGCGCGAGGCCGGACGGCGCGGAAAGCAGGATCTGAAGCTGGGCCCCGGCGGGATCCGCGAGGTGGAGTTCTTCCTCCAAGCGCTGCAGCTGCTCCACGGAGGCAAGGACAGGAACCTGCGCGCCCGCGGCACCTTGCCCGCGCTGGAGCGGCTCCTGTTCGCGGGGCTGATCTCCAGCCGCGACCGCGACGAGCTGGGCGAGGCGTACGTGTTCCTCCGCAGGCTCGAGCACCGTGTGCAGATGGTGGCGGAGCGCCAGACGCACGCGCTGCCGGAGGACCCGGCCGAGCGGGGCCGCCTCGCCCGCCGCGCGGGCTATCCGGGCCCTCGCGAGGAGGCGGTGCGCGCACTCGAAGCGGACTTGCAAATGCATCGGGGGCGGGTGGAGGCGCGCTTCCGAGACCTGCTGCGCGTCGCCGGAGGTGGCGCGCCGGACGCCGACCCCAATGCGGCGCTCGCCGTCGATGCCCAGGCCGAGCCTCGGGAGCGCCTGGAGGCGCTGCGCGCGCTCGGGTTCCTCGACGCCGAGGCGGCCGCCGCCGAGCTCGGCCGGCTTTCCCGCCGCCGCGAGACGCCCTTCTGGCCCGCCGCGCCGCTCGAGCTGCAGCAGCTCGCCCCGCGCCTGCTCCAGGAAGCCGCCGCCGCGCCCGACCCGGACCAGGCGCTGCGACACCTCGCCGATCTGTTCGGGCAGCTGTCCAATCCGCGCGCCGTGTCGGATCTGCTGGCCGGGCCTTTGCGCACCGCCCGGCTGCTCCTTTCGCTGTTCGGCTCCAGCGATTTCCTCAGCCGCTCCCTGCTGCGCCATCCCGAGGTGATCGACCAGCTCGTGCACCGCGGCTCCGCTCCGCTGGTGCGCAACCGCGACGAGCTGCGCGCCGGGCTGCGCGATCGGTTGACCGGCGAAACCGAGCACGACTTGACCGAGCTGCGCCGCTTCCGCCTGGAGGAGCTCTTGCGGATCGGCGTGCACGACGTGGCCGGCGCGCTGGATGCGGACCTGGTCCCCCAGCAGCTCTCCGACGTCGCGGAGGCCTGCGTGGCGGCCTGCCTCGATCTCGCCAACGCCGAGGTGCAGCGCCTCCACGGGCTGCCGCGCCACCTCGACGGATCGCCGGCCACCATGGTGGTGATCGGCCTGGGAAAACTGGGCGGCCGGGAGCTCGGCTATCACTCGGACCTCGACCTGCTGTTCCTCTACAGCGGCCCGGGAGAGACGGACGGGGCGCGCCGCGCCTCGAACCACGAGCACTTCGCCCGCGTCGCACAGAAGCTGATCAGCCACCTGACCCTGCCGCTGCGGGAAGGGAGCCTGTACCGGATCGACACGCGGCTGCGGCCGAGCGGCAGCGCCGGGCCGCTGGTGGTCTCCTTCGACGCGCTCGCCGCCTACCATGCCCGCGAAGCCCGCCTCTGGGAGCGCCAGGCGCTGCTCCGCGCCCGCCCCGTAGCCGGCGACGAACACCTCTTCGAGAGGGCCTCGCGCGAGGTGCTGGAACCGAGCCTGTTCCGCCGGCTGGACGCGAAGGAGGCATCGCGGGAGCTCCTGGCCATGCGCGAGCGCATGGAGCGGGAGATTGCCGACGAATCCGACGCCCGATACAATTCCAAGCTCGGACGCGGGGGGCTGGTCGACGTGGAGTTCGCGGTGCAGTTCCTCCAGCTGGTTCGCGGTTCCTCCCACCCTTCCGTGCGCATCCCCTCCACCATGGCCGCGCTCGCCGAGCTGAGACGCATCGGCCTCATCGCCGAGCCCGCGGCCGCGGCGCTGAGCCGCGGCTACCGGTTCCTGCGCCGGGTGGAGAGCCGGCTGCGCATCGTGCGCGACCGGGCCATCAGCCACCTGCCCACCAGCGGCCCCGAGCTGGTCCTCCTGGCCCGCCGCCTGGGCTACAGCGGCCCCCGCGCCGGCGAGGAGCTGCTCGCCGACTACGAGCGCGAGACGCAGTCGGTCCGCGCCGCCTTCCTTCGCGTGCTCGAGGCCGCGTAGATGCCCCATTCTCCGGTTCCATGACGCTGCTCGCCGAGCGCTTCGCGGAGATCCGCCCGCTGCTGGAGATGGAGGTCCAGCTCGCCCGCGCCGCGCTGGAGGCGCGGGGACGGCTCCACGCCGAGGACGAGGCCACTCTGCGCTACGCGCTGTCGCTGGCGCGCTGCTGGCACGTCCGCTCCCCGGACGGCCGGGACGTGGCGGTCTCCGCCTTCGTGCGCCCGCTGCGCGAGCGTCTCACCCACCTGCTCTGGCCGCTGCTCGATCCGCAGCGCGAGCAGCTCGCCGCCCCGCACGAGCTGCTCCCCGCGGCG
>DATFTN010000113.1:0-26209 GCA_035261845.1 Myxococcales bacterium | reverse complement strand
GGCGACTTCGACGTGATCGCCACCGACGGCTTCACCGGCAACGTGCTCCTCAAGACGGCCGAAGGCGCGGTGTGGGCCTTCGGTCAGCTCCTCAAGCGCCAGATCCAGGCGAGCGCGATGGCCAGCGCGGGCGCGCTCTTGCTCCGCAGCCAGCTGGAGCAGGTGAAGAAGAGGGTGGACTACGAGGAGGTGGGAGGCGCCCCCCTGCTCGGCATCCACGGCGTGGGCGTGATCGCGCACGGCCGTTCGAGCCCGCGCGCCATCTTGAACGCGCTCTCTGGCGCGGAAGCGTTCGCCGCCCAGCGGCTGGAGGAGGACCTCGCGGCCGCGGCGCTGCGGGGCACGCTGCTCTTCAAGACTTGACGCGGCGGTTGTCTAAGGGCTTTCTGCTGCTCTTTCCCGGAGCAAACCGATGCAGCGTTCCCGGATCGTCGGCACAGGCACCTACTTGCCGGAGCGGGTGGTCACGAACGACGACCTCTCGCGGAAGATGGGGATCGATACCACCGATGCCTGGATCCGGGAGCGGACCGGCATCGGCGCGCGGCGCATCGCCTCGCCGAACGAGGCGACCAGCGACATGGCCACCGTCGCCTCGAAAAGGGCGCTGGAGATGGCCGGCATCCGCGCCCAGGATCTGGACTTCATCATCTGCGGCACCGTGACCGCGGACATGCCCTTCCCGGCGGCCGCCTGCTTCGTCCAGTCGAAGATCGGGGCCACGAAGGCCGCGGCCTTCGACGTGTCGGCCGCTTGCGCCGGGTCGCTCTTCGCGCTCTCCATCGCCGACCAGTACATCCGGGGTGGAATGGCCCGGAAGGTGCTGGTGCTGGGCGCCGAGCTGCTCACCCGCATCACCGACTGGACGGACCGATCCACCTGCGTGCTCTTCGGCGACGCGGCGGGCGCGATGGTGCTGGTGCCGGAGACCCGGAGCGATCGGGGCCTGCTCTCGACCCACCTCCACACCGACGGGACGCAGGCCGGTATCCTCAACATCCCCGGGGGCGGCTCGCTCAAGCCGCTGAACCAGGACGTCCTCGATCGCCGGGACCAGTTCATCAAGATGAACGGCCGCGAGGTCTACAAGACGGCCGTGCGCGCCTTGGAGGCCTGCTCCCGCGAAGCGCTGGAGCGCAACGGCTACCGGCCGCAGGACGTGGACCGGGTGATCGCCCACCAGGCGAACCTCCGCATCCTCGAGCACGTGATGAAGAGGCTGGAGATCCCGCTGGAGAAATGCGAGCAGAACATCGAGGAGGTGGGAAACACCTCCTCGGCCTCCGTCCCGCTCACGCTCGATCAGGCGAACCGGGCCGGACGGCTCAAGGACGGCGATCTGGTGCTGATGATGGCCATCGGTGGCGGCATGGCCTGGGGCAGCGCGCTGCTCAAGTGGTAGGGCCGGAGGTGACATGCCGGTCGCGTTCGTGTTTCCGGGGCAGGGCTCGCAGGCGGTCGGGATGGGGCAGGCGCTGGCCCAAGCCCATCCGGAGGCGCGCGCGGCGCTCGACGAGGCCGACGCGGCGCTGGGCGGAGGGCTGCTCCGGCTCCTCTTCGAGGGGCCCGAGGAGGAGCTGCGTCAGACGGCGAATACCCAGCCGGCGATCCTGGCCGTGTCCATCGCGGCCCACCGGGCGCTGGTGAAGGAGGCCGGCGGACGCCTCCAGCTGCCGCTGTTCTATGCCGGCCATTCGCTGGGCGAGTACTCGGCCCTGGTGGCGGCGGGCGCGATGCAGCTCAAGGACGCCATCCGCGCCCTGCGCGCGCGCGGCACCTTCATGCAGGAGGCGGTGCCCGCGGGCGAGGGCGCCATGGCCGCCATCCTGGGCCTCGATCCGCGCCAGGTGGTGGAGGCCTGCAAGGAAGCCCAGGCGGAGGAGCCGGGACGGGTGGTGGAGCCGGCCAACTACAACTCGCCCGAGCAGACGGTGATCGCGGGCCACGCGCCCGCCGTGGACCGGGCCATCTCCAAGTCGAAGGAACGAGGCGCCAAGCGCGCCCTGCCTCTTCCCGTCTCCGCTCCCTTCCACTGCTCCCTGATGGCGCCGGTGCAGCCCCGCCTGGCCGGAGTGCTCTCGACGATCCCGCTCCGGCAACCCGCCGCGCCGGTGGTGGCCAACGTGACCGCCGAGCCGAACACCGATCCGGCGCGCATCGTCCAGCTCCTGCTCTCGCAGGTGACGGCGCCGGTGCGGTGGGTGGAGTCGGTGCAGCGCATGGCGCTGGCCGGAGTGGACACGCTCATCGAACTGGGGCCCGGCAAGGTGCTGACGGGGCTGGCGCGGCGCATCGACAAGAAGCTCCGTGCGTTCAACGTAGAGGACCCGCAGAGCCTGCGGGTCGTCCTGGACGAGGTGTTCAAGTGAGTCGATCGCTCGCCGCAGTGCTGATTTCCGCCGCCGCCGGCCTCGCCGTAGGCCTCGCCTGCGCAGGGACGACCGGCAAGAAGGCGATCAAGGAGCCCTGCACGCGCAACCTGGACTGCGCGTACGGCCTGGAGTGCGTGGACGAGACCGGCGCGCCGGTCGCCGCGGCGGGGGAGGATGCCGGCCCTCAGAAGGCTCGGACCTGCCAGTGGAAATCATTCGGCGACTGCGACGTCAGCGACTCGCCGGACGGGGGAGCCGCGCCCGCCGCCCCCCAGGGCGGGCAGCAGTGCCTGGCGGGCTACAAGTGCCGCGACGGAAAATGTACGGTGATGTGCGCCGGCAACAAGGACTGCCGGGAGGGAGAGACCTGCAAGATCGGCATCTGCCAGCGCCAGTCGGGCGGGCAGCTCGCGCAATGCTTCGACAACCGGGACTGCCCGTGGCCCGAGACCTGCTACTACGGCCAGTGCATGACCCGCACCGAGGGCGTGCGTTGCCAGTCGGATCTGGACTGCCATACCGGGTTCCGCTGCATCAATGGCGTCTGCCAATGAGGTGATTCGCGTGGCCCCTTGCCAGGGGGTCCGCCTGTGCTACAAGGCCGCGCCAGCCCGGCTCGGTCCAAAAGGGAAAGGAACGCGCACATGTCCGTCGAGGCGAAGGTCAAGAGCATCATCGCGGAGCAGCTCGGCGTGGGCGAGGACGAGATCAAGCCGGAGTCCGCCTTCATCGAGGACCTCGGCGCCGACTCCCTCGACATCGTCGAGCTGGTGATGGCCATGGAGGAGGAGTTCGAGGTGGAGATCCCGGACGAGGAGGCCGAGCACATCAAGACGGTCCAGGACGCGGTGAACTTCATCAACGAGCACAAGAAGTAAGCAGGGCCCCTGGCTGGCGACTGGCGGGCCGGGCAGGTCGCAGCTAACCTCAAGGACTCATGCAACGCGTGGAGCGCAGAGTCGTCGTCACCGGCATCGGCTTGGCCACCCCTCTGGGGATCGGCACCCAGCAGACGTGGGAGGCGGCGATCGCAGGGAAGAGCGGGGTGGGGCCCATCACCCGCTTCGACGCCAAGGAACTGCCCTGCCGGATCGCAGGCGAAGTGAAGGGATTCGACCCGGCCGCCTTCATGGACAAGAAGGAAGCGCGGCGGAACGATCTGTTCATCCAGTTCGGTCTGGCGGCAACCCAGATGGCGCTGCAGGACGCGCGCCTCCCGACCGACGAGCCGCTCGGGGACCGCTGCGGGGTGATCGTGGGGAGCGGGATGGGCGGCCTGGGCACGCTGGAGGACACGCATCTCACCGCGGTGAACAAGGGGCATCGCCGGGTGAACCCGTTCTTCATCCCCTCCATCATCGTCAACCTGGTCGGCGGGCAGATTTCGATCCGCTACGGAGCCGCGGGCGTGAACTACGCGCCGGTCTCCGCCTGCGCCACCGGCAACCACGCCATCGGCGAGTCGATGCGGCACATCCAGCACGGCGACGTCGACCTGGTCATCACCGGCGGCGCGGAAGCCACCATCACGCTGCTCGGCATCTCCGGGTTCACGGCGGCGCGCGCGCTCAGCGAGCGCAACGACGCTCCGGAAAAGGCGTCGCGTCCGTTCGACAAGGACCGCGACGGCTTCGTGGCCGGCGAGGGGGCAGGGATCCTGATCGTGGAGGACCTGGAGCACGCCCGCAAGCGGGGTGCTCGCATCTACTGCGAGCTGACCGGCTACTCGGCGACCGCCGACGCCTTCCACATCACCCAGCCGTCCGGCACCGGGGCGGAGCGCGCGATGCGTCTGTGCCTGAGGGACGCGGGGCTGCAGCCGGCGGAAGTCCAGTACGTCAATGCCCACGGGACCTCGACGCCGGTGGGCGACATCGCCGAGACCAAGGCGATCAAATCCGTGTTCGGCGACTGGGCCAAGAAGGGCCTCATGGTCAGCTCGACGAAGAGCATGACGGGGCACCTGTTGGGCGCCGCGGGAGGGGTCGAGGCCGGCTTGACCGCGCTGGCGCTGTACCACGGCATCATCCCGCCCACCATCAACCTGGACAATCCGGATCCGGAGTGCGATCTCGACTACGTGCCGAACCACGCGCGCGAGGTCCGCATCGAGTCCGCGCTCTCCAATTCGTTCGGGTTCGGCGGCACCAACGCCGTGCTCGCCTTCCAACGCTTCCGCGACTGACCCCCCGCGATCGAGGCCTAAAGCGTTTCACGCGGAGGGCGCGGAGGAAGGGGAGAGCGCGGAGGAGCGTCTCGTTTTCAAAAAACCATGCTCCTCCGCGCCCTCTCCTTCTCCTCCCCTCCTCTGCGTGAAACGCTTTAGGCCCTATCGGTTGTGGTATGAGGCGGGGTCACCGCTATGGAGATGGGATGGACTGGTTCGAGAAGCCGCTGGCCGCGGTGGACCCGGAAGTCGCCAAGCTGATCCGGGAGGAGACGGCGCGCCAGGCCGAGGGGCTGGAGCTGATCGCCAGCGAGAACTTCGTCTCCGAGGCGGTGCTCGAGGCGGCCGGGTCCCCCCTGACCAACAAGTACGCCGAGGGCTTGCCGGGGAAGCGGTACTACGGCGGCTGCGAGGTGGTCGACAAGATCGAGCAGCTCGCCATCGACCGCGCCAAGGCGCTCTTCGGGGCCGAGCACGCCAACGTCCAGCCCCACGCCGGCTCGCAAGCCAACATGGCCACGTACTTCGCCCTGCTCCGGCCCGGGGACCGCATCCTCTCCCTCTCGCTGGCCCAGGGCGGGCACTTGACGCACGGCGCGCCGGTGAACTTCTCCGGCAAGCTCTTCGAGATCCACCACTACGGGCTGGATCCCAAGACGGAGACGATCGACTTCGTCGCCACGCGCCGGCTGGCGCAGGAGGTCCGGCCGCGCGCCGTCCTCTGCGGCGCGTCGGCGTACCCGCGCACGCTCGACTTCGTCAGGCTTCGGGAGATCTCCGAGGAGGTGGGCGCGATGATGATCTGCGACATCGCGCACATCGCCGGCCTGGTGGCGGTCGGCCTGCACCCCAGCCCGGTGCCGCTCGCCGACGCGGTGACCACCACCACGCACAAGACGCTCCGCGGGCCGCGCTCCGGCCTCATCCTCTGCAAGCAGCTGCACGCCAAGGCGGTGGACTCGAACGTGTTCCCGGGCATCCAGGGAGGCCCGCTCGAGCACATCATCGCCGCCAAGGCGGTGGCCTTCGGCGAGGCGCTGCGGCCGGAGTTCAAGGAGTACCAGCAGCGGATCCTGAGCAACGCACAGGCGCTCGCGCAGGGGCTGATCGAGGGCGGCCTGCGGCTGGTGGCGGGCGGGACCGACACCCACCTGATCCTCTGCGACCTGCGCCCCAAGAAGCTGACCGGCAAGGTGGCCGAGGCGGCGCTGGGGAAGGCGGGGATCACCACCAACAAGAACATGATCCCTGGCGATCCCGAGAAGCCGTTCGTCACCAGCGGCCTCCGCCTCGGCACCCCCGCGCTCACCACCCGGGGAATGGGCCCTTCCGAAATGCGCACGGTGGCGAAGATGATCGTGCGCGTGCTCGACGCGCCCGAGGACGCCTCCGTGCACGATCGGGTCCGCGGCGAGGTGCGCGAGCTGTGCCGCCACTTCCCGCTCTACGCGAAGAGGCTCGGACAGCGCGCATGAAGTGCCCGTTCTGCGCCGAGTTGGAGAACAAAGTGATCGACTCGCGCCTCTCCAACCAGGGCGCGGTCATCCGGCGGCGGCGCGAATGCCTGGGGTGCGAGCGGCGTTTCACCACCTACGAGCGGGTCGAGGAGATCCTCCCCATGGTGGTGAAGAAGGACGGGCGCCGGGAGAATTTCGACCGGCACAAAGTCGTCGCCGGCATCCAGCTCGCTTGCCAGAAGCGGCCGGTCTCCTCCGAGCAGATCGAGGCCGTCGTCGACGGCATCGAGCGCAGGCTCCAGGAGCTGGGCGAGAAGGAGGTCCCCTCGAGCTTCATCGGCGAGTCGGTGATGCGGGAGCTGTCTCGCCTCGACGAGGTGGCGTACGTGCGCTTCGCCTCCGTGTACCGCTCGTTCAAGGACCTGGGCGAGTTCATGAGCGAGCTGAAGGAGCTGATCCACGAGCGCAAGGGCAAGCAGAAGTAACCTCCCCGAGCTCCTCATGGGCCTCGCCCTGAACGAGGCGGCGAAGGGGCTCGGCCGCACCCATCCCAATCCGGTGGTCGGGGCCGTGGTGGCGCGGGGCGCCCAGGTGCTCGGGCTGGGCCACCACCGCAAGGCGGGGGGAGCGCACGCCGAGGTGGAGGCGCTGCGCGAGGCCGCAAAGAAGGCCCGCGGGGCCGACCTCTACGTGACCCTCGAGCCCTGCAACCACCAGGGCCGCACGCCGCCCTGCACCGACGCGATCCTCTCGGCGGGGATCGCCCGCGTCTTCATCGGGAGCATCGATCCCAATCCGCTGGTGAAGGGCAAGGGGGCGCAGCGGCTCCGGGCGGCGGGCGTCGCCGTGCGCACCGGCGTCCTGGGCGAGGCCTGCGACGCGGCGAACGAGATGTGGTTCAAGTTCATCACCCGCAAGCTCCCCTGGGTGGTGCTCAAGGCCGCCGTGACGCTGGACGGAAAGCTGGCCACGGCGTCCGGCGATTCCCGCTGGGTGTCGGGGCCCAGGTCGCGCGAGATGGCGCACGCGCTTCGGGACGAGCTGGACGCCGTGCTGGTCGGCATCGGGACTGCGCTCGCCGACGACCCGCGGCTCACCGCGCGCGGCCGGGGCCAGCGCGATCCGGTGCGCGTGGTGGTGGATTCCGCCGCCCGGCTTCCGCCCGATGCTCGCGTCCTCCGCCAGCGGTCCCAGGCCCCCACGCTGGTCGCTTGCACGCTCCGCGCGGACCCACGGCGGGTGAAGGCGCTGCAGCGGGCCGGGGCCGAGATCGTGCGCTGCCAGTCGCGCGACGGCCGGGTCGATCTGAAGGACCTGCTCGAGCGGCTCGCCGGCCGCGGCCTGACCAGCGTGCTGGTCGAGGGCGGCGCGGCCATCCACGGCAGCTTCCTCACCGGGCGCCTCTGGGACGAGCTGTACCTCTTCATCGCACCCAAGGTAGCGGGCGGGAACGCCCCTTCCTGGGCCGGATTTCCCGGCGCGCGACGCATGGGCGAGGTCCTGGGAGCCCGCATCGTGGACTCGAGCCCGGTAGGCGACGATCTGCTCGTCACCGCCCGTCCCCTGCGATAGAACCAGGGAGTGTTCACCGGGCTGGTCGAGGACGTCGGGGAGATCGCCGGGGTCGCGCCCGCCCCCTCCGGCGGGGCGCGCCTGAGCGTCCGCACGCGCCTGCCGGAGGCCGACCTGAAGCGGGGAGCGAGCATCGCGGTGGACGGGGCCTGCCTGACGGTGATCGAGCGCGAGGGTGGGACGTTCACGGCGGACGTGTCGGTGGAGACCCTGCGCAGGACGACGCTGTCGGATCGGCGGGCCGGCGACGCGGTGAACCTGGAGCGTCCCCTGGCCCTGGGCGAGAGGCTCGGCGGCCACCTGGTGTTGGGGCACGTCGACGGCGTGGGGCGCATCCGCAGCCGCGAGCAGGCCGGCGAGGCCGTCCAGGCGGTGGTGGAGCTGCCCAGCGACCTGCTTCCGCTGGTGGTCGAGAAGGGCTCGGTGGCGCTCGACGGGACCAGCCTGACCGTCAACGAGCTGGTGGGAACGGACGCCATCTCGTTGATGCTCATCCCGGAGACCCTGCGCGCCACCACCTGGCGGCACAAGCGCAAGGGCGATCGCGTGAACGTCGAGGCGGACATCCTCGCCAAGCACGTCGCGCGCCTGTTGCAGGCCCAAGGGAGCCGAACGTGACCGAGATCGAGCGGGTGGAGCACGCGCTGGGGGAGATCCGGCAGGGGCGGATGGTGATCCTGGTCGACGACGCCGACCGGGAGAACGAAGGCGACCTGGTCCTGGCCGCGCAGCACGTGACGCCCGAAGCGATCAACTTCATGGCGAAGAACGCCCGCGGCCTGATCTGCCTGAGCCTCACCGAGGAGCAGGTGAAGCGCCTGGCGCTCCCCATGATGGTGCAGGAGAACGAGAGCACCTACGCGACGGCGTTCACGGTGAGCATCGAGGCGGCGCGCGGAGTCACCACCGGGATCAGCGCCGCGGACCGGGCCACCACCATCAAGGCGGCGATCGACCCCGAGGCCAAGCCGAGCGACGTGGTGCGGCCCGGGCACGTATTCCCGCTCAAGGCGCGCAAGGGCGGCGTGCTGGTGCGCGCCGGGCAGACGGAAGGATCGGTCGACCTGGCGCGCTTGTCGGGCCTGATCCCCGCCGGCGTCATCTGCGAGGTGATGAACGACGACGGAACGATGGCGCGCATGCCCGATCTGGAGAAATTCGCGGCCCGGCACGGCCTGTTCATCCTCAGCGTCGGGGACGTGATCCACTACCGGATGCAGCGGGAGCGCCTGGTGCGCCGGGCGGTGGAGGCCCGGGTGCCCACCGACTTCGGCGGGGAGATGCGCTGCATCGCCTACGAGAACGACGTCGACAACCTGAACCACGTCGCGTTCGTGAAGGGGACCTGGGAGCCCGACGAGCCGGTGCTGGTGCGCGTCCACTCCAAGTGCCTGACGGGGGACGTGTTCGGGTCCCGCCGCTGCGACTGCGGGCCACAGCTCCACCGGGCGCTGGAGATGATCGACCAGGCGGGGAAGGGCGTCCTGGTGTACCTCGACCAGGAGGGGCGCGGCATCGGCCTGATCAACAAGCTGCGCGCGTACAACCTGCAGGACGAGGGCCACGACACGGTCGAGGCGAACCACAAGCTCGGGTTCAAGGCCGACCTGCGCGACTACGGGATCGGCGCGCAGATCTTGTGGGACTGCGGCGTGCGCAAGATGCGCCTGATGACCAACAACCCGAAGAAGATCGACGGGCTCAAGCAGCTCTACGACCTGGAAGTGGTGGAGCGGGTCCCCATCGAAGTGGGCCACTCGGAGCACAACGCCGACTACCTCCAGGTGAAGCGGGACAAGATGGGACACCTCCTCTCCCTGGTCGGCGAGCAGAAGAAGTAGCCCGGCCCGGAAGCTCGCCCAGGAACCCATGTCGACCCAAGCGCCCAGACCGCAAGCCGCCCTGACCGCGAAGGGGATGCGTTTTGCCCTCTGCGCCACCCGCTGGAACCCGGAGATCGTCGAGCAGCTGCTGGCCGGCGCGCGCGCGGCCCTGGAGGCGCGCGGCGCGGAGGAGATCCGGGTGCTGCGCTGCGCGGGCGTGTTCGAGCTGGGGCCCCTGGCCGCGCGGGTCGCCCGGACCGGCGAGATGGACGGCATCGTCGCGCTCGGCTGCCTGATCCGCGGCGCCACGGACCACTACGCCCTGCTGGCCGCCGAGGTGACCCGCGCGCTGGGATCGCTGGCGATGGAGGCGGCCACTTCCCCCCGGGCCTTGGCGATCGCGTTCGGCGTGCTGACCTGCGAGGACATGGTGCAGGCCCTGGAGCGCGCCGACCCGCGCAGGATGGACAAGGGGGGAGAGGCGGCCCTCGCCTGCCTCGAGCAGGTCCACGCGTTGCGGGAGGCCGAGTCCCCCCTGCCTGCCGGTCGGCGGGGAGGCCGGTAGGTGGGGTCCCGGACCAAGGCGCGAGAGTGCGCGCTCCAGGCGCTGTACCAGCTGGACTTGAGCGGCGGCACTCCCGCGGACGTGCTGGCCGGCCTCTGGACGCACTTCGAGCCGGTCGACGAGGACACCAAGGCGTTCGCCGAGGCGCTGGTGCGCGGGGCACAGCGCGAGCAGGAGGCGATCGACCGGCTCATCCGGCGCACCTCGACGAACTGGAAGCTGGAGCGGATGGCGCGGGTGGACCGGAACATCCTGCGCCTCGCCGTCTACGAGATCTTGAAGCGCGCGGACGTGCCGGTGAAAGTGACCCTCAACGAGGCGATCGAGCTGTCCAAGAAGTACGGATCCGAGGAGTCCTCGGCCTTCGTGAACGGCATCCTCGATCGCATCGCCAACTCATCGGGCCTGGCCGGCCAGGTCCCCAAGCAGGAGCGCTGATGGAGCTGTCCTACTACCCGCTCACCATGGAGGCGCTGGACCAGGCGGACGCGGAAGCGCTCTGCCTGTTCGCCTCGGAAGACGAGAGGCCGCTGACCGGGCTTGCCGGGCTGGTGGATTGGCGGCTGTCCGGGCGCCTGTCGCGGATGATCCGCTCCGGCCTGGTGATCGGCGCTTCCGGGGAGGCGCTGCTCACGCCTCCCGGGATGCGGCTCTCCTTCAAGAAGCTGTTCCTCTTCGGCCTCGGCACCGCGCGCGGCGAGGACGAGCTGGCGGCGAAGCTCGCCGACGCGCTCCGCCGGCTCGCCCAGGCGGGCGTGAAGGACGCCGCCTTGCAGCTTCCGGCGCGCCTGCCTCCCGAGCTCGGGGTGCGGACCCTGAAGGCCGGCGACGGCACGCTGCTCCGCGCTCTCGTCTTCACGCAGGAGCCGGCGAAGCTGGTCACCTCGCTTTCCTCCTCGGGCGTGGAGCGCCGGGTGGTGAAGGTGCCGTCTCCTCCCAAAGCCTCCCCCGCACCGCGGACGAGGCAGAGGCCCACGCCCCCGGCCTCGCGCCCGGTTCCGCCGGCGTCGTCCGTGTTGCCTCAGGATACCGAGCCTGCCGAACCTCCCGTGCTGCGTCCGCCTCCGCCCAAGCCGCAGCGGTACGTCCCTCCTCCTCCGAAGGATCCGGGACCCAAGAAAAAGAAGCGGTAGGTTGTCGCCGGCCGGACGAGCCATGAGCTTTCTCGGAGCGGCACGTCCGCCGGAGGAAGCGCCATGACCTTGCTCGCTCTGCTGCTCGCCCTCGCACAGCAAGGGGGCCAGCCGACCACACACGATCAGCCCGGCGTCTCGCAGCCGAGCCCGAACGATGCGCGGCCCGAGCGATCGACCGCCAGCAACACCTCGGACAAAGCCGAGGCGCTCTCCCCGGAGCACCACACGGACCCGCAGGGCGGCACGCCGGCGAAGAAGGCGAAGAGAGCGAAGAAGAAGAACCAGGCGCGCGCGGCGAAGCCGCTGCCCGAGCCCTCCTCTCCGCCCAGCGCGGAGCAGGACCATCCGGAACAGATCGAGCGCAAAGGGGGCAAGGGCAAGGCACCGAAGCAGCCCAAGCCGATCGGCGAAAAAGCAGACCAGTAGCGCCGGGCCTCGCTCGAGCGCTCTGACCGCGTCTGTTGGGGGGGTCGAGGAGGGAGCGAGCTCTCATGATTCGTCACTTCTCGCCTCGTGCGCCTGGGGCGAGGCCGAGTCGCGATCGTGAATTCCGCGTCCGAGCATGAGTGGCGTGGATCTCCGTTTTGCTTTCCGGGGGAGCGCCAAGCCAGTCAGGCGAAGAGTGCAGCTCGCATGGGGAGCCCGGTCGGCAGCACGGGCCCTGGGCCACCCGGATTGACGCGCTGCGGCCCGTCCTGGAACAAGTTGACGCACGAGGCCTCGGCACGGGCGACGCTTCATCGCGCCATCCGGCGCGGGCAGCGAGTCGCCGAGGTTTCGACCACTCCCCGCAAGCACCTTCGGCGCGGGGCGCATCATCGGTCGTTTGACCGATGCCTGCCTTTTCTAGTTGACGAGTTCAGCAGGCCGTTTGGATTTGCGCTCCGATCATCGCGCAATCTTGAGTCCTGAACGCTCAGGAGGCGCTCCCCTGCACGGAGGATCGAGTTCCACTCTGGCGTGTCCCTTCGCCACCCCGCGTGCACCAGCGGCCGGCGCAGAGAGTGGGAAAACGGTCGTGCTACCAAACGTGCATGATCAACTCACTCGAAACCGTAGCGTTGCTCAGCGACCCGGATCTCCTCGCGCGGACGCGCGAGCTGGCCGACCACTCCTGTTGCACGGAGGCAGACCTCCTCGTGCACGTGGGCGAGGTCGACGAGCGAAAGCTCTACCTCGAATGCGCATTTCCATCCATGTTCGCTTACTGCCTCGGCGAGCTGCGGTTCTCCGAGGACGCGGCTTACAGCCGGATCATGGTGGCACGCGCAGCGAGGCGATTGCCGGCCATGATCGAGGCAACGCGGTCCGGGCAAGTCCATCTGACCGGACTGCGCCTGCTCGCGCCGCACCTGACAGCCGAGAATCACTGCGAGGTGCTCGCCCAGGCGGCAAACAAGACTAAGCGCGAGATCGAGGAGCTGGTCGCGCGTCTGACGCCGCAGCCCGCGGTCGCGCCTACGATCCGGAAGCTCCCGGAGCGGCCCGCACCAGCGCCGGCGGAACCTCTTGCCCTCGCCCTCGAGCCGGCGCCTGCAAGGCCGCCGAGGCGGGAAGACCATCGGCGCTCCATCGCGCCGCTTGCAGAGAAGATGTACCGGGTAGAGTTCACCGCGAACCAGGAACTTCACGACAAGCTGCGAGTGGCACAGGACCTGCTCCGGCACCGCATTCCGGATGGAGATCTGGCCTGCATCGTGGAGAGGGCGCTCGATTTGCTGATCGACCACGTGAAGAAGGAGCGGTTCGGGGTCGGTCGGAAACCTCGGCAGCCGTCCGTCGTAGCCGTGAAGGAGGAGGCGTCCTCCCGCCACATCCCGGACGCGATCAAGCGGAAGGTCTACCAGCGCGACACCGGGCGTTGCACGTTCGTAGACGACCGCGGGCGCCGGTGCCTGGCGATGGGTAACCTGGAATTCGAACACGTCGATGGATTCGCGCTCACGCATCTGCACGATGAAGATCGCATCCGGCTGATGTGCCGTGCCCACAATCAGCACGCGGCAGAGAAGCTCTACGGGCGCGCCTTCATGGAGCGAGCACGATCGTTACGTGTCTCGACTTGTTCTGGGCCGGGACGCGGCGCGTCAAGAGAGGCCACGCGCCAATTGGACCTGCTCGGCCAGCCGACACCCTAGGCCGCGCGGAGGCCCGGGGCCTGCGTTACCTCCCATCTGGCTCCCCCTGAAAAGCAGTGGAGACCGACGGTCGTTCTTCCTCCGAGGTGGAGTTCGTGGGCGACCCGCTCGAAATCGGGAGGAAGAAGTGACGAATCATGAGAGCGAGCTCCCCCTCGTAGAGGCGCCGGAGGCGCCGGATCGAAGAGCGTGTCGTGGGTGGCAGAGGCTAAGGAGTCAGCCTCTCCATCATCCGAGGAAAAGGGATCGTCTCGCGCACGTGGTGCAGGCCGCAGATCCACGCCAGCGTCCGCTCCACGCCGAGCCCGAACCCGGAGTGCGGCACGGAGCCGAACTTGCGCAGCTCGAGGTACCAGGCGAATGCCTCGCGCGGAAGCTTGTGCTCGTCGATCGACCGGAGCAGCGTCTCGTAATCGTCCTCTCGCTGCCCGCCGCCGACGATCTCGCCGTACCCCTCGGGCGCGAGCACGTCGACGCCGAGCGCCAGCTTGGAATCCTGCGGGTCCCTCTTGAAGTAGAAGGCCTTCAGCGAAGCGGGATACCGGTGCACCATCACCGGCCGGTCGAACTGCTTGGCCAGCACCGTCTCCTCGTCGCCGCCGAAGTCGGCGCCCCATTCGACGGGATGTCCGGCCTTGCGGATCGCCTCCACCGCCTCGGTGTAGGTGATGCGCGGGAAGGGCTTCTTCACCTTCCGGAGCGCGGTCAAGTCGCGCTCGAGCACGCCGGTCAAGTCTTTCTCGTGCTTGGCGAGGACGCTGCCGACGATCTCGACCAGGAAGTCCTCCGCGAGGTCCATGTTGCCCGCCAGGTCCAGCCAGGCGACTTCGGGCTCGACCATCCAGAACTCGGTGAGGTGGCGCCGGGTCTTGCTCTTCTCGGCACGGAAGGTGGGGCCGAACACGTAGGCCTTTCCGACCGCCATCGCCGCCGCCTCGCCGTAGAGCTGACCGCTCTGGGTGAGGTACGCCTTTCCCAGGTCGAAGTACGGCACCTCGAACAGGGTCGATGTCCCCTCACAAGCGGCCGGGGTCAGGATCGGCGAGTCGACCAGCGTGAATCCCCGCTCGTCGAAGTAGTCGCGGATGGCCTTGATCAGCGTGTGCCGCACGCCAAGGATGGCCCGCTGCCGGGAGCTGCGCAGCCAGAGGTGCCGCTGCTCCTGGAGGAACCCGACCCCGTGCTCCTTGGGCTGGATGGGGTAGCCAGGCTGCCCCTGGTGCAGGCGGAAATCCTTGACGTGGACCTCGAACCCGATCGGCGAGCGCGGGTCCTTGGCCACCGCGCCGCGCACCTCGACCGCCGCCTCCTGGGGAGCCCGCTCGGCCGCCTCGAACGCCGCCTCGGGAACGTCCTTCTTGGAGACGACGCACTGGACGACCCCGGTGCCGTCGCGCAGCTGGACGAAGTGGAGCTTGCCGCTGGACCGCTTCCCGTACAGCCAACCCCGCAGCAGGACCTCCTGCCCTTCGTGCTGGGCGATGTCGCTCACGTAGACCTGGGATTCCATCCGGCGCTGTATAGCAGACGCGACTTGCCCAAGCCGGGAGGGTTCTGGTACCTGACCCGGCTCCCCAACGCCGCGAAGCGTTAGAATGGCGCAGCGGAGGCAACGTGCAGGAGCGGTACGACCCCAAGGTGCTCGAGCCGCGCTGGCAGCAGCACTGGGCAACGAAGGAGCTGTTCCGCGCCGGGGTCCGCTCCGGCGCTCCCAAGCGATACGTGCTGGCCATGCTCCCCTACCCGTCGGGGGAAATGCACATGGGCCACGTCCGCGTGTACTGCATCACCGACGTCCTCGCCCGGTACGCCCGCAAACGCGGGTTCGACGTGCTGCACCCGCTGGGCTGGGACTCCTTCGGGCTGCCCGCCGAGAACGCCGCCATCAAGGAAGGCCTGCACCCGGCCGTCCGCACGCCGAAGAACATCGCCTCCTTCAAGGAGGACGTGATCTCGCTGGGGATCTCCATCGACTGGTCGCGGGAGATCACCACCAGCGACCCCGAGTTCTACAAGTGGAACCAGTGGTTCTTCCTCCGGATGATGGAGCGCGGCCTTGTCTACCGCCGGCGCTCGCGCGTCAACTTCTGCCCGAGCTGCAACACGGTGCTGGCCAACGAGCAGGTCGAGGACGGGCTCTGCTGGCGCTGCGGCAGCGTGGTGGAGGAGCGCGAGATCCCGGAATGGGCGTTCCGGATCACGCACTACGCGGATCGGTTGCTGGAAGGCCTCGACGGCCTGGACTGGCCGGAGCGCGTCAGCACCATGCAGCGGAACTGGATCGGGCGCTCCGACGGCCTGGAGATCGAGTTCCCGGTGGTGGGGGCCGGCGAGGACGACGCGTTCCGCGTCTTCACCACCCGGGCGGACACCATCTTCGGGGCCACCTACGTCGCGGCCGCGCCCGATCACCCGCTGCTGCAGAGGCTCCTCAAGGGCGCCAAGCGCAAGGAGATCGACGCCTTCGCCGAGCGCGTCCGGGCGGCGGCGAGGCAGGTGGGGGAAGGCGCCGCGGCCGCGGAGAAGGAAGGGATCGACACCGGCCTGCGCGCGCGAAACCCATTCACCGGAGAGCACGTCCCGGTGTGGGTGGCGAACTTCGTCCTGGCCGGGTACGGGACCGGCGCCGTGATGAGCGTGCCCGCGCACGATCAGCGCGACTTCGAGTTCGCCCACAAGTACGGGTTGCCCATCCGCTGGGTCGTGCAGCCGGACGAGGCACAGAAGCCGGAGACGGCTTCGGCCGAGAAGGCATTCACCGAGTACGGAGTGCTGGTCGATTCGGGAGACTTCACCGGCCTTCCCTCGGAGCAGGCGCGGCTCGCCATCGCCGCCGAGGCGCAGCGGCGCGGGATTGGCCGCCCGACGGTGAACTACCACCTGCGCGACTGGGGGATCTCGCGGCAGCGGTACTGGGGGACGCCGATCCCCATCGTGTACTGCAAGAAGTGCGATCCGGAGGGGAAGGGCATCCCGGTCCCCGACGAGGACCTGCCCGTCCTCCTGCCGGACATCGACGTCAAGGAGGTCCTGACGGGCAAGGGGGAGCCGCCCCTGGCCAAGGTGCCGTCCTTCGTGAACGTGAAGTGCCCGCGCTGCGGCGGCAAGGCGAAGCGCGAGGTCGACACGATGGATACCTTCGTCGACTCGAGCTGGTACATGCAGCGGTACCTCTCTCCGCACGAGGATCGGGCGCCGTTCTTGCGCCACGACGCGGACCGCTGGCTGCCGGTGGACGTGTACGTGGGCGGTCCCGAGCACGCCGTGCTCCACCTGCTCTACTTCCGCTTCTGGACCAAGGTGATGCAGGAGATGGGCTTGTGCGCCAATGCCGAGCCCGCCCACAAGCTGGTCGCGCAAGGGATCGTGAAGGGGCGCGACGGCGAGAAGATGTCCAAGAGCCGCGGAAACGTGGTCTCGCCGCGCGAGATCATCTCCACCTATGGCGCCGACACCGCCCGCCTCTTCATCCTCTTCGCCGCGCCCACCGAGAAGGACATGGACTGGTCCGACGAGCAGGTCGAGGGCCAGTTCCGCTTCCTGGGACGGCTGCACCGCCTGTTCGCCGCGCAGGCAGGGAAAGTCGCGGGAAAGGCCGTGCACGCCGCGCAGACGCAGGGCGAAGCGCTGGAGCTGCGGCGCAAGACCCACCGGACCATCGCCCGCGCCACCCAGCAGCTGGAGCGGCTGCAGTTCAACACGGCCATCTCCAGCCTGATGGAGCTGTCCAACGCGGCCAGCGCATTCGAGCCGCAAGACGCGGCTGGCGAAGGGGCCCTGGCGGAGGCGCTGGAGACCCTGGCGCAGCTCCTGGCGCCGTTCGCGCCTCACATGGCCGAAGAGCTGTGGGCTTCGCTGGGGCACACCGCGAAGGAGCGCGACGAAGAGCTGTCGCTGCGCCCCTGGCCCGCGGCGGATCTGCAGCTGATCGCCGAGGAGACGGTCCACATCGCCGTCCAGGTGAACGGCAAGCTGCGCGGCGAAGTCCTGGTCCCCGCCACCGCCGCCGAAGAAGAGATCCGCACCGCCGCCGCCCTCGATCCCAAGATCCGCAACTGGATCGACGGCAAGACCGTCAAGAAGGTCGTCGTCATCCCCAAACGCCTCGTGAACTTCGTCGTCGCCTAAGAAAGGTTTCACGCGGAGGAGGGGAGGAACAGAAGCGAGGGCGCGGAGGAGCTTGGGTGTTTTCAAGAAACAAGACGATTGCTCCTCCCCTCCTCCCCCTCCTCCGCGCCCTCTGCGTGAAACGCTCTTTCGCGGTCATCGCGGTCATCCAGATGGGGTGTGGGTACAGGGTGGCGAGGCCGGGGGATTTGCCGAAGGGGCAGGAGATCAGGGTGGCGGGGTTCCAGAACTACACGGCGCAGGTGGAGGCGGGAGGAGTGTTCGCGGGAGCGCTGCGGGAGGAATTGGCGGCGCGAGGAAGTCTTGCCCCGGAAGGAGGCTCCGGGCCCGAGCTGACCGGCGAGCTGATCTCCCTGGCGAGCGTGCCGAGCGCGCTGGGGGCGCAAGGCGCCTCCGCGTTCAGCCTGTCCGCAACGGTGCGGGTGCGGCTGCGGGATGCGACGGGCGTCGTGTACGAGGACCAGGCCGCGCTGGGCGAAGACTACCTGGCCGGAGTGGACGTGCTGGGCACCGAAGCAAACCGGCGGGCCGCGCTCCGCCGCCTGGCTCGGAACCTCTCCCGCGAGATCCTGGAACAGATGAGCGTGGCCGCGCGCTTCTGACGGCCGCCGCGCGGTCCTACTTCGCGGGCCGAGGCGCGTCCGCCGCGGCCTTGCTGAGCCGGGCGATACGCCGCGAGGCCTGCGCCTTGTGGATCACGCCCTTCGACGCGGCCTTGGAGATGGCGCGGACCGCCGCGCTCAGCTCCGACTTCGTGCGCGCGGCGTCGCCGGCCGTGAGCGCCTCGCGGAACTTCCGCACCTGGGTGCGCACCGCCGAGGTGATGGCCTGGTTGCGCGCGCGGTGCCGGATTGCCTGGCGGTTCTGCTTCTCTGCGGACTTGGTGTTGGCCACGTTCCGATGCTCCGATCCGATCGAAAAGAGGGCGGTCCGATAGCACCGCGCAGGTCAAGGTGTCAATCGCCGAAGTCGCTTGGGGCCCTTCCGGCCGTCCACACGTTGTCCACGAGCCGGAAATCCGCGATTCCTGGGCATGTCAGGACCCTATGGGCGGGAAGGGAGGCGGCCGTACCCGCCCGGGCAAGCGCGCGGAACTGCGCCCCTTCTCCAGGCTCTTTGCGCCTTGTTGCGAGGAGGCGTTCGCCTCTCTCGGCGGTTCGTGAAAATTTTCAGGTCATCGCAATTCACAGCCGCTCCACAGGCCGGGCCGCGGCTGTGAAAACAGGCTCCCATGTGCGTCACGCCGGGCTTTTTTCCAGCCGCTTGGCCTCGTCCCAGAGCCGGTCCATCTCCGCGAGCGTGGCCTCGCGCGGGGTGCGGCCCTGCTCCCGCAGCCGCTCTTCGACGTGGTGGAAGCGCGACTCGAACCGGCGCACTGCTCCGCGCAGCGCCTCCTCCGGATGCACCTTGAGGAAGCGGCCCAGGTTGGCGAGCGCGAAGAGCAGGTCGCCCAGCTCGTGCTCCACCCGGCCGTGCAGCTGATGCGCGGCGGCGCTGGCGGGAGCGGCCGCGGAGCGGTCGGCGATCGCGCCCTCGAGCTCGCCCAGCTCTTCGCGGACCTTCTCCAGCACGCCTTCGATTTCCGGCCAATCGAAGCCCGCCGCCGCCGCCTTCTCCGTGATCCGCTCGGATCGGACCAGCGCGGGGAGCCCGACCGGCACTCCGCCGATCGCGCTGCGCGGCGCGCCGCCCGCGGTCTTGCGCTCGTCGGCCTTGATCCGCTCCCAGTTCTTCACCACCTCGCGAGATCCCGAGACGCTCACGTCGCCGAACACGTGGGGGTGTCTCCGGGTGAGCTTGTCGGAGATGCTGTCGCACACCTGGGCGAAGTCGAACTTGCCTTCTTCGCGCGCGATGCGCGCCTGGAACACCACCTGGAAGAGCAGATCGCCCAGCTCCTCCTTGTGGTGCTGCGCGTCGCCCGCCTCGATCGCCTCGATCACCTCGTGCGCCTCCTCCAGGAGATAAGGCGTCAGCGTGCGCAGATCCTGCTCGCGGTCCCAGGGGCAGCCGCCGGGGTCGCGCAGCCGATCCATGATGCGGAGCAGGCGGTCGATCGCGGCCTGCGCGGAGGTCGGATTCTGCATGGCGGGCCATCTACCACATGCGCCCATCCGCCAGGGCCGATTCCTTGCTGGCCCTTCGAGCGCGCCGCTAGGATGAAACCGTGTTCTCCTCGACGACGCGTCGCGCGGTCGCGCTCGCGGCGCTGTTCGCTTGCGCCGGCGCCAGTCCGCTGCGCGCCGAGGACGAGGCGCCGCCGCCGGTCGTCGCACCGCCAGCGCCGCCTCCTCCGGGCCAGGTCTCGATCCTGCCGGCCGAGAAGAGCGACAACCTGATCGCGCACTGGGCCCAGCGCCGCGAGTACCTGCGCGAGCGGGACCAGCGCCGGGCGGAGGACGAGGAGCAGCGGATCCGCCACCTCAAGGACGATCTGGCGCTGGAGAACCTCTTCGGCGTCGCCTCCGCGCTGGTGCGCGAGAGCCACGACAAGCTCGCCGCCGAGTCGCCCGCGCTGGCCCGCAAGGCCTGCAAGCTGGCCGTCGACCTGGCGCCCGCGCTGCCCGCGGCCCACATCTGCCTGGCGCGCGCCACGCTGGCCGAGGAGCCCAGCGCGCTTCCGGCGGCGGCGGCTTCCCTGGCTGCCGCCGCGCGCGCCGCGCTGCGCGATCCCCGGATCGGACGTGCCCTGGCGGTCAACGCCGGGGGGATCGCGCTGGCCGGCGTGGTGGGCGCGGCCCTGGCCTTCGTCCTGCTCCTCTTCCTCCGCCATTCGCAGCTCTACGTGCACGACGTGCACCACCTGTTCCCGGCGGGAGCGCGGCGCTGGCAGACGAATCTTCTCGCGGCGGCGCTGATCCTCTCGCCGCTTCTTCTCCAAGCCGGGTTCATCCCCATTCTCTTCACGCTGCTCTTCGCCGCGGCGCTGTACGCCAGCGCCGCCGAAGTCGCGCTGGGCTGCATCGCCCTGGTGCTGCTCGCCTCGCTTCCGTTCGCGTCGGCGGGGCTGGCGCGCTTGGCCGCTTTCGGCGGTCCCGCCGCCGACGTCTGGATGCTGGAGCACGGCGAGGGCACGCCCCGCGAGCTGCGCCGGCTGCAAGACAGGCTGCGCTCGGACAAGCCGGAGCTGGCGGTTGCTTTCGCCCTGGCGCACAAGGCGAAGCGGGAAGGCGATCTGGCCCAGGCGGAGCAGCTCTATCGCAAGGCGGTGGAGGCAGGGCGGGGCGCCTCCTACCAATCGCTCGCGGCCGTCCACAACAACCTCGGCAACGCGCTGCTGCTGCAGGGCGACGCGCAGCGCGCGGTGGCCGAATACCAGAAGGCGATGGACCTGCAAGACGACCTGGCCGCGCCGCACTTCAACCTGGGCCGCGCGTACGCGCTGGGCGGAGTCGACTCCCTGGAGAAGGTGCAGGCCGAGCAGGCGCGGGCCCTGGAGCTGGACCGCGACGCGATCGACGTATTCACCGGCGGCCAGCTGGCAGTCAGCCGCCGGTCGAACAAGTTCCTGCTCGACGCCCCGCTCGACGATTCGATGCTGGCTCCTCTGGTCGACGCCGAGGCGCGGCTGGCAGCTCCGGTCGACGAGGAGGTGCGAGCGATCCTGGCCGGGCCGCTGCCGGCGAGCGCCGCCACCGGGCTGCCGCTCCTGGCGGCGCTCGCGTTCATCGGGCTGCATGCGCTGCGCCACCGCCTCCGCCCGAGCGGCCGCTGCGAGCGCTGCGGCCGCGAGGTGTGCAAGCGCTGCGACGGCGACGCCCGTGCTTCCGAGGCGCTCTGCGCGCAGTGCGTGAACGTCTTCGTGCGGCGCACCGGCGTCGATCCGAGCGAGCGCATCCGCAAGGAGGTCGCGGTCCACGCCTATCAGCGGCGCCGCACGCTGGTGGCCCGCGGCTTCAACCTGCTCTCGGGCGCCGGGCACGTGCTGATCGGATATCCCGTTTCGGGCGTCTTCTTCCTGCTGCTCACCGCGGTGCTCGCCGCCAGCGTCCTCTTCTGGCACGGCCTGGCGCGCGACCCGGTGGCGGTCCGGTCCCAGGTCTCGCTGCTCCGCGTCGGCGCCACCGGGGCCTGCTTCCTGCTCGTCTGGGCGATCTGCCTGCGCGACCTGGTCGCCAAGCAGCGCGGGGAGGGCGCCTAGATGGCCCTCTCCGGCACGCTCAAGGACTTCGGCATCGCCGACATCCTGCAGCTCATCGGCCACCAGACCAAGACGGGCAGGCTGGTGCTCAAGAGCGGCCACGACGAGGTGGACGTGCTGTTCGTCGATGGCACGGTGGTCTTCGCCACCCAGAAGGCGCGCAACAAGGCGGACATGCTGGGCTCGCTGCTCCGGCGGGCCGACCTGATCAACACCCGGAAGCTGGAGGAGGCGCTCACCGAGCAGCAGCGCAGCTTGAAGCGCCTGGGCGACGTGCTGGTGCAGCAGAAGCACGTCGATGCGGAGAAGCTCTCGCAGGTCATGCGCCTGCAGACCACCGAGACGCTGTACAAGCTGTTCCGCTGGAAGACCGGGACCTACGAGTTCACCCAGGAGGACGTCGACGCCGCGTCGGCCGGGTTCGAGCCGATCCGGGCCGAGGCGGTCTTGTTGGAAGGCTTCCGCCGCATGGACGAATGGCCGGCGGTCCGCAAGAAGATCCCCTGGAATGACGCCACCTTCGAGCAACTGAAAGACCTGAACAGCCCGCCTGACGGCGACGGCGGGGGAGGGACCCCGGCCGAGAACCATCGCTTGGTCTATGCCCTGGCGGCGGAGGGCCGGACGGCCGAGAAGATCGCGGACGTGTCGCTCCTGGGCGAGTTCGAGGCGCTCAGGGCCCTGGTCGAGCTGCAGGAGTGGGGCTACCTCAAGGTGATGCCGCCGGAGCGCGGCACGGGCGCGGCCATCAAGGGTCTGGCGGAGGGCGGCAGGCGGCTGGCGAGGAGCGGGGCGCTCCTCCGGCTGGCGTTCTCGACCGCCTTCTTCGCCGCCACCCTGTTCCTGGTGCACCTGTTGGCTCCGGCGCTGGGGGCGACGCGGACGGAAAACCCCGCTCGGCGCGGGGCCGTGGCGCGGCTGCTTTCGCACGACCAGCTGCTCCGGCTGGAGAGCGCCCTGGAGCTATACCGGCTGGAGCACGGGGAATATCCCCGCGAGCTGCGCAAGCTCGTCGAGGGTCGATTGGTGGGCGAGGACGACCTGCGCTACCCGTACCGCGGGTCTTATCATTACCGGAGGACGCCGCAGGGGTTTGTCTTGCTCCCACCGCTCGATTAAAGAGAGGCTGATGGCAGAACCTTCCGCTCGCCTGGAGCTGATCGACAACGACGGAGCAAGGGCCCTTGCCGGGGGCCGCAGCGAGAACCTGAGGCTGGTGGAGAAACGCCTCGGGGTCCACATCGGACAGCGCGGCAACGTCTTCCTCATCTCGGGTGAGCCCGAGAAGGTGCAGCTCGCCGAGCGCCTGCTCGCGCAGCTTGGTGCGCTGATCGAGAAGAAGTACCCGCTGGGCCTGGAGGACGTGGAGCAGGCCTCCAAGGTGCTGCTCAACGACCCCAGCGCGGACCTGCGGGAAATCTTCCTCGACACCGTCTACGTCACCAGCCGCAACCGGCCCGTGACGCCGAAAGGCTTCGCCCAGAAAGCCTACATCGACGCCATCCGCCGTTACGACATCGTCTTCGGGATCGGGCCGGCGGGGACCGGGAAGACCTATCTGGCGATGGCCATGGCGGTGGCCGCCCTGGTCGAGCGGCGGGTGAAGCGGATCGTGCTCTGCCGGCCGGCGGTCGAGGCGGGCGAGAAGCTGGGGTTCCTCCCCGGCGATCTGGCCGAGAAGGTGAGCCCGTACTTGCGGCCCCTGTACGACGCCCTGCACGACCTGATGGACATGGACCGCGCGCAGGATCTGCTCGAGCGCGGGACGGTCGAGGTGGCGCCCCTGGCCTTCATGCGCGGGCGGACGCTGAACGACTCGTTCGTGATCCTCGACGAGGCACAGAACACGACCACCGAGCAGATGAAGATGTTCCTCACCCGGCTGGGCTTCGGGTCCAAGGCCGTGGTCACCGGCGATGCCACGCAGATCGACCTGCCCGCCGGCAAGCCCTCGGGGATGAACGAGGCGCGGGAGATCCTGCGCGAGGTGGAAGGCATCCGGTTCATCGAGTTCACCGATCGGGACGTGGTGCGGCACCCGCTGGTGCAGGAAGTCGTTCGCGCCTACGAAGCCGCGGCGAGGAAATGACATGATCGGATTGATCCTGGCGGCGTCCGTCGCGGCGAACGCGTCCGGCATCCAGTTCCTCGAGGACGACTACCCGGCCGCCCTGGCGCAGGCGCGCAAGGAGCACAAGCCGGTCCTCGTCGATACCTGGGCCTCGTGGTGCCACACCTGCCTGTCGATGCAGCGTTTCGTGTTCCCGGATCCGGGCCTGAGGCCGGTGAAGGACGCGGTCGTCTGGCTGTCCATCGACAGCGAGAATCCGAAGAACAACGCCTTCCTCGACAAGTTTCCCCTCGACGCCTGGCCGACCTTCCTGGTGATCGCGCCCCGCGGCGAGCGCGTGGTGGGCCGGTGGATCGGCGCCGCGAGCGTGAACGACTTCCGCGGCTTCGTGCAGGAAAGCGCGCGCGCGGCGGGGAAGGAGAAGCAGGACGCCGCGACCGCCGAGCTGCACAAGGGATACGAGGCGCGCGCGAAGGGCGACTTCGCCGCCGCCGCGGCCGCCTACCGCAAGGCGCTGGAGCTGACCAGGAAGGACGATCCGGCCCGGCCCGAGCGGCTCGTGCTGCTCTCCATGGCGCAGGCGCGATCGAAGTCGGCCGAGTCCGCGCGCGACTGCGTGCAACTGGGCCTGCGGGAGCTGGACCGGACCGGCGACACATCCATCGTCACCGATTTCCTCGCCGCGGTGGACTACTGCGCGCAGCAGCTACCCGCGAGCGATCCGCAGGCCGCGGAGCTGCGCCAGAAGAGCATCGCGCGCTTGACCGCGCTGGTCGCCAAGGCCGACGCGCCGCTCTCGGTGGACGATCGCAGCGACGCGCAGTCGAACCTGATGGAGCTGCTCGATGCCTCCGGCCGGCACGAAGAGGCCGCGCAGGTCGCGCAGGCGCGCCTGAAGCTGCTCGAGGAAGCGGCCGCCAGCGCTCCCGACGCGACGATGGCCTCGACCTTCGACGCGCACCGCACCGATACGTACCTGTACCTGAAGGAGCCGGCGAAGGCCGAGCGCCTCCTGTCCGAGCGCGAGAAGCAGATGCCGGACGACTACAATCCCCCGGCGCGCCTCGCCAGGGTGCTGCTCGAGCAGGGCAAGCTGCCCGAGGCCGAGGCGGCGGTGGACCGCGCGCTCGCGAAGATGACCCGCGGCCAGCGGCGCATGGGCGTGCTGGGCCTCAAGGCGCGCATCCTGGACAAGGAAGGCAAGCCCACCGCCGCCGTGGTGCAGGAGCAGCTCGAGGTGCTCAAGGAGCTTCCGAAAACGCAGCGCAGCCCGGATCTCGAAGCGCAGCTGCAGAAGAAGCTGGCGGAAGCACAAAAACGGTAAGCGTCGACTCCGACCTTCACCTCGACCTCGATCTGACCCCCTTTGCCCTCGACCTCAACCTCCACCTCGACCTACCCCTCGCCCTCGACCCCGACCTCGACCTTTCCCTCGACCTAGACCCGAACCTGCTATTATGACCGCCCCGTGAGCACCTCCTCCGGCGGCGTCTGGCGCCGCTTGATGCGCCGGCGGCGTTTTCGTGCCTTCCTGCAGCTCGCCGTGCTGGCTGCCGTCGCGGCCAGCGCGATGTTCCTGCTCACCCCTTCCCCGCTCACGCCGGCCATCCCCGGGGACGACTCGCTAGGGCAAATCGCGGGCTCGACCATCCGCGCGCCGCGCGACTTCGACGTGCGCGACCACGAAGCAACCGCGCAGAAGCGCGAGGAGGCGGCGCGCTCGGTGTGGGCCGTCTACGACTTCGACCTGAGCGCCGGCGACGTGCTGCGGCAGCGCATCTCTTCCGCCTTCGCCCAGGGCCGCGCCGCCATCGAGCAGTGGAAGCGGCAGAACCCCGGGAAGGCGGCGCGTCTCGCCGACCGGGGGAGGCGGCGCTCCCCCGGGCAGGACGAGCTGGTGCGCGCCCTGCTCGGGCAGCGCGACGAGTTCTGGAAGGCCTTGCAGGCGGTGATGGACGAGGAGGACTACCTCGAGCTGGCGCGCGCCGGATTCGATCCCGTGGTGGAGCGGGCCGCCGACCCGCTGATCGAGGCGGCGAACCGCGGCTATGCGGTGGCCGAGCGCGAGCTCCTGGCCGCCGACCGCGAGCGCGGGATCGTGGTCCGCTCCCTGCCGGGCGATCCGCGGGCGCCGGCGGCGGGGGCGGCCGGCCCGTCCGGGATGGTGCCGCCCGAGCGGCAGATGGGGCGCGACGAGATCGACCGGATCCGCGACCTGGCCCAGGTGCGGGCCGACATCGACCGCGCCGCCCAGGAGAAGCTCCGGCCGCTCTCGCCCCAGCTGCGCCGCGCGGTGGCGCAAGCCGTCCGCCGGGCCGTCCGGCCCAACCTGGCCTACGACGACGCCGAGACCCGCCGCCGCCAGGACGAGAAGCGCGCCGCGGTGAAGGAGGCGGTGCTGCAGATCCGCCGCGGAGAGCGGATCATCGAGGCGGGGGAGCCGATCACCAAGACGCACCTGCTCATCTTCCAGGCCATGCGCGCCGCCGGCCGGGCCGCTAGCGACGAGCAGGTGCGCTGGGGCGGAGCCCTCTTCGCGGCGCTCATCTGCTTCGCCCTGTACGTGTTCGCCCGGCGCAACGTCAGGCCGTTCCGGCTGCGCACCCGCGACGTCCTGATGCTGGCGGCGGTGCTGGTGC
>DATFTN010000112.1:0-4078 GCA_035261845.1 Myxococcales bacterium | reverse complement strand
TGGAAGGAGAGCGCAGAGACGAGGCAGATGACTCCTTCCGGGACCCGCGTCGCCACGGCCACGAGATCGGGGCTCCCCAGCGGAGGCAGGTCACGGAGCCGAAAGAGACCTCGGCTCAGCTGCTCCAAGACGCGGGCGTCGCGCATGGCGTAGAACGCCCTCCGGCTGATGCCGAGGCGGAGAGCATCCGACATGCGGACAAGACCGCCGCGGGAGCGGATGGTGTCGCGCTCCTTGCCGAACACCTCTTTAGGACGACGAGGCATAGAGACATAGTAGCACCACTTATCAATAAGTGGGGCCCATTTGTCTCGATCTCACGCCGGAGAGTCCGTGAGCGGTCATTCGTGGTGGGCGCTGCAGGATTCGAACCTGCGACCCCTGCCGTGTGAAGGCAGTGCTCTACCGCTGAGCTAAGCGCCCGTGAGGCGCGCTCAATTCGCACGGCGAGCGGGCCCAGTCAAGGCCCGTTACCCTCCGGCGGGTGCGCAGCCCGGCCCGAGCGTGCTGCCTGATCGCGGTGCTCGCGGCGTGCTCGCGCGAGAGCAACCGCACCGGACCGCCGGGCTCCGTCGCGCTGCAGGACGCCTTCTCGGGGCTCCGCTTCCAGGCCCCGCTCCAGGTGGCGCAGGTCCCCGGGGAGTCCCGCTTCGTCGTGGTGGAGAAGCGCGGGACGGTGCAGGCCGTCTCGGGCCAAACGGAGGCGACCTTCCTCGACATCCGCTCGCGCGTGAACTCCACGCCCGGCGAAGCAGGCTTGCTGGGCCTCGCCTTCCACCCTCGCTGGGCGCAGAACCGGCAGGTGTTCGTGAACTACACCGCCCCGAGCGCCGCCAGCCCGGCGAATCTGAGGACCACCATCTCGCGCTTCACCAGCGCCGACGGCGGCGCCACGCTCGACCCGGCGAGCGAGCAGGTTCTGCTCACGGTCGAGCAACCGTTCGAGAACCACAACGGCGGCAGCGTCGTGTTCGGTCCCGACGGCCTGCTCTACCTCGGCCTGGGCGACGGAGGGTCGGGAGGCGATCCGCTGGGGAACGCGCAGAACGTCTCCGTCATCCTCGGCAAGCTGCTGCGGATCGATGTCGATTCGGGCGCGCCCTACGGTATCCCTCCCTCGAATCCGTTCGCCGCGGGAGGCGGACGCCCCGAGGTCTACGCGTACGGCCTGCGCAACCCGTGGCGCTTCAGCTTCGACCGGGCCACCGGGGCGCTCTGGGTGGGCGACGTGGGACAGGGCGACTGGGAGGAGGTCGACGTGGTCGAGGCCGGCGCGAACTACGGGTGGAACCGCCGCGAAGGAAGGCACTGCTATCCTCCCGGGTCCTCCTCCTGCGCCGGAGCGTTCCGCGACCCGGTGGTCGAGTACTCGCACGCGGAAGGCGCCTCGATCACCGGCGGGTACGTCTACCGCGGCGCCGCCTTGCCGCAGCTCGCCGGGCACTACGTGTACGGGGATTTCGGCTCGGGACGGATCTGGGCCGTTCCGGCGGGCGGTCCTTACACGCCGGTGCAAGTCGGGCAGGGGAACGCCATCTCCTCCTTCGGCGAGGATGCCCAGGGCGAGCTGTACGTGGTGGACCTGGTCGGCGGCCAGGTGTCCAAGCTGGTCGCCGCGCCCTGAGACCGGCCCGGCCCTTGCCACGCGCTTTTCCTGCGTTACTTGAAAGCCATGGATACCGCCGGCAAGAACGATGACAAGCGCGAGATGGAGGTCGACGGCGGCTGCACGCTCTGCGGCGGCCCGGTCGCGGTGAGGTTCTCCCGGTCCCGCGCGGTCAGCGTGTGCCGCGCCTGCCAGCACATCGCCATCGCCCAGGTGCACGTCGAGGACGGCAACCTGGTCTTCGAGCAGGTCGTCCGCGCCGCGGCCTGACGGTCATTTCCGCGCGGCCAGGAGCTGATCGAGCTCGTCGGCCAGCTCGGCGCAGCGCCGCTTGAGCTGCGAGAGTCGCTTCCCCGCCGACTTGAAGTCTTCGCGCGTGACGAGCCCGGCGGCGCGGAGCGCCCTCTCCTGGGCCTGGTCGAGGGCGGCCTTCGCCCTCTGCAGGCCGCCGATGGCAGAGGCGATCGCTTCCGCGCGCCTCGGGTCCTCGAACAGCTTCCCGACGACCTTCATGCCGACTTCGGTGGCGCGCTCGCGCAGGGTCTTTCGCACCGCCTACTGCCCTCCGAAGACCTTCCGTATGGAGGCGAAGATCCCCTTGCGCGGCTCGTCCTCGGCCTGCTGCTCGGCGAGCACGCGGCGCCGCTCGTTCTCCTCCGCCCAGGCCGCCTTGAGCGTCTCCGGCGTGTCGCGCGTGGCGAGCAACACTTCCTTGGGCTGCGTCTCTCCCCGGAGGCCCTCGACGGTGACGTGCAGCAGGCACTCCTCGTCCAGGTTGAAGTTCACCCGCTGTCCGGCGGCTTCCGCCGGAAAGCGCAGCGTGCCCAGGTACTCGTTGTCGATGATGCGCTCGCTGTCGCCCTGGAAGATGTCCAGCTCCATCACCGCGCCCTTGGTGAGCGGCAGACGGAAGCTCCGCTGGACGGGGATCTGCGTGTTCTTCTCGATCACCTTGCGGAACCGTCCGCCGGGCATGGCGAAGCCGATCGGCATCGAGAGCGCGTCCACCAGCGTCACCGAGTCGATCTCCGACATCGACTCCGCGAGCAACGCCGCTCCCAGCGCCACCGACTCGTCCGGGTGCACGCCCTTGCGCGGCGGACGGCCGAAGTGCTGGTGCGTCTTGCCCTGGACCAGCGGCATGCGCGTCTGCCCGCCCACCAGCAGCACTTCGGCGATGTCGGAGGGCGGGATGCTCTTCTCGCCCAGCACGCGGTCGACGATCTCGAAGGTGCGGTCCACCAGGTCCATCACCAGCGTGTTGAGCCGCTCGCGCGAGAGCGGGATCTTGAGGTCCACCGGCTTGCCGCGCCGCTCCGCCACGTAGGGCAGCTCGATCACCACGTTGGAGAGCAGGGTCAGGTCGATCTTCGCCGCCTCCGACGCGTTCTTGATCCGCTGCATGGCGATGGGGCTGTCGGTGAGGTCGATCTTGGTCTCCTCGCGGAACTCCTCGAGGACGAAATCGATGATGCGGTTGTCGAAGTCCACGCCGCCGAGGAAGGTGTCGCCGCCCGTCGCGAGCACCTCCATCACGTTCCCGTGCAGCTGCAGGACGCTGACGTCGAAGGTGCCGCCGCCCAGGTCGTAGACCAGCACCTTGTGGTCGAACCCGCGGTTGAGGCCGTAGGCGAGCGCCGCCGCGGTGGGCTCGTTGACGATGCGCTTCACCTCGAAGCCGGCCAGCCGCCCCGCCTCCTTCACCGCCTGGCGCTGGTTGTCGTTGTAGTACGCGGGCACCGAGATCACGGCTTCCTTGATCTCCTGCCCCAGCGTCGCCTCGGCGACGCGCTTGCAGTGCTGCAGCACGAAGGCGCTGATCTGCGGCAGCGAGTACACCTTGCCGGCCAGAGCCACGGCGGCCTCGCCCTCGGACCCCTCGACGATCTCGTAGGTGAAATAGTGCTTGATGTCCTGCACCACCTTCGAGTTGTACTTGCGCCCGATCAGGCGCTTGGCCCCGTAGATGGTGTTGCGCGGGTTCACCACCATCTGGTCCTTGGCGACGTTGCCGACCAGGAGCTCGCCCTTCTCCGAGACCGCCACCACGCTGGGCAGGATCAGCGCACCCTTGTCGCTCGGCACCACGCGCGCGATCTTGTTGCGCACGTACGCCACGCACGTGTTCGTCGTGCCGAGGTCGATTCCTAGCAGGATGGGTTTTTCCGCCATTTCCGGAGGCTCGAGGAGTTGCCCGATGCTACGGTGCGCGGCCGGGGGGGCGCAAGAAAAGCCCGTACCGGCGCGACCCTACCACCGGACCTGGTAGCGAACGCTCGCACCTGCGGGGGTGGACTCCGCCACCTGGGCGGGACCCACCTCGCCGCTCAGGCCGCACAGCTCGAAGATGAACTGCAGCGAGCCCTGCAGGACGTGGTAGGCCGCCTCGGGCGTGTCCGGGCCGTCGAAGCGCGCCACGACCAGCCCCGCCCGGGGCGAGTCCGCCGTGTACGAGAAGGTGATCCCCCGGGT
>DATFTN010000111.1:0-15467 GCA_035261845.1 Myxococcales bacterium | reverse complement strand
CTGCGAGACCACCACGCGCTCGGTGCCGTTGATGATGAACGTGCCGTTCTCCGTCATCAGCGGAATCTCGCCGAAGTAGACCTCCTGCTCCTTGACGTCGCGGATCGACTGGGCGCCCGTCTCCTCGTCCTTGTCCCAGACAACCAGGCGCACCACTACCTTGATGGGGGCCGAGTACGTCATGCCGCGCTGGTGGCATTCGTCGACGTCGTACTTGGGCTTCTCCAGGTGGTACGAGACGAACTCGAGCGAGCTGGTCTCGTTGAAGTCCTTGATGGGGAAGACGCTCTTGAAGACGCCCTGGAGCCCCGAGTCCTCGCGCTGCTCGGGGGCAACGTCGGCCTGGAGGAACTTGTCGTAGCTGTGCTTCTGGATGTCGATCAGGTTCGGGATGTCGATGATCTTCTGGATCTTCGCGAAGTTCTTGCGCGTACGGAAATTGTTCTGGATGGTGGCCGCCATGTCAGCGATCGCTCCCTTGCTCTAGGACATCCGGGACTGCCAAAAACACCCCTCCACGAAGCGAAAACTCCGGCACCGAAGGGGATCCTGAGGAACCCCCGCCGGAGCCGGTCTATTTCGTAGACAGATCAGCTACTTCAGCTCGACCGTCGCGCCGGCGGCCTTGAGCTGCTCGGCGAATTTGTTCGCGTCCTCCTTCGAGAGGCCCTCCTTCACGGTCTTGGGAGCACCTTCGACGAGGTCCTTGGCCTCCTTGAGGCCCAGCCCTGTGATCGCGCGAACTTCCTTGATGACGTTGATCTTCTTCTCGCCCGCCGCGGTGAGGACCAGCGTGAATTCGGTCTTCTCCTCGGCCGGCTTGGCGGCCGCGGCCGCGCCTCCGCCTGCCGCGGGCCCGGCGGCCACGGCCACCGGCGCGGCGGCTGAAACACCCCACTTTTGCTCGAGAATCTTCACCAGCTCGGCCGCCTGCATGACGGTCAGCGAGCTGAGCGACTCAGCAATCTGGTTCAGGTCTGCCATCGGAACTGTTCCTTTTAACGACGCGTCGCGTGGGACGCAAAGGGTTGAACTGCCTTACGACGTTCGCCGCCCCTAGGCGGCCTTCTCGCTCCTTGCCTGGAGCACCCGGGCGAGCTGGCCGCCCGGCGTGTTGAGCAGGCGGACCAGCTTGCTGGCCGGGGCGGACAGCATCCCCAGG
Source organism: Myxococcales bacterium (assembly GCA_035261845.1). Classification (GTDB taxonomy): domain Bacteria; phylum Myxococcota; class Myxococcia; order Myxococcales; family 40CM-4-68-19; genus VBKO01. Next base: position 14,305 of record DATFTN010000111.1, on the reverse strand, counting down.
AACGTCGCCCGCAGCTCGGGCAAGCCCGGCATGTCTGCCAGGGCTTTCAGGCCCTTGGCGTCGACCAGGTTGCCCTGGACCACGCCGGCCTTGACGTTCATCTTCTCGCCCTGCTCCTTGAGCACCTCCCGGAGCACCTTGGCGGGTACGACGACGTCGTCGTACCCGAGGATGAGGGCGTTGGGTCCCGTCAGCTGCTCCGCGAACTGCTCCAGCGGCGTACCCTTCGCGGCGAGCCTGGCCAGGGTGTTCTTGACCACCTTGTAGTCGACCTTCGCCTCCCGGAACGTCTTCCGGAGCTTCACCGTCGCCTCGGCGTCGATATTCTTGTAGCCGACCGCCGCGGCGAAGCTCGCCTTGACCATCTTGGCGCGGAGGGCGCCGACCGTCTCCTGCTTCTCGTTGCGCTGCATGGCCGTTGTTCACCCACCTTCCTGTCCAATTCCTCGGCTGTACCTTCGATCAGCCGCTCTAGATCCGGCGCCTTCGGCGCTTGGTTTCCATTGCGGGTCCTTGCTCGACTCCTGCGCCCTACCTCCAGCGACGGCTCTAGATCCGGCGCCTTCGGCGCCTCTACCAGGGGGGCGGTCGCCTCCCCCCTGGACCCCCCACAAGCTTCCTACTTGTGGGCGGCGGTGATGGCGGCGGCGTCGAGCCGGATTCCTGGCCCCATCGTCGTGCTCATCGAGACGCCCTTGAGGTATATCCCCTTCGCCGTGGCGGGCCTGGCCCGCAAGATGGTCTCCAGGATCGCGTTGACGTTGTCGAGCAGCTTACTGGCATCGAAGGAAGCCTTGCCGACGGGCACGTGCACGATGCCTGCCTTCTCCACCCGGAACTCGACCTTGCCGGCCTTGGCCTCCCGCACCGCGCGCGAGACGTCGGCCGTGACCGTGCCGACCTTCGGGTTCGGCATCAGACCGCGCGGGCCGAGCACCTTACCCAGGCGGCCCACCACGCCCATCATGTCGGGAGTGGCGATGGCCACGTCGAAGTCCAGCCAGCCCTCCTGCACCTTGGCGGCCAGGTCGGCTTCACCCACCGTGTCCGCGCCGGCCTCCTGCGCCTCGCGGGCCTTGTCGCCCTTGGCGAACACCGCCACCCGCACCGTCTTCCCGATTCCGTGGGGCAACACCACCGCCCCGCGGACCATCTGGTCGGCGTGCTTGGGATCGACTCCCAGCCGGATGGCGACGTCCACCGTCTCGTCGAACTTCTTCTTGGCCGTCTTGCCTACCAGCGCGCACGCTTCGTCGACGCTGTAGCGCTTGTTCCGGTCGACCAGCTTCGCCGCTTCCTCGTACTTCTTCCCGTGCCTGGGCATCTTCAGCGCTCCTCGACCTCGACGCCCATCGAGCGCGCCGTTCCCGCGATGCTGTTCATCGCCGCTTTCAGGGAGCCCGCCGTCATGTCGGGCATCTTGGTCTTCGCGATCTGCTCCAGCTGCCGCCGGGTCAGCTTCCCCACCTTCTCCTTGCCGGGGTTGTGCGCGCCGGAGCCCTTCTTCTTCTCGGTATGCAGCCCGAGGGCCTTCTTGATCAGGATGGCGGCCGGCGGCGTCTTCACCACGAACGTGAAGCTGCGGTCCGAATAGATCGTGATCAGCACGGGGACGATCAGGCCTTCCTTGGCCTGCGCCTGGGTGGCGGCGTTGAACTCCTTGCAGAACTGCATGATGTTCACGCCGTGCTGGCCGAGCGCAGGCCCCACCGGCGGCGAAGGGTTCGCCTTCCCCGCGGGGAGCTGCAGCTTGACCATTCCGGTGACCTTCTTCACTTGCTCCTCCTGCTCAAGTCTTCTCCACCTGCATGAAATCTAGCTCGACGGGGGTGGCGCGGCCGAAGATGGAGACGAGGACGCGCACCCGGCCCTTGTCGGGGTTCACTTCCTCGACCGTGCCGTTGAAGTTCGAGAAGGGGCCGTCCACCACGCGCACGTTGTCGCCTTCCTCGAACTCCACCTTGGGCTTGGGCTTGAGCGCTCCTTCGGACAGCTGGGTGGTCAGCCGCGCGATCTCGTGCTCGCTGACCGCGGGCGGCTTGGTGGCGTTCCCCACGAATCCGGTGATCTTCGGGGTGTTCTTCACCAGGTGCCAGGTGCGGTCGTTCAGCTCCATCTGCACCAGGATGTAGCCGGGGAAGAACTTGCGCTTCGAGGCGCGCTTCTCCCCCTTCACCATCTCCACCACGTTCTCCATCGGGATGAGGATGTCGCCGAAGTACTCCTCGAGCGCGTTCTGTTTGATCTTCTCCTCGAGGCTCTTCTTGGCCTTGTTCTCGAAGCCCGAGTACGTGTGCACCACGTACCATTTCTTGTCGATCTTGGTCGAAGCCATGGCGGTCATCTTCTCTACAGACTCGGGTTCTGGATTTTGTCGGTGAGGAACTGCCAGCACACGTCGAAGAGCCCCAGCAGAGCGGCCGCGATGAGGCTCGCGACGATCACGGCGACGGTCGCCGCCCGAGTCTCGGGCAGGCCCGGCCAGCTCACCTTGCGCAGCTCGGCCACGATGTCGAGCGCGACGTCGCGCACCTTCGGCGTCACCCACACGTAGATCGCGCCCGCGGCCCCGATCGCCAGCCCGATGAACGAGGACCAGGTCCAGTCGTTCCACAAGGGACGGGTGAGCGGCTGCGTGACGCTCCAGGCGCCAAAGCCGACCAGCAGCACGTGCTCGAGGAAGAGCCCGGTGAGGATGGCCAGCGCAACCAGTCCGATCTGTACGATCCGCGTGTTCGTCATCGTCTCTCTTCAGCAGCTTCGAAGTTGGCAGGCCAGGAGGGACTCGAACCCCCAACATGCGGTTTTGGAGACCGCCGCTCTACCATTGGAGCTACTGGCCTACTTACTCTCCTTGTGGTCGGTGTGCTTGCGGCACCGGGGGCAGAACTTCGGCTTGACCAGCTTGTCGGTCATGGTCCGCTTGTTCTTGGTGGTGGTGTAGTTCCGCTCCTTGCACACGTTGCACTCGAGCGTGATGATCGTCCGGTTCATTCCCTCACCCTTCGGAGGTTGGAGCCCACCACCAGGATTGAACTGGTGACCTCGTCCTTACCAAGGACGTGCTCTACCAACTGAGCTAGGTGGGCCCGCATTCTCCTCTCCTTGTGATCGCTGCATGGAGCGGGAAACGGGATTCGAACCCGTGACATTCAGCTTGGAAGGCTGACGCTCTACCAGCTGAGCTATTCCCGCGGTCGAAAGTGGCGGAGTTGGTGGAGGGGGAAGGATTCGAACCTTCGAAGGCGTAAGCCGGCAGATTTACAGTCTGCTCCCTTTGGCCGCTCGGGAACCCCTCCGGTGTTCAGCCCGTCCTCCGCATCCGTGTCGTGCGTCCTCCTGGGGGAGGGGGCGTCGGCCCTGAGCCTCTGGAGCTGGCGGCGGGAGTCGAACCCGCGACCTTCTGCTTACAAGGCAGGTGCTCTGCCGGCTGAGCTACGCCAGCCTCAAGTCCCCGGAATGATTCATGTTCACTGCGCGCGCGCCTTCCCCGGACCCTGCGGGGACGAGGGGGTCTACAAGACCTTGCGCGCCTTGTCAAGAAGCCTTCCGCCCGCCGCCACGCTGCCGGGCGGCCTCGTACAAGGCGACCGCGCCGGCCGCGGCAACGCTGAGCGACCCGACTCGTCCACGCATGGGGATCCGGGCCACCAGATCGCAGGTCTTGCGTACCAGCGGCCGCACTCCCTTGCCTTCGCTGCCCAGAACCAGCGCGATGGCGCCGCTCAGGTCCACCTCGGACAGGTCGCGGTCGCCGTCCGCGGCCAGCGCGATCGACCAGACCCGCCCCTCCTTTAGATCGTCGATCGCCCGGGAGAGATTCGTCACCCGCGCCACGGGGCAGTGCTCCAAGGCTCCGGCCGCGGCCTTGGAGGCGGCCGGGGTGATCCCGGCTGCCCGATCCTTGGGCAGCACCACCCCATGTGCGCCCAGGGCGTGTGCGCTGCGGACCAGCGCCCCGAGGTTCTGCGGATCGGTCACGCCGTCCAGGAGCAAGAGGAAGGGAGGCTCGGCCCGGGACCGGGCCGCGGCCAAGAGATCCGGCAGCTCGGCGTAGCGGAACCCAGCCATCTCGGCGCCCACGCCCTGGTGGACGCCTCCCCTGGACCTCCGGGCGAGCTCGCCGTGCGGCGCCTCTTCGATGCGGACGCCGGCCGCCGAGGCCGCCTCGGCGACCCGATCGCCCCCGTGCGAGCGGCGCCCGTCGCGGCCGCGCTCCAGGACAACCCGGACCACGTCCTGCGGATGGGCCTTGAGCGCCTCGAGGACCGGGTTCATCCCGTAGACGAACCGGCTCACTCCACCACGACGGCGAGCGCGACCTCGCGCTTCTGCCGCTCGCACAGCTTCTCGGTGCAGATGAAGAACGTGACCTGCGCCTTCAGTTCGTCCTTTCCCGGCTGCTTGCCCACGAACGGGACCTCGAACTCGACCCCCTTGGCCCCGGTCGGCTTCGCGTCGGTCCGCCCGAGCTTCGGCTTGGGCAGATCCAGCGCCGGTCCCGCGGAGACGGTCACCGACAGGGGAGCGTCCGGCGAGACGTGGGCGTCGCTGCGCGGCACCACCTCCACCTTCGCCTTTCCCTTCTCCCCCTTCTTCACCTTCAAAGGAGCCTGGCTCGTCTCGATCTTGTAGGCCTTCGCCGCATCCGCGTGCGCGTCCACTTCCGCGAACGCCGGCGCCGCCAGAAGGCCCGCCAGCGCCACACCCATCCGCCAGTTCCGCATACCTCTTAGACGCCAGAAACCCCGGAATGTTGCAAGTCCGGGTCAGGGGGCTTGTTTGCGGTGGGGCTGAGAGCGGGCCAGCTCCTCGGCCCGGCCGATGATGGGGAGGGCGAGGTCCTTTCCGGTGGCGCGCTCCAACCCTTTGAGACCCGGGCTCGAGTTCACGTCGAACACCATCGGGCCGGCGTGGGTCTCGATCAGATCGACCGCGGCCACCTCGAGCCCGACCACGCGCGTCGCTTCCACCGCGATCCGATCCACCGCCGCGGGCACCCGCACCGCCTTGAGCTGCGCCCCGCGCGCCAGGGTGTGCAGCAGGCGCCCGGGCCGGGGTCGCCGTTCGACCCAGGCGATCGCTCGCCCTCCGACCACCAGGGCGCGCAGATCGCGCTCCCGCTTGCGCCGGACGTACCTCTGCACGAGCAGGTTGTGGCCCATCGAAAGCACGGCCTCCATGGCAGCTTCCATGGACTGCAAGCTCTCGCAGACCATCACGCCGGGGCGCTCGGCCGGGGTGAGCAGCTTGATCAGCACCGGCACCCCGCCGACCAACTCGACCATGGCGCGCAGGTCCGCGGCGGTGGCGGCCATCACGGTGGCGGGGACCGGCACGCCGCTGGCCGCGAGCAGCTGCAGCGAGCGCATCTTGTTGCGGCTCGAAGCGATGGCCGCCGCCTCGTTCAGCGTCGGAACGCCCATCATCCCGAAGTGGTTGACCACCGCCAGGCCGTACGCCTGGATCGAGGGCGCGATGCGCGGCACCACCACGTCGGTGGGAGGCAGCTTGCGCTGCCGGTAGAAGGCCGACGGCCGGCCGTCCAGATGCATCTCGACGCCGAGCGGATCGAGCACGCGCACCCGTGCTCGCCGCAGCCGCGCCGCCTGCGCGAGCCGCCGCGTCGTGTAGATGGTCAGGCTCCTGCTGAGGATGGTGACGTGCACGGGCACTCGAAGGGTGTCCTGCGAGCGCAACACGGGTCAAGCCAAACGCCCGTAGCCGTGACCCTGACCGTGACCCTGACCCTGACCCTGACCCTGACCCTGACCTCGGGTTATGCTCGGCACCGTGCTGACCGTCGTCTCCTTCTCCGCCGCGCGGAAGTCGCGCACTCCCATCACCCAGCTCGTGGCGGACCACTTGCGGCCGGAGCCCACCCTCCTGGCGCTCCTCGCCGACCGCTACACCAGCGAATCCAGCCTTCGCCCCTTCGCGCCGCTCGCGGACAAGCTGGCCGACCGGATGCACGTCCTGGTCCTCGCCGAGTGGCCGCAAGAGGAGCGCGAGCGCGACGGCGAGGCCCTGCTCCGCTCCCTGGGCGTGTCGCGCGAGGCCTGGCCGATGCTGCTCCGGGACGAGGACGACGACGCCCGGTTCGCGGTGGTGCTGCACAAGGGCCGGCCGGCGGCGCTCATCAACTTGTTCTTCCGCGAGCTGCCTCTCGGCTCCGGCGGCCCCGAGGACGAGCAGCTGCGGGCGTGGGAAGACGAAGCGCTGCGCAAGCTGGAGACCTTGCTCTCCCGCCTCTTGCCGCCGCAGCCGGCATCCGCTCCCCGGCCGCCGCCTCCGCCCGACCCGGGTCCGAGCCGCGACCGCTTCGAGCTGATCGAGTTGGACTGATGGCCCGCGCCCTGCTGATCGCCCTGCTCCTCGGCTCTGGCGCCTTGCCGCCGGATGCCAGCCACCCGCCGGTGGCGGTGCAGGTCCGGCCGCTCTCCGATGCGGGCAGCCTCGCCCGCGAGGCCGGGCACGGCCGTCCCGCCGTGCTGCACTTCTGGGCCACCTGGTGCGGGGCGTGCCGCGACGAGTTCCCTCGCATCCGCAAGCTGCTCAACCAGCTCCCCGAGCGGAACGTCGGCGTGCTGCTGATCAGCATCGACCGCCCGGACAAGCTCCAGCAGGTGAAGCGCGACCTGCGCCGCTTCGGCGTCTCGAAGCTCCCCTCCGTGGTGCTGGACGCCCCGGACCCGGAGCCGGTGGCGAAGGCGGTTGGAGAGCCCGCCTGGGACGGTACGCTCCCCTCGACGTTCGTGTTCGACTCGCAGGGAAAGCTGTGGAAGAGCTTCCTCGGACGCACCGATCCGGCCGCCCTGGAGAAGGCGGTGCGGGCCGTCCGGTAATGGACATCGGGGTGCAGGACCCGCGCAGAGGGCGCGCACGAGCGGGGGCCCGCCTCTTGAGCTGCCCCCCCTGCCGGGTACAGGCTGCGCTCCATGCAGCGGGAGACGACGGAAGGCCGGGTCCTGCTCCGGCTCACCGGACGGTTCGACCCGGCTAGCGCGCTCCTTCTCGAGCGCGAGCTGGTGAAGGAAGAAGAAAGCGACGAAGTGGTGCTCGACTTCGGCTCGGTCGACGACCTGGGCGATGCGAGCGTGGCGGTGTTGAGCCACGTGCTGCGTAGCGCGCACTCTCGCTCCTTGAGGGTGCGCGGGCTGCGCCGCCACCATGAGCGGCTCTTGCGGTACTTCGGGATCGAGCTGGACGAGCACGGAGCGGTCCACGGAGAGCCCGAGCCGCGGCACTGAGGAGCGGGGACGTTGGAAGGGAACGAGGCGGCCCTCAACGCCGCCAGGAAGCGGCTTGCGCCGCGCTCGGGTTGACGTAGACCTCGCCGCTGTCGGCGTCGAGGGCGATCCGAGTCCCGTTTCCCACCGCGTCGAAAAGCTGCCGCACCCCGGACGCCACCGGAAGGCCCAGCCCGGTCAGTACCGGCGCTCCGGTCGAATCCTCGCCCGTGCCCGCGCAGAGCGCCCCCACCGCGCCGCTCGCCCAGCCGCGCAGCGCGGAAAGCCCGGAGAGGTGGACCGCCACGATCAGCTCGCCCCGGCGCACTCGCAGCGGCTCCATTCCGGCGTAGCGGTGCGCCACCGCTCCCAGGAACGCCTCGACGTCCACCGCGCGCCTCGCCGCCGGGCCGTGGCTCGCCAGGGTGCGGGCGAACTCGGCCGCGATCCGCTCCAGCGCCAGCGAGGGAGGGAGGCCCGCCGAGAGATGCTCGATGGCGCGCTCCTGCAGCCGCGCGTCCTCCACCACGGTGGCGGCCTCCTCCAACTCCCGCACCCGTTCGTGCAGGGCGGCGCGGGCGCGCTCGGCCAGAACGCGGATCTCCTCGCGCTCGGCGGTGAACGCGTTCATCAGGTCGCTGTGCGGATCGTCCGGGGCCACCTCGGAGGTACGCTGCCGCCGCGGCAGCGCGCGGGAGAGCACGCAGGCCGCCCCGAGCACCCGCCCGCGGTGGTTCCCGGCACCGTGGAGCAACAAAGTGGCGCCCTGCGGATGCTGCGCCTCGAGGACCGCGGTGACCGCGCGGCTCGCTGCCGTGGCGAGCAGCACGTCGGCTTCGGAGAACGGGCCCGCCTCGCGCTGCAGCACCAGCACCCCGCGCGGACGAGGCCCGGCGAGCAGGGGCAGGGCCAGGAAAGCCGGGTAGCGCTCCTCCGCGAGTTGGGGAAAGTACTCGAACTGCTCGATCACCCCGGCGTCGTCCACCGTCATCGGCCGCATGGTCTCCAGCGCCGTTCCGGTGATCCCCTGCCCTACCTTGAGCCGCACCTCGCCGAGCACCGCCTCGGGAAAGCCGTGGTTCCCGCGCAGCACCAGGTCGTCCCGCTCCTCCAGGACGTACACCGACGCGATCGGCGAGGAGCAGAGCGCGGAGAGCTGGCCGCAGAGGTAGCTCAGCGTCGCGGAGAGCGTCCCCGGGCTGGGCCCGGCCGCGAGCCGCAAAGCGGCGTCCAGCCTCCGCGACGGAGGGACGATCTGCAGGGGAACGCGAGGGGCAGCCACCAGCCCAGACTAGCAGGACTGGACCCAGCGGGAGCGCTCGCTCCGGCTGCCCTGCGTGCGGTAGGACTGCGGGGAGATGGGCGAGGGCCCCCTCGATCGCGATGCGGCGCAGCTCCGGCGGTTCGGCTACGCGCAGCAGCTGCTCCGCGACATGGGCGGCTTCGCCAACTTCGCCATCAGCTTCTCGATCATCTCCATCCTCACCGGAGCGGTGACGCTCTACGGCCACGGCCTGAAATATGGCGGCCCGCTGGAGATGACGCTGGGCTGGCCGCTGGTCTCGCTGCTCACGCTGCCGGTGGCAGCCTCGCTCGCGCAGCTCGCTTCGAGCTACCCCACCGCCGGCGCCCTGTACCACTGGGCCGCGCTGCTGGGAGGGCGCGGGGCGGGCTTCTTCACCGCCTGGCTCAACTGCATCGGCCAGTTCGCGATCACCGCGGGCATCGACTACGGGCTCGCGCAATTCGTGGTGGCGCTCCTCGGCGTCCCGCCGGAGCGGACGCTTCTGGTGTACGCGGCCGTCCTCTTCAGCCATGCGGCACTGAACCACCTCGGCGTGCGGCTGGTGGCGAGGCTCAACGACTTCTCCGCCTGGGTGCATATCGCGGGAGTCGTAGTGCTGGTTGGCGCACTGGCGCTCTTCGCTCCGCGCCAGCCGGCGGAGTTCCTCCTCACCCGCTTCACCAACGCTCCGCGGCCCTACTGGTTCGGCTTCCTCCTGGGCCTGCTGCAGGCAGGTTGGACCTTCACCGGATTCGATGCCAGCGCCCACGTTTCCGAGGAGACGCACGATCCCACCCGCAATGCGCCCTGGGGCATCTTCCTTTCCGTGGCCGTGAGCGCGCTCGCCGGCTGGGCGCTGCTCATCGCCGTGACGCTGGGGATCGGGGACCTGGGCGCGGCCGTGACCGCGGATAACCCGTTCATCCACGTCCTGCGCATGGCCCTCGGCACGCGCCTGGGCGGCGCGCTGGTCTGGGTCGCGGTGCTGGCGATGTGGTTCTGCGGACTGTCGTCGGTAACGTCCAACTCGCGCATGCTGTTCGCCTTCGCGCGCGACGGCGGGCTGCCCTTCTCGCGTCAGCTCGCGACGGTCTCGGACAGGTACCGCTCGCCGCACGTGGCAATCTGGGTCTCGACGGCCGCGGCGCTCGCCATCGCGCTCTGGACGGAGGCGTACTCGGACTACCGCGAGGCGGTCTACACGGCGATGACCGCGCTCGCCACCATCGCGCTCTACGCCAGCTACGGGCTGCCCATCTGGTTCGGATTGCGCGCTCGCCAGAGCGGCCGATGGACGCGCTTGGGTCCCTGGCACCTCGGCCGCTGGTCGGCGGCGGTGAACGTTGCAGCGCTGCTCTGGATCTGCACCTTGACCGTCCTGTTCGTCCTGCCTCCCAACCAGGTGGCCGGCTACACGTTTGCCGGCGCCCTCGCCCTGCTCGGCGTGTACTGGGTGTTCTGGATGCGCCAGCGGTTCAAGGGCCCGCCGGTGCGCGACGTTTGATCGCAGGGACGACGCAAGGGCGACGCTCTGCGTCGTCGTGCGGAGTAATTGTGCGGGGCGGGTTTCCGGGCTAGACAACCGGTCAGTCCCGCAGTGGAGGCAACCTGATGCAAGGCCAGACTTCCGCTCGCACGCCGCGCAACCTGGATCAGGCCGTCGTCCGGTTCGCCGGCGATTCAGGCGACGGCATGCAGCTCACTGGAACGGAGTTCACCCGCGAGGCGGCGCTCCACGGAAACGACCTGGCGACGTTCCCGGATTTCCCGGCGGAAATCCGAGCGCCCGCGGGCACCACCGCGGGCGTCTCCGGCTACCAGATCCAGTTCGCGGCCCACGAGGTGTATTCGGCCGGCGACCAGCCCGACACGCTGGTGGCGATGAACCCGGCGGCGCTCAAGGTGCACCTGGGCGATTTGAAGAAGAGCGGGCTCCTGGTGGTGAACGAGGCTTCCTTCACGCCGGGGGACCTGACCCGCGCCGGCTGGAAATCGAACCCGCTGACCGACGGAAGTCTGGAGGGTTACCGCGTCATCCAGATCGACTTCGACAAGCTGGTGACGCTCGCGTGCGAGGGCATGGGGCTGCCGGCCAAGGACGTGCAGCGGACCAAGAACTTCTTCGCGCTGGGATTCGTCTTCTGGCTCTATTCGCGCGACACGGAGCGCGAGGAGAAGTCCATCCGCGAGCGCTTCACCAAGCGGCCCGACCTGGCCGAGGCGAACGTGCGCGCGTTCAAGGCCGGCTACTACTACGGCGAGACCACCGAGGCAGCCGATGCGCCCTACCAGATCGCCCCTGCTCGCCTGCAGCCGGGCACGTACCGCAACGTGATGGGCTCCACCGCCATCGCGCTGGGCTTGATAGCGGCGGCGCGGCAGTCGGGCCTCCGGCTGTTCTTCGGCAGCTACCCGATCACGCCGGCCAGCGACGTCCTGCACGAGCTGGCCAAGCACCGCCAGTTCGGGGTGACCACCTTCCAGGCGGAGGACGAGATCGCCGCCGTCACCGCCGCGATCGGCGCCTCGTTCGGCGGCGCGCTGGGCGCGACCGCCTCGAGCGGCCCCGGCGTCGCGCTGAAGACCGAGGCCATCGGCCTGGCGCTGATGATCGAGCTGCCCCTGGTGATCGTGGTCGCCCAACGGGGCGGCCCCTCCACCGGCCTGCCCACCAAGACCGAGCAGTCCGACCTCTTCCAGGCCGTCTACGGCCGCAACGGCGAGTCGCCAGTGCCGGTGCTGGCGACCCGCTCGCCCGCCGACTGCTTCGACGCCTGCATCGAGGCCTGTCGGATCGCCATCGAGTATCGTACGCCCGTCATATTATTGTCGGACGGCGCAATCGGGACCGGCAGCGAGCCCTGGAAGCTGCCCGACCTGGAAGCGCTGCCGCGCATCGATCCCAAGCTGCGTACCGACCCGCAGGGCTTCCAACCGTACGAGCGCGATCCCGAGACGCTGGCCCGACCCTGGGCGGTGCCCGGCACCAAGGGGCTCGAGCACCGCGTCGGCGGGCTGGAGAAGGACGCCCTGACCGGCAACGTCAGCTACGACCCGCAAAACCACGAGAAGATGATCCGGACGCGCGCGGAGAAGGTGCAGCGGGTGGCGCGCACCTACCCGCCCACCGAGGTGGCTGGCGACCCCGACGGCGACGTGCTGGTAATCTCCTGGGGCGGCACCTACGGGTCGGTCACCCAGGCGCTGATCGACGCGCGCGCCGCCGGCGGGCGCGTGGGCCACGTCCACCTGCGCTACATCCAGCCGCTGCCGCACGACCTTCCCGGGATCGCGGCCCGCTACCGGAAGGTGCTCGTACCGGAGCTGAACCTGGGGCAGCTCCGGCTGCACCTGCGCGGGCAGCTCGGGATGGAGACGGTCGGCCTCAACAAGATCCAGGGCAAGCCTTTCCACGTGGCCGAGGTGCGCAGCGCCATCGAGAAGCTCGCGCCGCGCGCCAAGGAGATCGCATGATCGGGAAGCTGAACCTCGCCAAGAAGGATTTCGTCAGCGATCAGGAAGTGCGCTGGTGCCCCGGCTGCGCCGACTTCGCCATCCTCGCCACCGTGCAGAAGGTGATGCCGGAGCTGGAGGTGCCGAAGGAGAACATCGTCTTCGTCAGCGGCATCGGCTGCTCGAGCCGGTTCCCCTACTACATGAACACCTACGGGATTCACGGGATCCACGGCCGCGCCCCCGCGATCGCGACCGGCCTCAAGATGGCCCGGCCGGAGCTGACGGTGTTCGTGGTGACCGGAGACGGCGACGGGCTGTCGATCGGCGGCAACCACCTCATCCACGCCCTGCGGAGGAACGTGGATCTCAAGATCCTCCTCTTCGACAACCGCATCTACGGGCTCACCAAGGGGCAGGCCTCGCCCACCAGCGAGCTGGGCAAGAAGACCAAGTCGACGCCGTACGGCACGGTGGACCGGCCCTTCAATCCGCTCACGCTGGCCCTCGGGGCCGGCGCGACGTTCGTCGCCCGCAGCGTGGCGACGGACGTGGCCCACCTCTCGCAAGTGCTGCGACGCGCGGCGGCCCACAAGGGCGCCGCGTTCGTCCACATCTGGCAGAACTGCCCGGTGTTCAACGACGGCGCCTTCGACGCCTGGTCCGAGCGCGAGGTCCGCGACGACGCGCTGCTGAAGATCGAGCACGGCAAGCCCCTGGTGTTCGGCAAGTCGAACGAGAAGGCGCTGCGCATCGGCGACGGCTTCCGCCTCGAGGCGGGCCCGGTCGGCGGCAACGCGCTGATCCACGACGAGACGCGCGACGACCTGGCCCTGGCGATGGCGCTGGCCGCCCTCGAGCCTCCCCTTCCCCAGCCGATGGGCGTGCTCCGCGCGGTCCAGCGGCCCACCGTCGATGCGCTGGCGCGCCAGCAGGAGGACGAGGCGGCGCGCAAGCGCGCGCCCGACCTGAAGGCGCTGCTCCACTCCGGCGACGTCTGGACCGTCGGAGCCTGACGGCCGCGGGTCGATGCGGTTGCGGAAAAGGTGCTCGAAGCGCATCCAGAGGCGATGCGCAACCGATTCGGGCCGGTGAAGGCGGCGGTCCCGCCCATCGGGCAAGGGACCTGGCAGCTGGAAGGAAACGATCGCCGCGAGGTGGTCAGGGCGCTCGGTCGCGGGCTCGATCTGGGCCTGACGCACGTCGACACCGCGGAGATGTACGGAAGCGGGTCGGTCGAGGAATTGGTGGGCGAAGCGATCGCGGGGCGGCGCGATCAGGTGTTCCTCGTCTCCAAGGTGCTTCCCTCCAACGCTTCCCGCCGCGGCACGGTGGCGGCCTGCCAGCGGTCGCTGCGGCGGCTCCGGACCGACCGGCTCGACTGCTACCTGCTGCACTGGCCGTCGTCGGAACATCCACTCGAGGACACGCTGGCCGCCTTCGAGGACCTGCAACGCGCGGGCGCGATCCGTTCCTACGGCGTGAGCAACTTCGACGAGGAGCTGCTCCGCGAAGCCGCATCCATCGCCGGACCCGGGAAGGTCGCCTGCAACCAGGTGCTGTACCACCTCGAGGAGCGCCACGCCGAGGCGGGTCTCGTCCCGCTGTGCGAGGAGCTGGGGATCGCGTTCGTCGGGTACAGCCCGTTCGGATCGGGCACCTTCCCCTCGCCGCAGTCGCGCGGAGGCAAGGTGCTCGCCGAGGTGGCCCGCGCGCACGGTGCGACGCCGCGACAAGTGGCGCTCGCCTTCCTCACCCGGCGCCCGTCGCTCTTCACCATTCCCCGCTCCAGCAAGGTCGAGCACACCGAGGAGAACGCCGGCGCGCTGAAGCTGAAGCTCAGCGAGGACGAGCTGGCCAGGATCGACGCAGCCTTTCCCGTGCGCCGCCGCCGCGAGCTCCCAACGCTGTGAACACCAACGCGGCACGCATCCTGGGCGGCGCTACCCGAGTCCGCATCGGCCCGATCGCAGAGGCCCGCTGAACGGCGACGGTCTTCCTGCGGAAGATCCGGGCGGTGCACGTGCCCCGCCGCCTGCCCGCAACCCGACGTCTGACGCGACCGCGCGCACATCTGCGCCCCTATGAGCCAGCCCGCGCGCTCGAGCTAGACGCGCGCCATCACGAGAAGCCTCGACCACGTTCCGAATCGTAGCAGCCCCCTCCGACATTCGAGGCAACGGGGTGCACGCCCAGATTGAGGTTTTTCTTTAGGGGCTGGAAAAAGCCGAAGCGATTTCGATCGGTTGCGCAAAGGAGCTTCACAGCACCTGTCCCGTGTGACCTGTCCCTGGGAATTGGAAGCGACGCCGTCGAGAGCGCCCAGCGCCACCCCATC
>DATFTN010000110.1:0-5441 GCA_035261845.1 Myxococcales bacterium | reverse complement strand
GGGTGCAGGTCGCGCTCGAGCGGCTGCGGCAGGCCCGCCGCGTCCACGGCTTGCACCATCGCGTCGAGCAGGTCGCCCAGTCCTTCTCCGGTCGCCGCGGAGATGAGGTGGACGGGGATCTTGCGCCGCTTGAGCTTCTTGGCGAACTCCTCCGCCCGCGCTCGCGCCTCCGGAACGTCGATCTTGTTGGCCGCGACCACCTGCGCCTTGCGCCGCAGGGCCGGGTCGAACAGCTCCAGCTCGCGGTTGATGGCGTCGAAGTCGGCCTGGAGGTCGCGCCCCGGGGCCGCCGCGTCGACCAGGTGCACGATGGCGCGGGTGCGCTGCATGTGCTTCAAGAACCGGTGCCCGAGCCCGGCGCCCGCGTGGGCCCCCTCGATCAGCCCGGGCAAGTCGGTGAGCACGAAGCTCCGTCCGCCCTTGTACTGCACTACGCCGAGGTGCGGCTGCAAGGTGGTGAACGGGTAGTCGGCGATCTTCGGGCGCGCGCGAGAGAGGCGCGAGACCAGCGTGGACTTCCCGGCGTTGGGAAAGCCGACCAACCCGACGTCGGCCAACAGGCGCAGCTCGAGCTTGACCCTCTTCTCCTCGCCCTCGGTGCCCGGCTGGGCGAAGCGGGGCGCCTGCAGCGTGGAGGTGGCGAAGTTCATGTTGCCCAGCCCGCCCCGGCCGCCCTTCGCCACCACCCAGCGCCGGCCGTCTTCGTGCAGGTCCGCGAGCACCTCGCCGCTCCCGGCGTCCTTCACCACCGTTCCGGGAGGCACCTTGAGGAGGAGCTCCGGGGCGGCGTGGCCGTTCTGATCGCGGCCGCGCCCGGGCTCCCCGTTGCGGGCCCGGTACTCGCGCTTGAAGCGGAAGTCGAGCAGCGTGGTGAGTCGATCGTCCGTGAGCAGGACGATGTCGCCGCCGTTCCCGCCGTCGCCGCCCGAGGGGCCGCCGCGGGGCGCGTACTTCTCCCGGCGGAAGGCCACCGCTCCGGGCCCGCCGTCGCCGGCTTTGACGAGGATCTCGGCTTCGTCGATGAAGTGCATCGTGACGCAAATTGCTCGCCCGGATGACCGCTGTACCTTCGGTCCCGGGCTCTTCGATCCGGCGCCTTCGGCGCCTCCACCACGGAGGAGCCGGCTTTGCCGGCGACGGGCGGAGGCCGCAAGGCCGTAGCATCGATCGGCGAGCTCGCTCCCCCCTGGACCCCCCAACATCTCTCACAGTCACCCGGTCGATCAGGCCTCGGCGCGCGGCTTGCCCGGCACCACGTGCACGTAGGTGCGGTCGTCGGCCTTCTTCTGGTACTTTACCTCGCCCTCGACCACCGCATAGATGGTGAAGTCGCGCCCCATGCCCACGCCGCGGCCGGGGTGCACCCGGGTACCCACCTGCCGGACCAGGATGTTGCCGGGGACCACGCGCTCCCCTCCGAACACCTTGACCCCGCGGTGCTGTCCCGGCGAGTCGCGGCCGTTGCGGGAGGACCCCTGCCCTTTCTTGTGTGCCATGTTCCTCGACTTCCCTTCGCCTATCCGGAGATGCCGGTGATCTTCAACTCGGTGTAGGGCTGCCGGTGTCCGCGGATGCGGTCCCAGCCCTCTTCCTGGGTCCGGAAGTGCCACAGCTTTCGGTGCTTGCCGTGCGAGACGACCTGGGCCTCGACCTTGGCGCCGCCGACGGTAGGGGTCCCGATCTGGATCCCTTCGCCTTCGCCGACCGCCAGCACCTCGAGGGCCACGGTCGCGCCCACCGGCTCCTCCAGCTTCTCCACCTTGAGCAGGTCGCCCTGCTTGACGCGGTACTGCTTGCCGCCCGTGCGGACCACTGCGTACATCGAACCGCTCCTTGGCTTTTCCGGCTCGTCCACCAGCCGGGCTGACAGGGAAATCCCGCCGCCTGGCGCGGAAAAGAGCGCGGGATCTAGCCCGCGCCCCCGCGCTCTGTCAAGGAAAGCTCGGAGAGCGCCGGCTCGTAAGGCTGCCGGGCGATGCCCCGCTCGGTCACGATGGCGGAGATCAGGCGGGCGGGAGTCACATCGAAGGCGGGGTTGAAGACGCGCACTCCTTCGGCGGCCACGCGCGACCCGGCCAGGTGCGTCACCTCGTCGGCGCCCCGCTCTTCGATGGGGATGTCGCGCCCGCTGGCCGCGCGCAGGTCGACGGTGCTGATCGGGGCAGCGACGTAGAACGGCACCGAGGCGGCGTGCGCGGCTAGCGCCAGGGGATAGGTGCCGACCTTGTTCGCGGTGTCGCCGTTGCGCGCGATCCGGTCGGCTCCCACCACCACGCAGCCCACCTTGCCCGAGGCGAGCAGGGAGGCGGCGGCGACGTCGGGCAGCAGCGTGACCGGGATTCCGTCCTGCAGCAGCTCCCAGGCGGTGAGCCGGGCGCCCTGGAGCCAGGGGCGCGTCTCGTCGGCGTAGACGGCGCACTTCTTCCCGGATTCCAGCGCGGCGCGAACGACTCCCAGCGCCGTGCCGTACCCGGAGGTGGCGAGGCCTCCGGCGTTGCAGTGGGTGAGGATGCCTCGGCCGTCGGGGACCAGTTGCGCTCCGTTCCGGCCGATGGCGCGGCAAGCGGCCAGGTCCTCCGCCAGCACTCGATGCGCCTCTTCGAGCAGCGCCGCGGCCGCCGCGGCCTGGGAAGCGCCTCCCGCGAGCAGCGCGCCGCGCTTCTGCGACAGCCGCTCCAGCGCCCAGCGCAGGTTCACCGCCGTGGGCCGGGCGGCGCGCAGCTGCTCTACCGCCGCCGCGAACGCGCGGTCCGGATCCGCCGCCCGGGCCGCCTCCTGCGCGGCCAGGGCCACTCCGTACGCGGCCGCGCACCCGATCGCCGGGGCCCCGCGCACCACCATGTCCCGGATCGCCCGCGCCGCCTCCGCCGCTGTCTGGACGCGCACCTCCTCCACCCGCCCGGGCAGCTTCCGCTGATCGAGCAGCCACAGCTCCCCCTCCCTCCACTCCAACGTCCTGAACCCCATACGCCCGTTGTAGCCGATCTGTGAGCCTAAAGCGTTTCACGCGGAGGAGGGGAGGAGAGAGAGGTCGCGGAGGAGCTTGTGGTTTTTCGAATCAATTGAACCTCCGCGCCCTCCCTTTCCTCCGCGCCCTCTGCGTGGAACGTTTGTAGTCACGTGCGCGGCTAGAGGTGGAGCTCGAGGTAGAGGGCGCCGGGGATGGGATTGTCGCGGTAGGGAGGGATGTCGCGGAAGTCCAGCTCGCGGTAGAGGGCGATGGCGGGCTGCATGAGGGAGGGGATGGTGTCGAGGCGGATGCTGCGGTAGCCGATCGAGCGCGCCTCGGAGAGGGCGGCCTCGGTGAGGGTGCGGCCCAGGCCGAGTCCGCGGTAGGCCGGCCGGACGTAGAGGCGCTTCATCTCGGCGGCGTCCCCGTCCCAGGGGTGCAGCCCCACGCAGCCGGCCGGCCGATCGTCCTCGATCGCCAGCAGCAGGCGGCCTCGGGGCGGCGCGTACATTCCGGGCAGCGCGCGCAGCTCTTCATCGAAGCCCTGGAAGCAGAGCGAGAAATCCAGCGTCCGGGCGTACTCGAGGAACAAGGCGCCCACCTCTTCCAGCCGCGGTCCGGCCTCTGCGACCTGGGCGATCACTTCATCCTCTCCATATGTCCCGGCCGCGGCCGCCGGCGGCGCGAGGTGCGCAGCGCCGCTCCGCCCAGGAAGGTCGCCAGGAGCGCAGGCCCCCCGAGCGAGGCGAGCACTACCAGCACTTCGTGCCCGGCCGATTGCACCAGGTCGGGGCGGCGGATGCCCGCCGCGGGGATCAGCGGGCTCTCCGTGCGCCAGGCGATCTGCAACAGCGCCACGGCCAGGAACACCCAGGTGAGCAAGAGCACCGCCATCAGCGCGACGGCGAACCGGCGGCGGACGCGCTCGGGCGAGAAGACCACCGCCGCGTCCAGCGCCAGCGAGATCACGATGCATACCGAGAAGAGCGCGGTCACCGGTCAGTCGAGGCGCTTCTTGAAGAGCGCGTTGAGGACGCCGGGGTTGCCCTTGCCCTTCAGGTCCTTCATCGCCTGTCCGACGAAGAACCCGAGCAGGTTCTTCTTGCCCGCCTTGTACTTCGCCACCTCGGCGGCGCTGCGCGCGATCACCTCGTCGACCACCGCCTCCAGGGTGGATTCGTCCGACACCTGCGCGAGACCTTTCTCCCGTACGATCTCCGCGGGTGCCTTCCCGGTCCGGAGCGCCTCCGCGATCACGTCCTTCGCCGCCGTCGAGGAGAGGGTCCCTGCGTCCTGCAGCCGGAAGACCTCGGCGATCTGGGCCGGCTGGAAGCGAGGCGCCTCGAGGTCCACGGCGCCTTCGTTGAGCAGGCGGGCGACCTCGCCGGTGACCACGTTCGCGGCCCTCCTGGCGGAGTCGGGCCCGGCGGCTTCGGCGATGCGGGCGTGGAGCTCGACCAGCCGGGGGTCGGCGGTCAGCGTCCGAGCGTCGGTTGGCGGAACGCCCGCGGCGACCAGCTCGGCCATGCGCTCGTGCGGGAGCTTCGGGATCCGCACCTTCTCCACCCATTCGCGCGAGACCAGAAGCGGCGGCAGGTCGGGCTCCGGGAAGTAGCGGTAGTCGTTCGCCTCCTCCTTGGTGCGCATGGGTCGCGTCTCGCCCTTCTCGTTGTCGAACAGGCGCGTCTCCTGCACCACTTTCCCACCCTTCTCGAGAAGCGCCACCTGGCGGTCGATCTCGTGCTCGATCGCCTGGCGGACGAAACGGAACGAATTGATGTTCTTCAGCTCGACCCGGGTGCCGAGCTTCTGCGTGCCGCGGCGGCGCACGCTGACGTTCGCGTCGCAGCGGAACGAGCCCTCCTCGAGGTTGCCGTCGTTGATTCCCAGGTAGATGAGGGCCAGCCGCAGCGCCTTGAGATACTCGCTCGCTTCCTCGGCGCTGCGCAGCTCCGGCTCGCCCACGATCTCGACCAGCGGAACCCCGCTCCGGTTCAGATCCACCTGGGACCCGCCCGCGCCGTGCACGTTCTTGCCGGCGTCCTCCTCCAGGTGGATGCGGGTGAGCGCCACCCTGCGCACGCTCCCGTCCGGCTGCGGCACCGGGATCGCGCCGCCCTTGCAGATGGGCAGCTCGTACTGGGAGATCTGATACCCCTTGGGGAGGTCCGGGTAGAAATAGTTCTTCCGCGCCCAGACGCTGCGCGGAGCGATGGCGCAGCCGAACGCCTTGCCGGCCTTGATGGCCATCTCCACCGCGCCTCGGTTGAGCGCGGGCAGGGCGCCGGGGAGGCCCAGGCAGACGGGGCAGACCTGCGTGTTCGGGGGCGCGCCGAACGCGGTCGAGCACGAGCAGAAGATCTTGCTCCTGGTGAGGAGCTGGGCGTGCACCTCGAGGCCGATCACTGGTTCCCAATCGCCGAGGCTCACGCGCGCTCCAGGATGGGCGGGAGGCGCTGCGGCAATGCCAGGGCACGCTCGGCGGCGCGCG
>DATFTN010000109.1:0-5131 GCA_035261845.1 Myxococcales bacterium | reverse complement strand
GATCCAGGGGCAGGTGAAAGAGGCCCACGCGCGCGCGCAAGAGGCGGGGGCCGGCGGCGCCGCGCTCGCCCGGGTCGTCTCGGCGGCGCTCTCCGCGGCCAAGCGGGTCCGCACCGAGACCGCCATCGCCCGCGGCGCGGTGTCCGTCTCCAGCGTGGCCGTCCAGATGGCCCGCAAGGTGCTGGGGGATCCGGCGGGCCGCGCGGTGCTCTTGATCGGCGCGGGCGAGATGGCCCAGCTGGCCGCCCGGGAGCTGCAGGCGAGCGGCGCGGAGCTCCTGGTCGCCAACCGGACCGGGACCGCCTCCGAGGCGCTGGCCGCCGAGGTGGGCGGAATCGCGGTCGGCCTGGGCGAGCTGCCCGCGCTGCTCCAGCGGGCGGACGTGGTGCTCTGCTCGACGGCCGCGCAGCAGCCGCTGGTCACTCGCGAGGTGGTCGGACGGGGGATCAAGGCGCGGAGGTTCCGGCCCCTGTTCCTGATCGACCTGGCCCTGCCGCGCAACGTGGACCCCGCCGTGAACGAGCTGGAGAACGTCTACGTGTACGACCTCGACGATCTGGAGCGCGTCGCCGCGCAGAACCGCGACCTGCGTGGGCAGGAGGTCCAGCGAGCCGAGGCGATCGTGCGCGAGGAGACCGTCGCCTACGCGCGGGCCAAGCAGGAGCGGGCGGCGGTGCCGGTGCTGGCCCGGCTGCGGGCCCACGCCCAGGCGCTGGCGGACGCCGAGGTCGAGCGCACCCTGGCGCTCCTGGGTCCCTTGAGCGAGCGCCACCAGAAGAGCCTCCGCTCCATGGCCGGCGCAATCGTCAACAAGCTGCTGCACGGCCCCACCGCCCGGCTGCGCGGCGAGCACGGCGGACCGCTGGCCGATGCCGCCGCCGAGCTGTTCGGCCTCCCGGACGCCGAACCCGAGGCGCCAAGATCCGAGAACTCTTCCCCGGCGGCTTCGGGCGAACCGCAAGCCGCGAGCCGGGATCCGCAAGCTGGAGCGGACGTTCTCCCCCTGACGGGCCGCAAATGAGCGCTCTGCGCATCGGGACGCGCAAGAGCCCGCTCGCGATGTGGCAGGCCGGGCGCGTGCGCGATCTGCTCGCAACCCGCGGCCACGCCGCCGAGCTGGTGCGCATCACCACCACCGGGGACCGCATCCTCGATCGGCCCTTGGCCGAGGTCGGCGGGAAGGGGCTGTTCGTCAAGGAGCTGGAGGAAGCGCTGCGCGACGGCCGGGCGGACCTGGCGGTGCACAGCGCGAAGGACGTCCCCTTCGCCCTACCCGAGGAGTTCGGACTGTGCGCGTTTCCCGAGCGCGACGACCCGCGCGACGCGCTGGTGGCGCCCCGGGCGCGCACCTGGGAGCGCCTGCCGAAAGGATCGCGGGTCGGCACCAGCTCCCTCCGGCGGGCCGCGCAGCTGCTCTCGCTGCGGCCCGACCTGGTCATCGTGCCCGTGCGGGGCAACGTGCAGACCCGCCTCTCCAAGGCCGTGCCGGGGCTGGCGGGGGGCGTTTCGCGCGAGCCGGCGCGAGGCGACCCGCAAGGGCCCCTGGACGCCGTGGTGCTCGCCCTCGCCGGCCTGCGGCGCCTGGGCCTCGAGGAGCACGTCACCGAGGTGCTGCCGTTCGAGGTGTCGCTTCCGGCGGCGGGGCAGGGAGCGCTGGCGATCGAGGCGCGGCGCGGAAGCCAGGGTTGGACGGCGGCCGCCCCGCTCGACGATCCGCAGATCTCGGCCTGCGTCCGCGCGGAGCGCGCCCTTCTGGCGAAGCTGTCGGGCGGGTGCACCCTTCCGCTCGCCGCCTACGCGGCGCGGGACGGGAAGGCGCTCCACCTGCGCGCCGCGCTCGGCGGAGCCGACGGGCGGGGCGGAGTGCAGGTGCTGCGCGCCGAGGCCCGCGGCGAAGAACCCGAGGAGCTGGGTGCGCAGGTGGCGGCGAAGCTGCTCGACGCCGGAGCCGCGCCCCTCCTGGAGGCGGCGCGCGCCCAGGGCGGTGGGCTCCCCCCGGCGAAGCGATGAGCGCTCTGGCGGAGAAGCGCGTGCTGGTGACCCGGGCCGCGGAGGACCAGGCCGAGCTGGCCGCGCTGCTCTCGGCGCGGGGCGCCCGGCCGGTGGCGCTGCCGTGCATCGCCTTCGCGGACCCCGCCGATCCGGCCCCTCTCGAAGAGGCCCTTCGCCGCCTCCGCACCGGGGCCGCGCCGGATTTCGTGGTGCTCGCCTCTCCGCACGCCGCCGAACGGTTCCTGGCCCGGGTCGACCTCGCCTGGCTGCGGGGCGTGCGCATCGCCGCCGCCGGGGAGGGGACGGCTCGACGTATCGTCGAGCGGGGCCTTCCGGTCCTCGCTCCGGCGCGGGGAGTGGGCGCCGACACCCTGGTGGAGATGCTCGCCGCGCTCGTCGCGGGCAAGGACGTCTTGCTGCCGCGGGCCGAGGGGGGAAACCCCGCGCTGGCTGCGGGCCTCGAGCGAGCCGGGGCGCGGGTGTCGTCCCCGGTGCTGTACCGCACGGTCCCCGCGCCGGCCCCGGATCCCGAAGGGGCGCGTCTCTTGCGCGCAGGCTCGATGGACGCCATCGCGTTCGCGAGCGGCAGCGCGGCGCGCGGGTTCGCCGCGCTCTTCGGCCCGGAGGCAGCGGGGCTGGCCGGCCGCGCGCTGGTGGCCTGCATGGGGCGGACTTGCGCCGGCGACGCACGGGCGGCCGGCCTGCGCGTCGATGCGGTCGCCGACGGAGGCCTCTCCGAGCTCGTCGAGGCGCTGGAATCCGCGCTGCTGTCCACAGGCCGACCAGGGTCCCGAGGGTAGCCATGGCAAGGCGCGCCGCCAGGGAGTAGCTTCCTCGCCGGATGAACGAGCGGCCCTCCATCCTGGTGGTCGAAGACGACGACGACTGCCGGACCGTGCTCGTCGATCTGCTGGAGATGTCCGGGTATTCGGTGCTTTCTTGCGGCGAGGCCCACCGCGCGGTGGAGATGGCCCGGCAGCATCAGCCCGCGCTGGTGCTGGTGGACTTCATGATGCCGGACGCAGACGGAGGGTGGCTGGTGCGCTCGCTGCGGGCCGAAGGGGGCAATCTCGCCGATGTGCCCGTGGTGCTCACCACGGGATCGAGCGCGGGCCGCGAGATCGCCGATTCGCTCGGGGTCCGATCCTTGGAGAAGCCGTTCGACCTGAACCGCCTGCTCGAGTTGGTCCAGACGCTGGCGCCCATGTCCTGAGGGCCTCGTTGAAGCGCGCGATCGGCCTCGAAGCGATCATCGACTACAAGCTCCTCAAGGCAGCGGTGGAGCTCGTGCTGGGCGTCTTGCTGCTGGCGCTGCTCCTGCGGGGGACCGAGGCGGGCGCCGCGACCCTCGCCCAGATCATCCTCGACCACGTCTCGCGCGCGTGGGCCCTCCAGGCGGCCACCGCGATAGTGCTCACCGGGACCACGGGGCACGTGAAGCTCGCCGCAGCCGGCGCGCTCGCGGACGCCGCGCTCTCGACGGTGGAGGGACTTGCCTTGCGGGCGGGCCGGTGGTGGGCGCCCTGGTTGGTGGTGGTGGCCACCGGAGCGCTCCTGCCCTTGGAGCTGATCCTGGCGGTGCGCAAGCCAGGATGGTTGCGCATCGGCCTGTTGGCGGTGAACCTCGCCGTGGTCGTCTACTTGCTGGAGGTCACATGGGCCAAGAAGCGGGCGTGACCGAGTCCGAGGTAACGTTGCGGGGCGCGGACGGCGCGGCCATCCCGTGCTACCTGGCCGAGCCGACGGGATCGCCGCGCGCCGCCGGGGTGGTGATCGCGCCGGAGATCTTCGGCGTGAGCGCCTGGATCCGTTCCTGCGCCCGCCGGTTGGCGGAGTTCGGCTTCCGCGCCGCGGCGGTGGAGGTGTTCGCCCGCGACCCGTTGCCGGACCCGGACCACGCTCCCATGCCCGTCTTGATGGAGCGCCTGCAGCGGCTGGGCTGGCTGGGGGCGCTGGACGATCTCCGCGCCGGCGCCGCCTGCCTGCGGGAACGCGGAGCGCGCGGGATCGGGTGCCTTGGCTTCTGCATGGGTGGGACGCTGTCGCTGCTCTATTCCGCCGACCCGATCGATGCGGCGGTGGCCTGCTACGGGCGGCTGCGCCATCCGGCCGAGCCTCTGATCGCGGCGCGGCGCGGGCGGTGCCCGGTGCTCGGTATCTACGGCGCGCGCGACACCAGCATCCCCCTGGCCGACGTGGAGGAGCTGCGCCGCACCATCGCCCACCGCGCGGGCAGCGAGGTGCACGTCTTCGACGCGGGGCACGCCTTCCTGAACGACCACCGCCCGCAGCACCACGACTCGGAGCAGGCCGCGCTCGCCTGGGCGAAGATCGAAGGCTTCCTGCTGCGCAACCTCGGGTGAGTGCGGGCAGTAGCTTCTCGCTTTCGGGCGCGCAAGCGAGCTCCGCGTCCGAGCATGAGTTGGCGTCGATCTCCGTTTGCTTTTCGGGTGGCCGCCCAGCGTAGTCAGGCGAAGAGTGGCTCGCCCGGGGCACCGGGAGGCACTTCCGGCCACCCTGGCTTGACGCATCGCGACCCGCCCCAGGAACTGATCATTCGTCACTTTTCGTCTCGGGCACGCCAGCCAAGTTGCGGATCGGTGGCGCATTCTTACGTTCGAGGATGCGCGACGGTTGGTCTCTGTTGCTTTCCAAGGGAGCGGAGCGCTGGCGAGGAGTTCAACTCGCACACTCGTCCCACTAGAGCCGCTGCCTCCCGGAAGTGTCCCTGGTCAGACGCAGTGCGTTCGTCGAGGTTTGGTTCAGCCGGCTGAACCAAATGTCTTTCAGTGAACTCGACTTGGAAGACGAGGCCAGTCTCGTCCAGGTCGACGCGGCAACGCTTTCGCGACCGGATTGCGGGCCGTCCGTGCGCCCGACGCCCTTGTAAAGCAACCGAGACGCGCGTCGATTTGTGCTGGCAGGCGGAGAGTTCGATCTCCTGCCTCCGAACGCCGTTCGTGCGCGCGACTGGAAAAGTGATGAATCGTGAGCCCCAGGACGAGTTGAACCATTCATCGTTACGCGTCTCGACTCGTTCCGGGGCGGGACGCGACGCGTCGAGAGCGGCCAGGCGCCAGTTGGAGCTACCCGACCATCCGAGCAGCTCACCCTGAAAAGCAATGGAGACCAAGGGTCG
>DATFTN010000108.1:0-2706 GCA_035261845.1 Myxococcales bacterium | reverse complement strand
GTACTGGTCGGCGAGCCGGTCCTCCAGCCCGCGGGTCTGCCCGGGGACGCGCTTGCGCCGCTTGTTGATCCCGACCAGCTTGCGGCACAGGCGCCAGAAGAGCCCCTCGATGATGGCGCGCTCCTCGAGCCCCAGGATGCCCAGCTTGAACATCGTGAGCGCCTGCTCCTTCTTCGCCACGCCGTCGTTGTACGTCTCGCCCGAGTTCTTCGGCGTGAGTCCCGCCACGATCTCGCGCATCTCGCGGACGATGGGCGTGTCCGGCGACTCGGGCACCGGGACCGCGATTCCGTCGGAGACCTCGGCGCCGTTCTCGCCGAACTCGATGTGGCCGAAGACGTTCATCAGGATGCAGGAGTGGTGGGCCGTGAGCGCCCGCCCGGACTCGCTGACGATGTGCGGCTCGGAAACGCCCTCGTTGGTGCAGATCTGCTGGACGGTGTAGACGACGTCGGCGGCATACTCCTCGACCGAGTAGTTGAGCGAGGAGACGTACGCGGTGCTGCGCGCGCCGACGTAGTCCACGCCCAGGCCGCCGCCCACGTCGAAGTACTCCAGGGGAATGCCCATCTTTCGCAGTTTGGCGTAGATGCGCGCGCCTTCGTTCACCACGTCCTTGACGGTGCGGATGTCGGTCAGCTGGCTGCCCACGTGGAAGTGGAACAGCTTCGCCGCGCCCTCCATCCCCCGATTCTTGAGCATCTTCACCGCCTGGATCAGCTCGGGCGTGGTGAGCCCGAACTTGGCGAAGTCTCCCGAGGAGGATTCCCACTTGCCCGTCCCCTTGGTGGAGAGCTTGCTGCGCAGCCCGATCAGCGGGTGGACGTTCATCTCCTCCGCAAGACGGAGCAGTTCGGGCAGCTCGGAGAGCTTCTCGACTACCACGATGATCTTGCGGCCCAGCTTGCGCCCGAGCAGCGCCAGCCGCAGGTACTCCTCGTCCTTGTAGCCGTTGCAGATGGTGAGCGCCTCGGGGTCGGTGTTGAGCGCGAGGACGATGAGCAGCTCGCCCTTGGAGCCCGCCTCCAGGCCGAAGTGATAGGGCGCGCCGGCGTCGAGGATCTCCTCGACCACCTCGCGCATCTGGTTCACCTTGGTCGGGTAGACACCGAAGTACTGCCCCTTGTAGCCGTGCTGCGCGATGGCGGCGCGGAAGGTCTCGTTGAGCTGCTTGACGCGCGAGCGCAGCACGTCCTGGAAGCGCACCACGCAGGGGAACCCGAGCTTCCGCTCGCGGATGTCGTCCACCACGTCCATCAGGTCGATCACCGGGCCGGGCTGGCCGTAGGGATGGGCGACCAGGTGGCCCTTCGAGCTGATGTTGAAGTACCCGGCCCCCCAGTTGGGAATGTTGTAGAGCTGGAGGGCGCGCTCGATGGTCCAGTCCTGCGGATGCAGCATCGAGGCTCTCTGCCACAACGCAAGGCGGGATCACAAGATGCGAAGTGGATTTTTCGCGACCCCGGCAGGCGCGCTTCCCACCGGGCTGGTCCGGGTGCGCGACGCGGCGCTGGAGGAACCGGTCGTGCGGCGGGCGAGGCGCGCCATCGCAAGGCTCGGCACCGAGCGCCTCCGGCAAAGCTACTTCACCACCTTCTGGCTCGTGCGCGGCGAATCGCCCGCGAACCCCGTGGAGGAGGCCGTGCTCGCGCTCTGGCGGCTGGCAGCGCCGGGCCCGCGCTGCGCCGGGGCCGAGTGGTGGATCGGCCGGTCGTATACGACGGAGGTGCCGGTCGGGTTCCACTTCGACCAGGACGTGCGGGCGGCGCGCGGGCTGCGGCACCCGCTGCTCTCGACCGTGTTCTTCTTCAACCATGTCCGGGGCGGGCAGCTCGCGGTCACCGACCAGCGCGCCGGTCCGGGCGGCGAGCCCAGGCCCGCGGTTGCGGGCGAGCTGCAGGTGGTCGCCACGCGCCGCAACCGGTACGCGGCGTTCGATGGCGGCCTCTTCCACGGCGTCCTCGATGCGCGGGGCCGGACGCCGGGAGGGAGGCTGCCTGGTCCGCGCGGCAGGCTGCGGGTCACCCTGGTGGTGAACTTCTGGGCGCGGCGGCCGACCGGCGTGCCGCGCTGGCGCGACGCGCGCGCTTACCGGGCGCTGGCCCCTCGCCACTCCGCGCGCTAGTCGCCGCCGTATTCGGCGGCGCTACGCTTTTCGCTCGCGGATGTTATGGAAGTGCTGTGGAAACGGGCCCGATGCACCTCGCCGGACAGACCGAGGCCGACCTCGCCGCCTGGGCGGCGGCGCGCGGCGCCACGCCCGGCGCCGCGCGCGTCCTGGCGCGCGCCCTGGTCGCCGGGCTCGCCGGGCGCGCGGTCCGCGAGCGTCCCGCGCGCGGGCTTCTCGCCGAGGCTCGTGCCCGGTTCGAGTCGGACCTGCCCGCGGCGGAGGTGGCGCGGGACGCCGACGGCACGGTCCGCTTCGCCGTTCGTCTGGGCGACGGCAACCTCGTCGAGACGGTCGCGATCCACCAGGCCGCCTCGGACGTGCGCGCGAAGGAGAGGTGGACCGTCTGCCTCTCCAGCCAGGTCGGGTGCGCGCGGGGCTGCGTCTTCTGCGAGACGGGCCGCCTCGGCCTGTTGCGCAACCTCGACGCCGCCGAGATCGTCTCCCAGTACACGCTGGTCGCGCGGCACCTCGGATTCGCGCCGCGGAACGCCGTCTTCATGGGGATGGGCGAGCCCCTCGACAACCTGGAGGCCGTC
>DATFTN010000107.1:0-2472 GCA_035261845.1 Myxococcales bacterium | reverse complement strand
CTGGAAGCTCTGGAAGACGAAGCCAATTTCGAGATTTCGCACGTCGGCCAGCTCGTCGTCGGAGAGGTCGCTCACGTCGCGCCCGGAGAGCCGGTAGCGCCCCGAGGTGGGCACGTCCAGGCAGCCGACGATGTTCATCAGCGTCGACTTGCCCGAGCCCGACTGCCCGACGATGGCGACGAACTCGTTGCGCTCGATGCGCACGTCGATGCTCCGGAGCGCCGGGACCTTCTGGTGCCCCAGGTCGTACGTCTTGACGATGTTCTCCAATTCGATGAGCGCCATGTCTTCTCCGGAGAGGGCCGCGGCTACCTGGCGCGCTAGCTACGGCCGCCCTGAGGGCCCTTCTGGTCTCCCGCCTTGGCCGGCGCCTGGAGCTTCACGCCCTGCCCGTCCTGCAGCTCGCGGGCGAGCGTCCGGTACGGTCCGTCGACGATCGTCTCGCCGTCCTTGATGCCGTCGAGGATCTCGATGTCCGTCCGGCTGGCGATGCCGGTGCGCACTTCCCGCATCTCCGCCTTGCCGTCCTTGACCACGAACACGACCTTCACCGGCTTCGGCTTCCCGGTCGCGGCGGCCGCCGGCGGGGCGTCGGAGGAAGAGGCGGTCGCGGTGGCGGCGCCGGGGGCGGCGGCGACCAGCGTGCCCTCGCGGGGAGCCGACTTCTGCTCCTTCTTCTTCGGCTCGCGGCTGGTGACCGCCTGGATGGGGATGCTCACCACGTTGTCATGGGTGGCCACCGCGATGGACACCGCTGACGACATGCCGGGCAGCGCCGACTCGGGTGCCTCGGCGAAGGCCACGCGGACGAAGAAGGTGGTCACTTCCTGGTCGGTGCCCGGGTTCTTGATCTGGGCGTTCTTCACCATGCCCGAGACGTAGCCCTTGAACTGCTTGTCGGGCATGGCGTCGATCTCGATGGTCGCCTCGTCGCCTTCGTGGATGCCGACCACTTCGTGCTCGCCCACCTCGGCCTTCACCTCCATGTCGGAGAGGCCGCCCATGATCAGCACCACGTCCTCGGACAGATCCGACCCGCGGATGCGCTCGCCCACCTTGTGCTGGATCTCCAGGATGGTTCCCGCGATCGGCGCGGTCAGCGTGGCGCGGGAGAGGTTGTAGAGCGCCGTCTCCAGCTGCCCCTGGTTCTGCGCCACCATCTCCTTCTGCGCGGCCAGGCGGCCCTCGTCGACCTTGAGGAGCGTCACCGCCTTCTCCAGGTCGGACTGGCTGGCCAGCTTGTGGTCGACCAGGGTCTTGGTGCGCCCCAGCTCGCTCTTGTCCTGGGCGATGCTGGCGACGATCTGATCGATGGTGGCGCGCGCGTTGGACACGCCGGCGCGGAACTGCGCCACCTGCGATTCCTGCAGCCGGCGGTCGATCTGCCCGAGCACCTGGCCTTGGGCCACGCGGTCGCCTTCCTTGACCGCCAGCGAGAGCAGATCGCCGGAGATGTTCGAGCTCACCTTGACCGTCTGGTGCGCCTGCAGGTGTCCGGCGGCGGTCACCAGGCGGGTGATGGGGCCGCGTTTGGCCACCGAGGTGGTGATCTCGACGGGCGGAGGCGGCCGGGGCCTCAGCCCCAGCACGGTCGCGGCCAACACCCCCGCCACGACGATCCCTGCGATGATCCAGCGTCCCGTCGTCATTGACCTTCCCCTAACCGCCGGTCGCCCGGCGCAGCGCCGACTCCGCTTCGTGTCCGTCCACCAGCGCGTTGGCGCGCGCCAGCTCCGACTGCGTCAGCTTCAGCTCCGCGTCGCGCACCTCGAGCTGCGTCCCCACGCCCACTAGCTGGCGGGTGCGCGCCAGCCGCAAGTTCTCGCTCGCGTTCTGCAGCGTCTGCGCGGCGATGCGCGCCTGCTGCCCGGCCACCGCCAACTGCGCGACCGCGCGCTCCACGTCGGAGGCGACGCCGCGGCGCCCGTTCTCCAGATCGTTGACCGCCGACAGAACGGCGAGCTGCGCCTTCTCCACGTTGGCCTTGGTGGAGAGGCCCGCGAACAGGTTCCAGGACAGGGAGACTCCCCCGGTCAGCTGGCTGTTCTGGCTCAGGTCCGGATCATCGAAGGAGGGGAGGTCGCTCGTGCTGCGCCCGTAGTTCGCGTTCAGGAAGATCTGCGGCCAATAGCCGCCCTTGGCGGCCGACTCGTTCTTCCGCTGCGCCTCCGCGGCCAGCGCGAAGGCCTTGAGGCTGGGCCGCTGCGACAGCGCCTTTTCCACCGCGTTCCTCGCGGGCGGGGGCGCCGACGGGTCCTGCTGCATGGCCGCCGGCTCGGCGATCGTGAGCGGCTCGGCCGGGTCGACCCCCAGCGTCAGGGCCAGGTCCTGGCGGGCCAGCTCGACCCGAGCCTCCTGCCCCAGCCGGTTGATCTCGTCGTTGTCCCGATTCGCGCGCGCCGCGTACACGTCGGCCTGCGTGGCGCGGCCGCCGTCGAAGAGGCGCTGGGTGAAGTCGGCCTGATCGCGGCT
>DATFTN010000106.1:0-14310 GCA_035261845.1 Myxococcales bacterium | reverse complement strand
GGCGGGTACGGGCTCCTGCGCATCGGAACGAGCATCCCGCTGGAGCTGATCTCGAAGCCGGTGGTGGGCTATAGCGACGCGACCGTGCTGCACGAGCTGTGGTGGCGGGCCAAGATGCCCAGCGTGCACGGTCCGATGTGCACCCAGCTCGACGACGACGCCTTGGCGCTGGGGCGGCTGCGCGCCTTGCTCGTCGGAGCGTTGCCGGAGCCGGTGCGCTGGAAGCCCCGGACCGTGAGGCAAGGCCGCGCCGAGGGCCCGCTGCGCGGAGGGAACCTGGCTGTGCTCGCCTCGCTCTGCGGCACCCCGCTGCAGCCGAGCTTCCGCGGCGCCATCGTGCTGCTCGAGGACCTGAACGAGCCGGCGTACCGGCTCGATCGGCTCTGCACGCAGCTGCTCCTCTCCGGAGCCTTCCAAGGCGCCCTCGGGTTCGTCGTCGGCGACCTCTCCGTGGAAGGCGAGGACAACGACGGCCGCGACGATGCGGTCGCCGAGCGGCTGTCCACCCTGGGTGTCCCGGTGGCGCTGGGCGCGCCCTTCGGCCACGACGGCCGCAACCAGCCGGTCGCGTTCGGTGTGACGCACACCCTGGATGCGGGCGAGGGCGAGCTCGTCCAGATCGACCCCATGCTGGAAAAGCGCGGCCGCGTCTGACCAATGTTACGGTCCGCCGAGCGATGAACGTCTACCTGCTCGGCATCGCCGGCACCGGGATGGGTTCTTTCGCGGGCCTCTTGCGCGCGGCGGGCCACCAGGTCTCCGGCTCCGACGAGAACGTCTACCCGCCGATGTCCGACAAGCTCGCCGAGTGGAGGATCCAGACCTATACGCCGTACGCCGCGGCGAATCTCGAGGCGGCCAGGCCGGACCTGGCTGTGGTCGGCAACGTCATCCGGGCGGAGAACCCCGAGGCGAAGGCGCTACGCCGGCGCGGCATCCCGCACATGAGCTTCCCGGAGGCGCTCGAGGAGCTGTTCCTCGCCACCCGCCATCCGGTCGTCGTCGCGGGCACCCACGGCAAGACCACCACCACCAGCCTGCTCGCGCAGGTCCTGCACCACGCCGGGCGCGACCCCAGCCTTCTGGTGGGCGGGGTGCCGCTCAACTTCAACGAGGGGTTCCGCCTGGGGAAGGGCGAGCACTTCGTCCTGGAGGGCGACGAGTACGACACCGCCTACTTCGACAAGGGACCCAAGTTCCTCCACTACCGCCCGCGCACCGCGATCGTCACCGGCGCCGAGTTCGATCACGCCGACATCTACCGGGACACGCCGCACTACGAGAGCGCGTTCGAGAAGTTCTACGCGCTGCTTCCGCCGGACGGCTACGCCGCCGCGTGCTCCACCTTTCCCAACTGGAAGCGGCTCGCCTCCTTCGCGAAGTGCCGCGTCGAGAGCTACAGTTCCAAGGACGGCGCGGAAGCGGACTGGACCGCCCGCCGTCTGTCGCTGGGCCCTGCGGGCGCGTCGTTCGAGGTCGTCTTCCGCGGCTCGCCCGAGGTCCGGGTCACGCTCCCCGCGGCCGGACGGCACAACGTGGAGAACGCACTGGGCGTCTACGCCGCCTGCCGCGCGCTCGGCCTGTCCGCGCAGCAGATCGCCGCGGGTTTCGCCTCCTTCCGCGGGGTGAAGCGGCGGCAGGAGCTGCGCGGCGAGCCGCGGGGGATCGCGGTGATCGACGACTTCGCCCACCATCCCACCGCCGTGCGCGAGACGATCGCGGCGGTGCTCTCGCAATATCCGGGGCGCCGCCTGGTGGCGGTGTTCGAGCCGCGCAGCCAGACCGCCATGCGCAAGATCCACCAGGAGGAGTACGCGCACGCCTTCGCGGGGGCCGCCGAGGCGGTGATCAGCCAGCCCACGGCCATCGCCAAGGTGCCGGAGTCGGAGCGCGTCGACGCGCGCCGCATGGCGGACCAGATCGCCGCGGCCGGCACGCCGGCGCGATGGATGGAGGGGCCGGACGCGATCGTGGCCTTGCTCGCGCGCGAGGCGAAGCCCGGCGACGTCATCCTCGCCATGTCCAACGGCGGATTCGGCGGGCTGCACAAGAAGCTCCTCGAGGCCCTGGCCGCCCGATGACGCCCGCGGAGCTGGAGCGCATCTGCGTGGTGGCTGCGCAAGCCGGCGCGCAAGTGCTGCGCGAGCTGTTCGACAAGCCTCGTGAGATCGCGCTCAAGGGTCCGATCGACCTGGTCACCGACGCCGACCGCGCGGCCGAGGAGCGCATCCTTTCGCTGCTGCGCGAGCGCGCGCCCGGGGCCGCGGTGCTGGCCGAGGAGAGCGGCGAGAGCGGGCGCGGCGAGCTGCGTTTCCTGGTCGACCCCCTCGACGGAACGACCAACTACGCGCACGGGCTCCCGGTCTTCGCCTGCACGGTGGCCGCGGAGCTGTCCGGGGAACCGGTGGCGGGCTGCACGGTGGACCCGATGCGCGCGGAGACCTTCCGGGGACACCGGGGCGGCGGGGCCTTCGTGGGAGCGCGCCGCCTCTCGGTGTCGAAGGCGACCAGTCTGGACCAGGCCGTGGCGTGCACCGGCTTCCCCTACGGGCACCGCGAGCGCTTGCCCGAGATGGTCGCGGCGTTCGGCCGCTTCACCGAGCTGGCGCGAGGGACTCGCCGGCTGGGCAGCGCGGCGCTGGACCTCGCGTACGTCGCCTCGGGCCGGCTCGACGTCTTCTGGGAGCAGGGACTCAAGCCGTGGGACGTCGCCGCCGGCGTCGTGCTCGTCCGCGAGGCCGGCGGCCTGGTCACCCACTTCGACGGCTCCCCTGTGGATCTGCGGGCCGGCGAGATCCTCGCCACCACCCCCGGCCTCCACGACGTATCCCGCGCGATCCTCCGCGAAGCCCGCTCCGGCCGATGAGCTGGCCTGGAAGTGGGAAACGCTCTTGGTCTCCTACCTCGGCTGGTACGAGGCGGGGATGGTCAAGTCGTCGCGGCGGTTCTGGCGCCAGGCTTCCTCGTCGTGGCCGGTCGCCTTGGGCTTCTGGTCGCCGAAGCTGATCGCGGTGAGCTGCCGGTCGTGCGCGCCCATCGAGACCAGGTAGCGCTTCGCCGAGTCCGCGCGCCGCTGGCCGAGCGCGAGGTTGTACTGCTCCGAGCCGCGCTCGTCGCAGTTCCCCTCGATGTGGACCTTGAGGGACGGGTACTTGGCCAGGATGGTGCCCACCGTCGAGAGCCGGTCCTTCGCCTCGCTGGTCAGCGTCGAGGAATCGAACTCGAAGAAGACGCTCACGTTGCGCAGCGCCTCCATCGCCCGCTCCAACTCTGCCTGGCCCTGCGCCATGTTGGTGTCGGACGCAGGCGTCGAGTTGGGCGCCTCGGCGACGGCGGCGGGCTTCTCTTCGGCCTTGTTCGCCTGCGTGTCGGGTTTGGGCTGCGCGCCGGAGCAGGCGGCGAGGCCGGCGGCTAGCGAGATCGAGAACAGGTAGTCGGTCAGCTTCTTGAAGCGCATGGGGATTCTCCTCCGGGTGACGCGTCCTTCAACAGCGCGGTCCGCCGTTCTATGCCATGCCTCCAGGGGTTTCGGCCATATACTTTGACCTCAAACAGTCAGGCCGAAATCAATCGGCCGCCGGCGGCCCACACATGCGCCCACATCGCCGTTCCTTGCAAGTGCGCGTGATCTCTCCACCTCGGCGAGCCTCTTCTACCTGCTGCGGCAACTCGGGGGCACTGCCGGCGTGGCGCGCGTCAGCGCCTGAACGCGAGATAGAAGCCGATCGCGACACCGATGCAGGCGGCGAATCCGCGCAGCACGGTCGCGGGCAGCCGCCGCACGATGCGCACTCCGGCCCAGCCGCCTGCCAGGGATCCCAGCGCCAGCGGAAGCACCGCGTGGAAGTCGAGCGCGCCGGTGGGCCGGATCGCCTCCAGCGCGATGAAGGTGAGCGCCGCGAGCAGGTTGTTCACCATGGCGTTCAGGATCCGGAGCGCGTTCAGCTCGCCGATCGGGCGGGAGAGGAGAAGGCCCATCGCGGCCACGTAAGGGATGCCTTGCGCCGCCCCGAAGTAGCCTCCGTACACGGAGACCAGGAAAGGAACCACCACCAACGCGGCGGGATATCCGTGCTCCGGCCGATGCAGCGCGAGCCAGCGTCCCAGAAGCGGCTGGACGGCGATCAGGATGGCGGAGGCAACCAAGAGCCACGGCACGATCAGCGCGAAGACTGCTCCGCCGAGCGAAAGAAGGAGCCAGGCGCCGAGGACGCCTCCTAGCGCCGAAGGAACCAACTGGCGGCGGGCGTCGCGGCGCAGATGCGCGGCGAGCTCCCGCCAGTAGCCGCCGGTCGAGGCGACGATCCCCGGGAGCAAGCCCACCGTGCAGGTCGTGTTGGCGGCCAGCGGCGAGAGGTGCGCGACGCCGAGGAGGACGGGAAAGGCGAGCAGGGTCCCGCCGCCCGCCGCGGCGTTCACGCTGCCCGCCACCAGGCCGGCGAGGAAGATCCACAAGTCCGTCCGCACCGGGCGCATCCTCGCTCAGCCCGGGCAAAACGGAAATGTCGCGGCGGGCGACGAACGGCCCGGTCCGGCCGATCAGACCGCGCTTCGCCGGCCGCCCGCGAAGGCCAGGTACGCCCAGAGGACGACGATCGCGCCTACGATCGACGAGATCCAACCGCCCGGCGTGAACCCCCAGCTGCCGTCCGCGGCGGACCGGTTGCCGAACAGCGCGTGGCCGATGAGTCCGCCCACCAGCGAGCCCACCATGCCAAGCACGGCGGTCGCGAGCCATCCCATCGACTGGCGTCCGGGGTAGATGGCGCGCGCGATGAGTCCGATGACCAGACCGAAGATCAGGAATCCGATGATGCTCATGCGTTCCTCTCCGAGGGAATCGCCAGCCAAACTATGCATGGCGGGTGGTCCCGCGCCTGCCTGGGCGGCCGGGGGCGGGCGGCGGGCGCTCCGCGAGGCCCTCAACGCACCCGCACCGCGTACCGCAGGCGCGCAAGGGTGATCAGCGCCGCGGCGACCGCCGCTCCCAGCACCCACCCCGCCACCACGTCGGACGGGTAATGGACTCCGAGGTAGACGCGGGAGACGGAGACCAGCGCGACCACCGCCAGGGCGAAGGGGGCCGTGGCCGGCGCGGCCCAGATCGCCACGGCCGCGGCGGCCGCCGAGTCGGCTGCGTGCGCCGAGGGGAACGACTGGCCCGAGCCGCACCCCAGCGGCGCGCGCACCGACGCGAGCGACTGGCAGGGGCGCGAGCGCTCGACCGCGGGTTTGACCACGCGCACCGAGATCAGGTCGGCGGCGCCCACCGCGACGATCAGGAGCACGGCGGCCAGCCAGCGGTGCGGCGAGCGGAGCCCCAAGTATACGGCCATGCCGCCGGCGACCGCCAGGAGCAGGTACCGGTTGGAAGCGGCCGCCATCAGGTGGTCCAGCGATGGGGACCCCTCCCGATTGACCAGGCGCAGGAGCTGGAGATCCAAGGGCGGCGGCATCGCCCCGGACGGTATCATGCTGGCCCCAGCCTGCTCGCCTGCCCTGGGCGGCGAGCCTTCGGGACGGCCTGGTGATACACCCTTCAGAGGAGGTGCCGATGGCGAGGATGGTGAAGTGCGTCAAGCTCCAGCGCGAGCTGCCCGGCCTGGAGTTCAAGCCGTTCCCCAACGACCTGGGGCAGCGCATCTACGACAGCGTCTCCCAGGAAGCGTGGAAGATGTGGCTGGAGCATTTCAAGATGATCATGAACGAGTACCGCCTCGCCGGCGGGAGCGAGCAGGCGAACCAGATCCTGTTCGACCAGGCCGAGAAGTACTTCTTCGGAGAGGGCGCGGCGCTCCCGCCCGACTACAGGCCGCCCGAGGCCAAGGGGTAGGGTGCGCCAGCCCGGCGACATCCTGATCGTCTCCTGCTACGAGTTGGGCCGGCAGCCGGTTGCAGCCGCCACCGCGCTGGCCGAGCTGCGCCGCGCGGGATTCGAGCCGGCCGCGTTGGACGTCTCCGTCGAGGCCGTCGACGAGGCGGCCTTGCGGCGCGCCAGGCTGGTCGCCGTCTCGGTGCCGATGCACACCGCCTTGCGGCTCGGCGTGCGCCTGGCGCGTCGCGCGCCGCCCGGCGCGCACGTGTGCTTTTTCGGGGTCTACGCGGAGTTGAACGCTCAGCACTTGCTCGAGCGGCACGCCCATTCGGTCATCGGCGGCGAGGCGGACGTGCCGCTGCGCCTGTTGGCGGAGTCGCTGGAGCGCGGGGACCCGGGCGCCGTCCCGGGCGTGCGCACGGCCCTCGGCGCCGCGCGGATCGAGCGCGACAAGCGCGCTCCGGCGGTGCCCAGCCGGGCCGGGTTGCCTTTGCTCGAGCGATATGCCCGCCTGCAGGTCGGCTCCGAGCAGAGGCTGGTCGCCTCGGTGGAAGCTTCCCGGGGCTGCAAGCACCTCTGCCGCCACTGCCCGATCGTGCCGGTGTACCGCGGGCGGTTCGTTGCGGTTCCGCGCGAAACGGTGCTGGCGGACGTGGAGCAGCAGGTCGCGGCCGGCGCGGGCCACGTCTCCTTTGGCGATCCCGATTTCTTGAACGGGCCCACCCACGCGCTGCGGCTGGTGCGCGAGCTGCACAGCCGCTGGCCCGAGGTCACCTTCGACGCCACCATCAAGATCGAGCACCTGCTCGCCCACCGGGAGATGCTTCCGCAACTGGCCACTTGCGGGTGCCTGTTCATCACCAGCGCGGTGGAGTCGCTGAACGACGCCGTCCTGTCGGCGCTGCGCAAAGGGCACTCCGCGGCTGATGTCCCGATCGCGCTGCGGCTGGTCCGGGCGGCGGGCATCGATCTGCGGCCCACCCTGCTCCCCTACACGCCGTGGACCGAGCTGCGCGACGTGGCCGCCCTGTTCGAATTTGCGGAGCGGCACGATCTGCTCGAGCAGATCGATCCGGTCCAGTACACGCTCCGGCTGCTCATCCCTCCAGGGTCGGCGATCCTCGACGGAGAGGAGCCCCGCCCGTGGCTGGGGAAGCTCGAGCCCGATCAGTTCGGCTGGAGCTGGACGCACCCCGATCCCCGGGTCGACGAGCTTTGGCGCGCGTCGGCGGACCTGGCCAGGGCGCAGGCCGAAGCCGGAGCCGATCCCCTGGAGACGTTCCGTAAGCTGCGGGCGCTCGCCGACCCGCGCCCGCACGAGCCGCCCCGGCGGGCGTCCCGCAAGGTGGCCCGGCTCACCGAGCCCTGGTTCTGTTGAAGCGAGCCGCTGACCGGCCAGTTCGGCCGGGTGTAGAGGACAGGCTCAGCCGGTTCGAGTCGGCAGCTTCGGATCGACCACCGGCTCGAGCAACGAACCGGCTAGCCGCAGCGACGACTCGACTTCGGCGGGCGTCTCGCCGCGGGCGAAGGCGAACCCCAGATAGCTGGCGCCCTCGGGCAGAGGGACCAATTCCTCGTCCGCGTGCGCAGTCACCACCACGTCCGTGATCCCGGGCACCGCGCGGGCCCGGTCGATCCCCCGCACCTCCCGCAGCACTCCGCCGCGGCGGATGGGCAGCATCAAGACGCCCGAGGCGGCGCGCTCGCGAGGCAGCGCCGGAGCGCGGCCGAGGGCATGGAGGAGGAGCAACTCCTCCAGCGTCACGCCCACGCCGAAGCGGAGCGCGCGGCCGCACAGACCGCCGATCGACCGCGCAGCCACTTCCAGGATGCGTGGACCCTGCGGGGTCAGGCGAAGCTCGGCGTGAATCGGGCCGTGCGAGAGCCCCAGCGCGCGCGCGGCGCCCGCCGCTGCGTCCGCCGCCGCCCGCTGCAGCTCCTGGGGATGGCGCGAAGGAGTCACATACAGGGTCTCCTCGAAGTACGGGCCGTCGAGCGGGTCGGGCTTGTCGAACAGCGCGAGCACGGTCAGCTCGCCGCGGGTGAGCAGCCCTTCCAGAGCCACCTCGGGACCGGGGAGGAATTCTTCGACCAGCACGCGGGAAAGCTCCGCGTCTCGCCGGACGGCGACCTGCGGCGAGCGGAGCAGCCTGGCGACGCGCTCGAGCGCGGCGCGAAGCTCCTCCGGATCGTCCGCGCGGATGACGCCGCGGCTAGCGGAGAGGACCAGCGGTTTCACCACGCAGGGAAAGGTGACCTCGTCCGGGATCGGTCCGCCCAGCTCCACTACCTGGAAACGAGGCACGGGAATGCCGGCCTCCCGCAAGCGCTCGCGAGAGAGCCGCTTGTTGCGCGCCGCCTCGACGGCCTCGGGCGGGTCGTGCGGAAGCCCGAGCAGCCGGGCCGCCCGCGCGGCGATCACGGCCGTCTGGTCGTCGGTCCCCAGCACGGCTCGCGGCTCCCGGGACCGGACCGCATCCGCCAGCTCGCGGGCGGAGCGCTCCGGATCGGTGAAGTCCAGCGGGAGCGAGCCCTCGGTCCATTGCTCGGCCAGGACGTGGCACCGGTCGGAGGCGGCGAACACCTCCACTCCGAGCTTGCGGGCCGCGGCGAGCAGGTCGTCCGCGCGGTAGCTGCTCTGCGGAAGGAGCACGGCGATGCAAGAGGGCACCGGCCGAGCATAACGGCGCCACGGCCGCCAAACGAGCCGGCCCGTCCATCGGTCGACCGGCGGGACCAGCGGATCCGACCGGAGGAAAAGGCTTTTCGGCGTGCCACGCGTGGGCTCGGTCAGGGATCCGACTCGCGCGGGCGCGCTGGCGGCATATCGATCGGTGCCCGCCCGGAGAAGAGCCCATGACCGAGACCGCCCGCGCCCTGCAGCTCGTTTCCGATCCGCCGCGCGAACGGGTCACCGCTCACGGCCGTCCGGAGCCCGCCGGAACGGTTCCACTTGCGCTGCACTGGCGCGCCCCGGACGGCTCGGTCGGGCGGATCGGGCTCGACGGCGGCACCGTTTCGGTGGGCGCGCATGCGCAGAACCAGGTGGTGCTGGAGGACCGCTTCGTCTCCGGCTTCCACTGCCGGCTGCACCTGCGCGACGGCCGGGTGTGGGTCGAGGACCTCGCCTCGACCAACGGGACGGTGGTCGACGGATCCCGGGTCGCCCAGGCGGAGGTCACCGCTGGATCCACCCTTCGCGTCGGCTCGCAGATCCTGCGCATCGAACGTGACGCCCCGGCTTCCCCGGCGCCGCTCCCCGGCGTCATCACGTGCGACCCGGTCCTGGGCGGCGCGCTGGAGATGCTCCGGCGCGCGGCCCCGTCCAGGCTCCCCGTCCTCATCCTGGGGGAGAGCGGCAGCGGCAAGGAAGTGGCCGCCCGCGCCGTGCACGAGCTGTCCCCGCGGGCGGGCGAAGCCTTCGTTCCGGTGAACTGCGGCGCCATCTCGCCGGAGCTGGCGGAGGCGGAGTTGTTCGGCCACGAGCGCGGAGCGTTCACCGGGGCGATCGGCTCCAGCCCCGGAGCGTTCGGCGCCGCCGACGGTGGGACGCTCTTCCTGGACGAGATCGGCGATCTGCCGCTTCCGCTCCAGGTCAAGCTGCTGCGCGCGCTGGAGGCGGGCGAGGTGAAGCCGGTCGGCTCTCCACGGCCGCGTCGCATCGACGTGCGGATCGTGTGCGCCACGCACCGCGACTTGAAGAAGCTCGTGCGCGCCGGATCGTTCCGGGAGGATCTCTATTACCGCCTGGCCGGGCTGACGGTTTCGCTGCCGCCCTTGCGGGACCGCAGGGAGGACATCCTGCCGCTCGCGGAGCACTTCCTGGCGCAGGAGTCCGGCGGTGCACAGCGCGGCTTCTCGGCGGATGCGCGTGCGCGCCTGGTCGCGCACGCCTGGCCCGGGAACGCCCGCGAGTTGCGGCACGTGGTCCAGCTGGCGGCGATCTTGACCGACGGCCCCATCATCCGCGGCGCGGCGCTGCGCATCGAGGACGGCCAGCGCAGCTGCCCGGCGGGAACCGACCCGGGCGAGGGACGCGACCTGGTCGACTTGCGCGGCCGGACGCTCGAGCAGATCGAGGAGATGGCCATCCGCTCGGCCTGGGAACGCCACCGCGGCCGGCGCGGCGCGATGGCGCGCGAGCTGGGCATCGCGCGCTCGAGCCTCTTGCGCAAGCTGGACGAGCTGGGACTGCGCGATCCGGCTCGGGGCCAGGAGCGCTGAGCTCGCTTCAGACGCTGGCGAGGTAGGTGTATCCCCGCATCGCCTGCTCGTAGAAGTCGGTCAGCGAGACCGACTCCTTCGGTTTCACCGAGCCTTCCCGGACCTTCGCGTCCAGCGCCTGCTTGATGCGCTTGGCCAGGTCGGTGGGCTCGTACTGCACGCGCACCAGCACCCGCTCGAGCGTGTCCCCGGGGATCACTTCCTCGATGTAGTAGTCCTCGGGGTCCTCGTCGTCGACGAACACGTGCACCTCGTGCACCCGTCCGAAGAGGTTGTGCATGTCGCCCATGATGTCCTGGTAGGCGCCGGTCAAGAACAAGCCCAGGTAGTAGGGCTCTCCCTCGCGCAGCGGGTGGAGCGCGATGGTCTCGTCCACCGTCTCGTTCTCGATGAAGCTGTCGATCTTCCCGTCCGAGTCGCAGGTGATGTCCACGATGGTGGAATCGCGCGTCGGCACCTCGTCGAGGCGGTGCAGCGGGGCGATGGGGAAGAGCTGGTCGATGGCCCAGGTGTCCGGCGCGCTCTGGAAGACGGAGAAGTTCGCCATGTACTGGTCGGCGAGCCGGTCCTCCAGTCCCCGCGTCTGGCCGGGGATGCGCTTTCTGCGCTTGTTGATCCCCACCAGCTTCCTGCACAGCCGCCAGAAGAGCCCCTCCACGATGGCGCGATCCTCGAGACCCAGGATGCCCAGCTTGAACATCGTGAGCGCCTGCTCCTTCTTCGCCACCGCGTCGTTGTAGGTCTCCCCGGAGTTCTTCGGCGTCAGCCCCGCCACGATCTCCCGCATCTCGCGCACCACCGGCGTCTCCGGGGCCTCGGGCACGGGGACCGGGATGCCGTCCGAGACCCCGGCGCCGTTCTCGCCGAACTCGATGTGCCCGAAGACGTTCATCAGGATGCAGGCGTGGTGGGCGGTGAGCGCGCGCCCGGACTCGCTGACGATGTGCGGCTCGGACACGCCCTCGTTGGTGCAGATCTGCTGCACCGTGTAGACCACGTCGGCCGCGTACTCGTCGACCGAGTAGTTGAGCGAGGAGACGTAGGAGGTGCTGCGAGCGCCGACGTAGTCGACGCCCAGCCCGCCGCCCACGTCGAAGTACTCCAGGCCGATCCCCATCTTGCGCAGCTTGGCGTAGATGCGCGCGCCCTCGTTCACCACGTCCTTGACGGTGCGGATGTCCGTCAGCTGGCTGCCCACGTGGAAATGGAACAGCTTGGCCGCCCCCTCCATCCCCCGCTCCTTGAGGATCTTCACCGCCTGGATCAGCTCGGGCGTGGTGAGTCCGAACTTTGCGAAGTCTCCGGAGGAGGACTCCCACTTCCCGGTTCCCTTGGTGGAGAGCTTGCTGCGCAGCCCGATCAGCGGCTGGACGTTCATCTCTTCCGCCAGCCGGAGCAGCTCGGGCAGCTCGGAGAGCTTCTCGACCACCACGATGATCTTGCGGC
Organism: Myxococcales bacterium; assembly: GCA_035261845.1. GTDB lineage: Bacteria > Myxococcota > Myxococcia > Myxococcales > 40CM-4-68-19 > VBKO01. The sequence goes on along the minus strand of DATFTN010000106.1, from coordinate 2,825 downwards.
CCAGCTTGCGCCCCAGGAGCGCCAGGCGCAGGTACTCCTCGTCCTTGTAGCCGTTGCAGATGGTGAGCGCCTCGGGGTCGGTGTTCAGCGCGAGCACGATCAGGAGCTCGCCCTTGGAGCCGGCCTCCAGGCCGAAATGGTAGGGCGCGCCGGCGTCGAGGATCTCCTCGACCACCTCGCGCATCTGGTTCACCTTGGTCGGGTAGACGCCGAAGTACTGCCCCTTGTATCCGTGCTGGGCGATCGCGCTGCGGAAGGTCTCGTTGAGCTGCTTGACGCGCGAGCGGAGCACGTCCTGGAAGCGCACGACGCAGGGAAACCCGAGCTTCCGCTCGCGGATGTCGTCGACCACGTCCATCAGGTCGATCACCGGGCCGGGCTGCCCGTAGGGATGGACGACCAGATGGCCCTTCGAGCTGATGTTGAAGTACCCGGCGCCCCAGTTGGGAATGTTGTACAGCTGGAGGGCGCGCTCGATGGACCAATCCTGCGGATGAAGCATCGAGGCGATCTGCCACAACGCACGTCGGGATCACAAGATATGCGAAGCAGATTTTTTCTGGCTGCGGGAAGCGCGCCGGCCGGCGACCTGGTCCGCGTCCTCGACGGCGCTCTCGAGGACGGGGTGCTGCGCCGGGCCAGCCTCGCCATCGCAAGGCTCGGGACCGAGCGGCTGCGCCAGAGCTATTTCACCACCTTCTGGCTGCCGCGCGGCGACCCGCCCGCAAACGCCGTCGAGGAGGCCGTGCTCGAGCTCTGGCGGGTCGCGGCGCCGGGCCCTCGATGCGCCGGCGCCGAGTGGTGGATCGGCCGTTCGTATACGACGGAGGTGCCGGTCGGGTTCCACTTCGACCAGGACGTCCGAGCCCGGCGCGGCCTGCGCCATCCGCGGCTCTCCACGGTCTTCTTCTTCAACCGGGTCCGGGGTGGTCAGCTCGCCGTCACCGACCAGCGCGCCGGTCCCGGAGGGCGGCCCAGGCCGGCCGCCGCCCGCGAGCTGCAGATCGTCGTCCCGCGCCGCAACCGGTACGCGATGTTCGACGGCGGCCTCTTCCACGGTGTGCTGGACGCCCGGGGCCTCGTCCCCGGGCGGAAGCTGCCGAGCCGGCAAGGCCGGCTCCGGGTCACGTTGGTGGTGAACTTCTGGGAGCTGCGGCCGACCGGCGTCCCGCGCTGGCGCGACGCGCGCGCCTACCGCGCCCTGGCCGGCAAGCAGGTCCCGCGCTAGAACCCGCAGGCAAGTGCGCCTCGCCGCACAGACCGAAGCCGACCTCTCCGCATGGGCGGCGTCTCGCGGCGCCGCGCCCGGCGGAGCGCGCGCGCTGGCTCGAGCGCTGCTGGCCGGGTTTGCCGGCCGGCCGGTCCGAGAGCTTCCTTCTGGCGGGCTTCTGGCAGAGGCGCGGGCGCGGTTCGAGTCGGGGTTGCCGGACGCCGAGACGGCGCGCGACGCCGACGGTACCGTCCGGTTCGCGGTGCGCCTGGGCGACGGCAACCAGGTGGAGACGGTCGCGATCCACCAGGCCGCCTCCGAGCTGCGCGCCAAGGAGCGGTGGACGGTCTGCCTCTCCAGCCAGGTCGGTTGCGCCCGAGGCTGCGTGTTCTGCGAGACGGGGCGCCTGGGCCTGCGTCGCAACCTGGACGCGGCGGAGATCGTCTCCCAGTACGCGCTGGTGGCCCGGCACCTCGGGTTCGCGCCGCGCAACGTGGTCTTCATGGGGATGGGCGAGCCGCTCGACAACCTGGAGGCCGTCCTGCGCGCGGTGGCCGTCCTGCGCGAGCCGGCCGGGTTCGCCGTGCCCGAGCGCCGCATCACGGTCAGCACCGTGGGGATCGTGCCCCGCATGGACGAGCTGTTCGCCCGTTCCCGCGTCAACCTGGCGGTGAGCCTGCACGCCATCGACCCAGCCGTGCGGCGCGCGCTGCTTCCCGTGGCGCGTCGCTGGGAGCTCGGGGAGCTGCGCGCCGCGATCGCCCGCGCGCCACGCACAGTGCTGCTCCAGTGGACGCTGATCGCGTCGGTGAACGACTCCGACCGGGAAGCGGACGCGCTGGCCGAGTTCGCCCGCGGCCTCGGCGTCCGGGTCAACCTCATTCCCCTCAATCCCGGGCCGGATCCGAGCCAGCATGCTCCGCCGCTCGAGCGCTGCCGTGCCTTTCAGCGAAGGCTCGCCGCGCACGGCGTGCGCACGCTGCTGCGGCTCCCGCACGGCCAGTCGGTGGGCGGAGCTTGCGGGCAGCTGGCCGGCGAGTTGCGCTCACGGGCGCAAGCTTGACCGCCCGCCGCGCGATTGTGCGCGCGGCTGCACTTGCCCTGGGGCCACCTGACACCGGCAGCGGGCGGACGTACCTTTGGCCGCCATGGATGCGTCCCCGAAGAAGAGATGGCCGATCGTGCTCGGAGTGGTGCTCGGCGCCCTGATCGCCGTGGTCGCGATCGGGCTGTTCGTGCTCGACTCGGTCTTGACCGGCAAGGCGCACGAACAGGCGGCGAAGCTGTCGCAGCAGCTCGGCAGGCCCGTCGCGATCGGTTCCGTTTCGACCCGGCTCCTCACGGGCGCGGGGGCCGTGGTCAAAGACGTGCAGGTGGGTCCGGCGGCCGGCGAGGGGCGTCCGCTGGCGCAGCTGAAGCGCATCGACGTGCGCATTGCGCTCTTGCGGGCAGCCTTGAGCCGCGGCAAGGACGTGGTGGTCCGCTCGGCCGACGTCGACGGGCTGAACGTGAACGTCATCCGGTTCGACGACGGCACCACCAACCTCGAGCGGCTGCAGGCGAAGCTCGCCGAGTCGCAGCCGGCGAAGCAGGCGCAGTCCGAGGAAAAGAAGCA
>DATFTN010000105.1:0-2072 GCA_035261845.1 Myxococcales bacterium | reverse complement strand
GCGCCAGACGCGCGACCAACTCCTCGATCTCGCGCTTCGTCTTGCCTGCCGCCTCGGCGAGCACCTCGCAGTGATTCTCGGCTGTCAGGTGCGGCGCGAGCAGGCGCAGTCCGGTCAGGTGGACGTGCCCGGACCGAGCTGTCTCGATCATGGCCGGCAATCGCCTCGCTGCGCGTGCCACCATGATCCGGCTATTTTCCGCTCTCTGCGCCGGCCGCTCGCGCACGCGGGATGGCGAAGGGCCGCGCAGAGTGGAACTCGATCCCTGCATGCAGGAGAACGCGTCCCGGGCGCTCAGGGACTCAGGATTGTGCGATGGTCGGAGAGGCCGATCCGAACGGCCTGCTGAACTCGTCAACTAGAAAAGGCAGGCATCGGTCAACTGACCGATGATGCGCCCGCGCCGAAGTTGCTTGGGGAGTGGCTCGAACCCTCGGCGAGTCGCTGCCCGCGCTGGATGGCGCGATGACGCGTCGCCCGTGCCGAGGCCACGCGCGTCAACCTGTTCCAGAACGGGCCGCGGCGCGTCAATCCGAGTCGCCCAGAGCCCGTGCTGCCGACTGGACTCCCATGCGAGCTGCACTCTTCGCCTGACTGGGCTTGGCGCTCCCCCGGAAAGCAAACCGGAGATCCACGCCACCCATGCGACGAATCATGAGAGCGAGCTCCCCCCTCGTAGAGGCGCCGGATCGAAGAGCGTGTTGTGATGGGTCAACGCGAGCGACTTCGGCGGAAGCAGCTCACGAGGTGATCGTCCACCATGCCCACTGCCTGCATGAATGCGTAGCAGATGGTGGGACCGACGAAGGTGAAGCCCCGCTCCCGCAGCGCCTTCGACATCGCCTGGCTCTCCGGCGTCTCGGCGGGGATCTGCCGCAGGGCGCGCCAGGAGTTGCGCTTGGTCTTCCCGCCCACGAACTGCCAGAGGAAGGGAGAGAAGCCTTCCTTCTCCTCGATCTGCAGGTAGCCGCGGGCGTTGGCGATCGTCCCCTCGATCTTGGCGCGGTTGCGCACGATCCCGGGGTCCTGCATCAGCTTCTCGACCCGGGGCTTCCGCCACCGCGCGATCTTCACCGGATCGAAACCCTCGAAGGCGCGGCGGAAGGCCTCCCGCTTGCGCAGGATGATCAGCCAGGAGAGCCCGGCCTGGAAGCCGTCGAGCACGAGCTTCTCGAACAGGGCCCGCGAGTCCCGCTCCGGAAAGCCCCATTCCTCGTCGTGGTAGCGGATGTACAGGGGGTCGCTCGTCGACCATGGGCAGCGCGTCACGCGCGCATGGTCGCACGCCGGGAAGCCTGTTAGAAGTCACAGGTGCCCTCGCTCTGGCTGGTCGACGGATCGCACGCCATCTTCCGCGCCTACCACGCGCTGCCGCACCTCTCCACCCGGCAGGGCGTGCCCACCAACGCCGTCTACGGCTTCACCACCATGCTGCTGCGGGCCATCCGGGAGGGGAGCCCGACCCACCTGGCGGTCGCCTTCGACGAGGAGGGCAAGCAGGCGCGCAGCGAGATCTACGCCGAGTACAAAGCCACTCGCGGCGCGCCGCCCGAGGACCTGAGGCCGCAGTTCCCGCTGGTGCGGCGGGTGCTGGAGGCGCTCAACGTGCCCGGGGTGGGCCTGTCCGGCTGGGAGGCCGACGACGTGATCGCGACGCTGGCCCGTCGCGCCCGCGCGCTGGGGTGGGAGGTTGTGATCGTCACCGGAGACAAGGACCTCCTGCAGCTCGTGGACGGCGCGGTCCGCTGCTACGACAGCATGTACGAGAAGTGGTATGGGCCCGCCGAGGTGGAGGAGAAATGGGGCGTCCCTCCGCACCTGGTCGCCGACCTGCTCGCCCTGACCGGCGACAAGATCGACAACGTGCCGGGCATCCCGGGCGTGGGCGAGAAGACCGCCGCGGCGCTCCTCAAGGAGTTCGGCACCCTGGACGGAGTGCTGTCGCGCGCCGGCGAGATCAAGAAGCCCAAGCTGCGCGAGAACGCGCTGGCGAACCTCGAGACGGTGCGCCGCGCGCGCAAGCTCATCCAGCTCCACGAGGACCTTCCCCTGCCCGTGCAGCTGGAGGACCT
>DATFTN010000104.1:0-52573 GCA_035261845.1 Myxococcales bacterium | reverse complement strand
CCCGCGGCCCCAGGCGTTCAGCCGCGAATAGACGAGCGCGCGCGGCAAGTGGGGAACCACCCGCCGGGCGAGCCAGCCCGACAGGCGGTAGAGCCAGGTCCAGCGCAGCACCAGCGCGCCGGAAAAGGCCGCGACGCGCTTCCACCTCGGCGCGAAGCCCTCCCGCGCCAGCTCGGCGCGCCAGGCGAGGAGCTGGTGGTGCAGATCGATCTTCACCGGGCACACGTCCGTGCACGAGCCGCACAGGCTGGACGCGAACGGCAGTCCGGCGTGCTTTCGCGCGTCGACGCTCGGCGCCAGCACCGAACCGATCGGCCCGGGGACGGTCACTCCGTAGCTGTGGCCGCCGCTGCGCCGGTACACGGGGCAGGTGTTCATGCACGCGCCGCAGCGGATGCACTGCAGCGACCTGCGGAACTCCTCGCGGCCGAGCAGCTTGCTGCGGCCGTTGTCGACGATGACGATGTGCAGCTCTCCGCCCGGCTTGGGGCCGTGGAAATGCGAGCTGTACGCGGTGACCGACTGCCCCGTCGCGCTGCGCGCCAGGAGGCGGAGGAAGACGCCCAGGTCCCTCGTCCGGGGAACGATCTTCTCCACGCCCATGCAGGCCACGTGCAGGGGAGGCAGCGAGGCGCCCAGGTCGGCGTTGCCTTCGTTGGTGCAGACGACGAATCCGCCGGTCTCCGCGATGGCGAAATTGACGCCGGTGAGCCCCGCCTGCGCCGCCAGGAACTTCTCGCGCAGGTGCGCCCGGGCAGCCTCGGTGAGCTTCTGCGGATCCGACAGCCCCGCGGGCGTGCCCAGCTTCTCGTGGAAGAGCTCGCCGATCTCCTCCTTCTTCTTGTGGATGGCGGGCATCACGATGTGGCTGGGCGGCTCCTTGGCGAGCTGCACGATCCGCTCGCCCAGGTCGGTGTCGACCACCTCGATGCCCCGTTCGATCAAGTACGGGTTGAGGTGGCACTCCTCGGTGAGCATGGACTTGCTCTTGACCAGCCGGGTGACGCCGCGCTCCGCCAGGATGCCGTGCACGATCCGGTTGTGCTCGTCCGCGTCGCGCGCCCAGTGGACGCGCGCGCCCAGCCGGATGGCATTGCGCTCGAACTGTTCGAGGTAGTCGGCGAGCCGCGAGAGAGCGTGCGCCTTGATGCGGGACGCCTGGTCGCGCAGTTCCTCCCACTCGGGCAGGGCGCGCGCCGCGCGGTCGCGCTTCTGCCGCACCCACCACACCGCCTGGTCGTGCCAAGCGCTGCGCCGCTGATCGACCAGGAACAGCGAGGCGCGCTCCGCGTGCGCGCTCACGGCCGCGCCTCGGCCTCGGCCAGAAGCTCGGCCAGGTGCAGGATGCGCAACGGCTTGCGGTCGCGCCGGATCAACCCCTGCAGGTGCATCAGGCAGGACATGTCGCCGGCGGTGATCACCTCGGCGCCGGCGCGCTCGTGGTCCTGGACGCGGTCGCGTCCCATCCGGCAGGAGACCGCCTCCTCGTCGATCGAGAACGCCCCGCCGAAGCCGCAGCACTCGTCCGGCCGTTCGAGCCTCACCAGCTCCAGGCCGTCGATGCCGGAGAGCAGCTCGCGCACCTTGTCGCGCTCCGGCAGGATCCGCTCGCTGCCGGTCCCCAGGCGCAGCTCGCGCAACCCGTGGCAGCTCTGGTGGAGCCCCACTCGCGCGGGGAATCGCCCGCGCGGCCGGACTTGCAGGACGTCGTGGAGGAACTCGCACAGCTCGAAGACCTTCCCCTGCATCTCCCGGGCGCGCTCCCCCAGCAGCGGGCCGTAATGGTTCCGCACCATCGAGGTGCAGCTCCCGGAGGGGCAGACCACGTAGCGATGCCCGCCGAACACGCGGAGGAACTTCTCCGCCAAAGGCCGCGCGTCTTCCAGGCTGCCGGCGTTCGCCATCGGCTGCCCGCAGCAGGTCTGGTCCTCCGGGAACACCACCCGAGCGCCGTGCCGCTCCAGCACCTCCGCCGCGGCGAGCCCGACCCGCGGGTAGAACTGATCGACGTAGCAGGGCACGAACAGCGCGACGTCCATGCCCTCGGGATATCAGAAGCTTTCAGGTGCCGGAAGCCGACTGGATGATGATCTCCGGGCAGTGAGTGTCCTGGAGGATCACCTTCTTGTCCTTGTCCATCACCACCACGCCGTAGTGGCAGATCAATTCCTTTCCCTGGGGAACGACGGTCTTGACCGTGTCTGTGATCTGCTTCTCGCCTTCGAACTTGAACTTCTCTTTGAAGGGACTGTTCTGCTTGAACGTCAGAAAGATGCGAACGTCGTCCCGCCTGACCGCCTCGACCGTGAACTTCTCCGGAGGCACCGGCGTCGGGAACTTCGGGTCGACCCGCTGGCTGACAAACCAGGTGATCTCGTCATTGGTCCTCACCCGCAGGTTCCCAGGGATGATGCTTCCGGGATTCTTCGCTCCCTGACCGTCGCTCTCGATTCGAATCTCGACCACCCATTTCGTGGGCGGGCGGCGACCGTCTGGCATGGATTGCTCCTTTCTCCCTCTCATCGAGCCGGCTTGGCGGTCCGTTCGGCGATCAGACGGGCGACTTCCGGATCCTGGCGCAATGCGCGGAGCGGCGGCGCGTTGACGATCTCGTTCATGGAGTGGCCCGCCGCGATCGCCTCCTTCAGCTCGCGCAGCGCTTCGTGCCTGCGGCCCGCCTGCTCGTGCACGATCGCCGCGCGGAACAGGACCTGGCCGTTGCCGGGCGCCGACTTCAGGGCCACTGCGAGCTCCTGCTGCGCGCGCTCCTTGTCGCCGAGGGCGGACCAGTACTGCGCACGCCGGGAGTGGAGCTGCGCATTGTTCGGATCGAGCGATATCTGTTGGTCGCTGACCGACAAGGCGCGCCGGAACGCCGGCGCGGCCTCTGCCTCCCGCCCCGGCGTCCAGCGATACGAGTCGGCCAGCGCGCCCCACAAGCGGTCATCGGAGGGGTTCAGCTCGGTAGCCTTTCGATACTGCTCGGTGGCGTCCGGGTAGCGGCCCTGCAAGTAGGCGACGGATCCGAGATTCGAATACGCGATGCCCGTCGGGCGAAGCTCGAGCGACTTGCGCAAGCTTCGTTCCGCATCCTCGAAGCGGCCGAGCCTCAAGTAGATCCCGCCCAGATTGCTGTAGGCCGAGTAGCTGTCCGGCGTCAGGTTGGCGACCCGCTCCAGGTAAGGGACCGCCTCGGCCAGCCGACCCCGCTGGTTGAGGAAGACGGCCAGTTCTTTGTACGTCGCCCACGAGTTCTGTCGCAGCTCGATGGCTTGCCGGAAGGTCGCCTCCGCCTCGGCGAGCTGGCCGGCGGCCTCGTAGGCCCTGGCCAGCTCGCGCAGGGCATCGGCGTTGCGCGGCTCGCTCGCGAGCGCCCGCCGGAAGCTGGCGATGGCTTCGGTCGTCCGGCCGCGCGCCAGCTGCACCAGACCCATCGTGACGCGCACGGGGGCGAGGTCGGCACCGAGCTCCACCGCGCGGCTCGCGCTTGCACCGGCCCGAGCGACCACGTCGGGATCGCGGCTGATCTGAAACAGCCGGAGCAGGGCCTCGGCTTTCCCGGCATGCGCGAGAGCGTAGCTCTCGTCGATGGCGATGGCCTGGTCGAACACGCGGATGGCGCTCTCGAGGTTCTCGACCCGGTCGTAGCGCTGCAGGTAGCCCCGCCCCTGCAAGTAAAACTCCAACGCGGACGCCGCCGAGGTGGCATCTACGCCCAGGGCGCGCCGGGCGGCGGGCTGCAGGTGGAAGTCCAGCATCCCGGCCGCCTTCTGCACGAGCGCTATCTGCAAGCTCGCCAGCTGGTCCTTGGGCACCTCGACGTCCCGGGCGGCGAGAAGCAGCTGGTTGCGCGTCTCCACCAGCTCGAGCGAGACCAGCGCAGTGGTGTCGGACCAGTGGACGCTGCCGTTCAGCACGATGGTGGCTCCGAACGCTTCGCGCGCCGCCCGCGCGCTTCGGACGTTCTCCCTGAGGACCTCGCTCGCCGAGACCACCGTCAGATTGCCCGGGAACTGCTCGATCTGCCGCAGCTTGTTGGTGAGGAGCTCGCTCAGTCCGGTGGCGAATGCGTCCTGCGGCGCACCGCCTCCGACGCTGTCGAAGGGCAAGACCGCCAGCTGCCGGTCGGAGGCGAGGGATGTGCGGGGGCGCGGCCAGTACAGCATGAGGAACGCGGCCAACGCGGCGCAGGCGATCGCCCAGGGAATCGCCCGGGGGGTGCGCCAGGCCCGGCCGGCAGGCGCAGCCACGGAGGCCTGCTCAAGGTCTTTCGCCAGCGCCGCGGCGTCCTCGTAGCGATCGGCGGGGTCCTTCTCCAGACAGCGGGAGACGATCCGCGAAAGCTCCTGCGGCACCGTCCTGGGAAGGCCCGCCGGAACCGAAGTGAGAACCGAGTATCCGGTCTCGACGGTGGAGCCGCCGCGAAACGCGGGAGTTCCCGTGAGCATCTCGTGAACGATGGCCCCGAAGCTGAACACGTCGGAGCGGGGATCGACCGACGCGCCGCGAATCTGCTCCGGCGACATGTACGGGGTGGTCCCCACGATGCCCCCGGAAGCGGTCGACGAGCCGGCGGGCCCGCTCCCCGGAGTGTCCGAAGGAAGCAGCTTGGCGACGCCGAAGTCGAGGATCTTCAGCCGGTCGTCCCGGGTGATGAACAGGTTCTCCGGCTTCAGGTCCCGGTGCACCACTCCGTTCGCGTGCGCCGCGGCCAGGCCCGCCGCGAGCTGGCGCGCGTAACCGAGCGCGTCGAGAGCTGGCAGCGGACCTCGGGCAAGCCGCTCGCGAAGGGTGGCGCCCTCCAGCAGCTCCGAGACGATGTACGGCTCGCCGCCGTCGACGCCGACGTCGAACACGTCGAGGATGTTCGGCTGCTGCAAGGAAGCCGCCGCGCGCGCTTCGACCTGGAACCGGCGGAGCTGCTCATCGCCGTGCACTCCAGGCGCGAGGATCTTTACCGCCACCCTCCTGCCCAGGCGGAGGTCGACCGCCGAGAAGACGCGACCCATCCCGCCGCGGCCGATCTCCTTGTCGATCGAATAGCGCTCGCCGAAGAGCGAAGGGGCAGGGTCGGCCGTGGCGTGCGCTCCAGCCCCGCTGGACTGGTCGCGACCCTGGAGGGTCTGGACCACTCGCCCCCGCTTCCGGCGCAAACCACGCCGCGCCGCGTCTACCGTGCCGCTGCACGCACCCAGAGTCAAGTCACCGCGGCGCGGCGGACACGCAGGAGCTGAACCCCCGTGCCGCCGCGCCGCGGCGCCCCCCTTCAGCGCTTGGCCAGCTCCCGCGCGGAGCTGAGCTGCTGCTCCTCCTCGAGGTGAGGCTGCCGTCGCTGCTGCTCTTGCGCCATCACCACCGTGGCGTGGACTTCCCCCAAGCGTGCGAGCACGTATGCGAATCCCGTGAGCCAGGCGAGGGCGAGGACGACCGGGGACAGCCACATCCGGATCCGTTCCATCGCACACCTCCCGGCTGGACACACAAGCACCGTGCGTGCCAGTAGCTTGCGCGGGCTTTCGGGGGGATCTGGCGGATCCGGCAGCGTCAACGCCATGCCCGGGGCGGTGGCGCCACCGCGGCGCTCCCGGATCAGCGTTGGAACTCGGCGCGGTCGATCCGGTAGCGCTTGATCCAGCGCTGTAGCTGCACGCGCGCCTTGCCCATCACGCGGGCCGCGGCCGTCACGTTTCCGCCGCTCTCGCGAAGCGCCGCGACGATCTCCTCGCGCCGCCGCCGGTCCGGCTCCGGCAGCCCCGGCGCTCCCCCGCCCGCCGGCGCGGCGGCTTCCGCGGTGCTGGCGGCGACGGCTGGCGGAAGGTGGCGCAGCTCGACCGGTGCTTCGCCGGCCAGGACCACCGCGGCCTGGAGGCAGCGCTCCAGCTCGCGCACGTTCAGCGGCCAGCGATAGGTGAGCAGGGCCCGAGCGGCCCCGCAGCTCAGCTCGACGTCGCGCCCGGGAAAGTGCCGGCGGAGCAGCGCTGCGGAAAGAAGGCCCAGGTCCTCGGGCCGCTCGCGCAGCGGGGGAAGGTGGACGGTCAATCCCCCGAGCCGGGCAAGCAGATCCGGGCGGAACTTGTCCTCCGACGCCAGCGCGTCCAGGTCCCGGTGCGTGGCCGAGATGAGGCGCATGTCGACCTTGATCGGACGCGTGGCGCCGAGCGGCTTCACCTCGCCCTCCTGCAGGACGCGCAGCAGCGCCGCCTGCGCGGTGAGCGGCAGGTCGCCAATCTCGTCGAGGAACAGGGTGCCCGCGTGGGCGGTGCGCACCAGGCCCGCGCGGTCGTCTTCGGCGCCGGTGAATGCCCCTCGCCGGTAGCCGAGCAGCTCGGACTCGGCCAGGCTGGGCGGGAGCGCACCGCAGTTCACCGCCTGGAAGGGCCCGGTGCGACCCGACAGCTCGTGGATGGCGGAGGCCACCACCTCCTTGCCGGTGCCGCTCTCTCCCCGGACCACCACCGGCACGGTCGAGCGCGCCACCGCTTGCGCCCGCGCGAACGCCTCGGCGAGGGAGGGCACGAGCGTGGCGAAGCCGCTGACGGCCGGCGAGAGCGCGGTCGATTCCTCCACTTCGCCCGCCGCGCGAACGCGCGCGCGGAAGAGGAAGAAGGTGTGGCCCAGCTCGACGAGGTCGCCGTCCTGAAGCTCCGCCCGCGGGCACTTCCGCCCGCCCACCAGGGTGCCGTTCTTGGAGCCGAGATCCTCGATCATCCACGAGCCGAGCACCCTGCGCAGCAGCGCGTGGGAGGCGGACATCCAGGCGTCGTCCACTCCCACGCAGAGCCGGGGCACGCCGGACCGGTCCTCTCGGGAAGTGCCTCGGCGCTCCGCGCGACCCAGCAGCACCTCGTCGACGTGCTCCAAGGAGAGGCGAAGCGCCGGCGCGGCCGGGCGATCGCAGCTCATCACCAGGAACAGGTGAGGAACACCTGCGCGCGCGTTGGCGCGCTTGACTTCCCGCGACAGCGTCTTTGTCGGCGGGCCCATCCCCGTGATTCGAGCGTGCGCTTCCGGACGCTAGTCCGTCAAGGAGGGCACGCTCCCGGGACCGGCCGTCAGGAAGCCCAGCGGCGGGGGCGGTCGCGCAAGTCGCGCGAGCCGAGCGCATCGCACAGGGCGCGGAACCGCTCGCGCGGCACGCCGAGGAAGCGCGCGTCCTCGAGCGTGCCGATGGGCGCGTCGGTGCGCAGCGTCGCCAGGCGGCGGTAGAGGAGCGCGTCGGCACGATGTTCCTCGAGCGTGGCGGCGAGGCGCTGGGCCTGGCGCACGGCGGGCCAGGTGGCCGGGTTTGCCGGGATCTGATCGAGGTGGATGAACTTCGCCAGCAGTGCAGAGGCGCTCTTCTCTCCGAATCCGGGCAGCCCCGGGATGCCGTCGGCGTCGTCTCCGGTGAGGGCCAGCAGGTCGGGGATGCTCGACGGCCCGATGCCGCGGCGGCGCAAGAGTGCCTCCTCGTCGATCACCGTCTTCGCGCGCCGGTCCACCTGGACCACGTGCGTGCCTCGCAGGCACTGCCCCAGGTCCTTGTCCGGAGTGAGGATGCGGACTTGCTCCACTTCGCCGGCGAACCGCGCGGCGCCGGTGGCGAGCGCGTCGTCCGCCTCGAAGTCGCGCATCGACCAGACCGCCATGCCCAGCGCCCGCACCGCTTCCTCCGCGGAGTCGAACTGGGCGAGCAGCTCGGGCGGGACTCCTTCGTCGGTCTTGTAGCCGTCGAACAGGTCGTTCCGGAAGCTGCGGATCGGATTGTCGAAGGCGACCGCGGCATGGGTCACGGCCTCGCCCTCGTCGTGGAGCAGCGCCAGCATCGCGAAGGCGAGCGCCACCGTGGCTTTCTTGTCGCTGCCGTCCGGCGCCCGGTGGGGCGGCCGCTTGGAATAGTGGGCGCGGAAGAGCTCGTAGGTACCGTCGACGAGGTGCAGTCGCATCGCCTAGCAGTGTAGCAGCGGAGGTCGATTTCGAGGTCGAACCTACGCAGGCGGCGCGTACAGCCCGGCGGCGCGCGCCCGCTGGCGCACCAGGGCGAGCACCGTGTCGCAGGTGGGGGTGGGGAGCCCGACCAGCCGGCCCATCTCGACCACGGCGCCCAGCAGAGGGTCGATCTCCATCGGGCGCCCGCGCTCGAGGTCGACCAGGGTGGAAGGCTTGTGCGCGCCGACGCTCGCTGCGCCGGCGATCCGAGCATCGACGTCGAGCGGGAACTTCACGCCCAGCTTCTCGGCCACGGCCTGCGCCTCCACCATCATCTGGCGGGCCACCGCGCGAGTCCCGGGGTCGGCGGTGACGCTGGAAAGATCGCTCATCGTGAGCGAGCAGATCATGTTGAAGGAGAGGTTCCCCCACAGCTTGACCCAGAGATTGTCGCGGACGCGCTGCCGCACCGGAGCGCGCAGACCCGCTTCGATCATCGCCCGCGAGAACGCCTGGACGCGCTCGCTCTTCGAGCCGTCCGGCTCGCCGACGTCGAAGCGATCCGAATAGGTGTGCTCGATGACGCCGGGCTCCACGACCTCGGTCGCGGCGTAGACGATGCACCCGACCACGCGGCTGGGCGGCAGCTTCTGCCAGAGCACGCCGCCCGGATCGACGGTCTGCAGCCTGGTTCCCTCGTAGGGCCCGCCGTGCTCGTAGAAGTACCACCACGGGACGCCGTTCACGGCCGGCACCAGTGTGGTGTCCGGGCCGAGGAGCGGCTGCACGGCGTCCGCGATCCCGGACAGCGCGTGCGCCTTGACGCCCAGGATCACGTAGTCCTGCGGGCCGACCTCGCGGGGATCGCCGGTGCAGCGGGGCCGCGCCACCTCCGTCCGGCCCTCGCTGATCAGCTTGAGCCCTCTCTCGCGCATGGCGGCGAGGTGCGGACCGCGCGCGATCAGGGTCACATCCTGCCCCGCGAGCGCCAACCTGGCGCCCATGAAGCCGCCGATCGCCCCGGCGCCGAAGACGGTGATCTTCATCCGGCCAGGCCCAGCTTGGCAGCCAGGCCGATGCGCTGCAACTTGCCGGTACGCCCCTTGGGGATCTCCTGCACGAAGATCAGCTTGCGCGGCACCTTCCAGTGCTCCAGCCGTTGCGCCGCGAATTCGCGCAGCTCGCGCTCGGAGCAGGCGTGGCCGTCGCGCAGCACCACCGCCGCCGCGATGTCCTCGCCCAGCTTGTCGTGCGGGACGGCGAAGGTCACGCACTGCTGGACGGCGGGGTGCTCCATCAGCACCACGTCGATCTCGATCGGCGCGATCTTCTCGCCCCCGCGATTGATCAGCTCCTTGAGCCGCCCGGTCAGTTGGAGGTAGCCGTCGCGGTCGATGACGCCCTGGTCGCCGGTGCGGAACCAATCGTCGATGAACGCGCTCTCGTTCGCCTCCGGGTTGGCTTCGTACCCGGGGGTGACGTTCGGGCCCCGGATGACCACCTCGCCCGTCTGGCCGCGGGGCAGGATCTTGCCCTCCTCGTCCATGATCGCGACCTCGGGTCCGGCGGGCACGCCCACCGTTCCGGCCTTGCGCGCGCGAGGCGGAAGCGGATTGCAGGTCATCTGGTGGGAGGCTTCCGTCATTCCGAAGGCCTCGACCACCGGGCAGCCGAACGTGCGCTCGAGCTCCTCCATCACGCTCGGCGCCAGCGAGGCCGAGGACGAGCGGATCAGCCGCAACCGCGCCCTACGCAGCTCCTCCGCGTGCCGCGAGGCGCGGGAGAGGATCGCCTGGTGCATGGTCGGCACCGCCGTGTACCAGGTGGGCCGGACCTCGTCGAGCCAGTGGAAGAAGCGCAGGGCATTGAACGGGGGCGAGCACCACACCTGGGCGCCCGCGGAGAGCGAAGACAGCACCGCCGCCATCAGGCCGTGGATGTGGAACAGCGGCATGATGTTCAGGCAGACATCGTCCGAGGTGAGCTGCAGCGCGGTCCGGATGTTCCGGGCGGACGCGATCACGTTGCGCTGCAAGAGCGGTACGATCTTCGGACGCGAGGTGGACCCCGAAGTGTGCAGCACCAGGGCCACGTCGTCCGGCTCGGCGGGCCCGCCCTTCCCCGGGACCGAGCCATTCCGGCGCGACGGCTTGAGGGTGAAGGCCCCCGCGCCGCGGGCGGGCTCGGGCACCAGCTCGATGAGCTTCACGCCCAGCTGGGCGGCTATCTCGCGCGCCGGCGAAGCCAGCCCTTCCAGGATCAGCAGCGCCTTGGCCCGGAGGTCGACGAGGTTGAACCTGAACTCGTCCGCCGTCAGTCCGCGGCTGAGCGGCGCCGCCGTAGCTCCGGCGGCGACCGAGATGAACGCCGTGGCCGCCTCCGGACCATTGGGGATGACCGTCACGACGCGGTCGCCGCGGCCGATCCCCAGGGTATTCAGGTCGCGGATGGTGGCGGCGACCAGGGCCCGCAGCTCGCCGTACCGCAGGGGCTGGCGTTTCTCCGGGGCGCCGATCGCCACCGAGCCTTCGGCGCCCCCCTGCAGCAGATCGGCGATCGTCTCCATTCCCGATCGTTGCAGATGCCCATTCTTTGCGCACTGCGCAAGGGATTTCTAACGAAGGTCTCCGGCGCGGCTCTCGCCCTCCACCCCCAAGCGGTGGCCGTGCTCGGCGAGCTGCGCGCGGTTGCCGGGGCGGAGCCGCCTGACGTCGAAAAAGCCGTGTCTTATCTCACGGTTGGTCGCCAGTAGCAGGAGGGTGAGCAGGACGTAGACGGCGGAGTACCCGTAGCGGACCCCCGGCGAAGTGAAGAAGAGCTGGCTGGCGAAGAGCCCGGCGACGACCGCGGCTTCGACGATGGAAAACCGCATGTTCGCGATGACGGCCACGCCGAAGAACGACTGCGCCGCGGTGAGCAGGACCTCTTCCACCTGGCGGCGGTCGAGCTGCATCACCGCGACGTGACCGGAGGACGCCGAATAGGCGAGCGGGAGCATCCCGATCAGGAGCGTCCACTGGTTCACCTTGGAGGAGATGAGGGTGCCGATGCTCGCGCCCGGGTTCCCCCGCACCGCGAAGAGGATGGCGACGATGAACTCCGGGGATTCCGAGGCCAGCGGGGCGATCCACTGGACGAGGATGAACTCCTCCACCCCGTACGCGCGGCCGGTGGCGAGCAGGCTCTCGGCGAAAGGCTCGGCGGCGAGGAAGATGGTGAGCCCGGCGACGGCGAACAGACCGATGGTGCAGAGGCGGCGGGGCACTTTGGAGAAGGTCCCGAGGAATTCCGAAGGCCCGCCGAGCTCCGGTTCCTCCATCCCGGCACGCGACGCCGTAACGATGTAGAAGCCAAAGATCGACAGCAGCACGGCGGTGTCGACCAGCGACAGAGTGCCCTTGAGCGGGATGACGAACGAGTAGACGGTCGCGACGGTGAGATAGGAGATCTCCATCGAGTGGGAAGGATCCAGCTCGACCGCCCGCTTGCGCGTCTTCAGCCAGTAGACGATCACCACCGCGGCCCAGCCGAAGCCGATCAGCAGGCGGTTGGCGCCGGTCATGTTGGCAGTGGCGTACTGCGTGTACGCGGGGTTCTTGCCGGCGGTCCAGGCGAAGTACATGTCCACCGCGTACTCGGGGAGCACGGCGATCAGCGCGAGGAACGCGAGCGCCAGGCTCTGCGGGATGTCGATCTGCGCCACCTCCGCCGCCCAGGAGAGCAGGACCGCGGCCCCCAAGATCCCCACCCCGGAAAGGATGGCCGTCCACAGGTGCGGGAGATGGACCCCGCTGACGCGGATGACCACCCACTGCAGCGCGACCAGCGTGGCCAGCGAGAGCCATAGGATGTGCTTCATCCGCTTCTGTTCGGTCATTTGGCTCACGCTTCGTGGGGGGCCGCCGGCGCGTGGGGACCCCGTTCGCGCCGCCGCCAGGTGTTGATCGCCGGGAGGATGAAGAAGAAGAGCGCCAGCAAGGTGATCGCGGCCGCGATCGGCCGCCGCAGGAAGATGAGGAGCGAGCCCTGCGACATGATCAAGCTCTGCCTCAGCGCGCTCTCGGCCATGTCCCCGAGCACGAGGGCAAGGACCAGCGGCGCGAGCGGGTACTGGAGCTTCTTGAACACATATCCGACGACCCCGAACAAGATCATGTACCAGACGTCGATCATGTTGTTGTGCACGGCGTAGGAGCCGATCGCGCACACCAGCACGATGAACGGGGTGAGGATGGCGAAGGGCACGCGGAGGATCGCCGCGAAGAACGGCACGAAGGCCAGCACCATCAGAACGCCGATCAGGTTGCCGGTGTACATGCTGGCGATGAGTCCCCAGACGAACTCGGGCTGCTCCTTGAACAGCATGGGACCGGGCTGGAGCCCCCAGATGATCAGGCCGCCGAACATCACCGCCGCGGTGGGCGAGCCGGGGATGCCCAGCGTGATCATCGGCAGCATGGCGGCGACGCCGGCTGCGTGGGCGGCCGTCTCGGGGGCCACCACTCCCTCCAGCTCGCCCTTGCCGAAGCGCTCCGGGTGCTTGGACGCCCGCCGCGCGAACGCGTAGCTCATGAAGGAGGCCGGCGTCGCGCCGCCCGGCTTGAATCCCATCCAAAACCCGATGAAGCATCCGCGCAGGAAGGTGCGCCAGTAGCGCGGAAGCTCCTTCCAGGTGTCGAGCACGACGCGCAGGTTCAGCTTCGTCCGGGCGCCCTCGAATTTCAGCCCCTCTTCCACGCTGATGAGGATCTCGCCGATGCCGAACAGCCCGATGACGGCCACGATGAAATCGAACCCGGTCATGAGCGGGGTGAGGCCGAAGGTGAGGCGGAGCTGGCCGGTGACGATGTCGAGCCCCACCGCGGCGAGCATGAAGCCCAGCGCGATGGAGACGATGGACTTCAGGGGATCCGACCCGCCTAGCCCCACGAAGCTGGAGAAGGTGAGCATCTGGATGGCGAAGAACTCCGGCGGACCGAACTTCAGCGCGAGGTTGGCCAGGAGCGGCGCGAATAGCGTGATGAGGATGGTGGCGAAGAGCGCGCCGACGAAGGAGGAGGAGAAGGCGGCGGTGAGCGCCTGGGCTCCCTGGCCCTTGCGCGCGAGAGGGTACCCGTCGAACGTGGTGGCGACCGACCACGGCTCGCCGGGGATGTTGAAGAGCACCGAGGTGATCGCCCCGCCGAAGAGCGCCCCCCAGTAAAGGGAGGTCAGCAGGATGATCGCCGAGGTCGGCGGCATGCGGAACGTGAGCGGAAGCAGGATGGCGACGCCGTTGGCGCCGCCCAGCCCCGGCAGCACGCCGATGACGGTCCCGAGCGCGATCCCGACCACCGCCACCATCAGGTTGTAGGGCGTGATCGCGACGTGGAAGCCGAGGAGGATGTTCTCGATGCCCATAGGTCAGTAACCCAGCCACGCCTCGAGCGGTCCCTTGGGGAGCGGCACCAGAAACCACTTCTCGAACAGCAGGAAGGTGAGGAGGGGAATGGCGAGCGAGAGGCCGACGGTGGTCACCCAGGAGTGGCGCCCGACCAGGCGCATGTAGGAGGCGAGGTAGAGCACCGCCGCAACGTACAGCCCGATGAATTGCGTGAGCAGGACCATCGCCGCGGCAGGCCAGGCGACGGTGAGCACCGAGCGCAGCTGTTCGCGGGTGGCAAACGGCTCGCCGGAGCGTTTCCTCACCGCCTGCACGAGGATGGCCGCGCTGTGGGCGATCACCACCACCGCCAGCCAGAAGGGGAAGAAGCCGCTCTGGGGGCCATCGGGTCCCCAGCGGAAGCCTAGCCGGATGGCCTCGACCAGAACGACCACGCCGAGGAGCATCAGGAGGGATGCGGTGGCGATGTCGGCGGCGCGCATCCAGTTACTTGAGCAGGCCGCCCTTGGCCATCAGCTCCTTGTGCAGGTTCTCGTTCTCCTCCACCCACTTGGCGTACTCGGCGCCGGTGGTGAAGGCGGGCTTCAGCGCCCCGTCCTCGAGGTACTTCTTGAATTCGGGCGTCTCGTAGACCTTGCGGAGGAGGTTCACGTAGAAGTCGACCGCTTCCTTCGGCATGTTGGGAGGGCCGAAGATGCCCCGCAGCATCTGGTAGTGGATGTCGACCCCGAGCGCCTCCTTCACGGTCGGGACGTCCTTCCAGAGCGGGTCGGGGATGCGCTGGGTGTCGAACACCGCGAGCGGCCGTACGCTCCCCGACCTCATGTGGCTGACGCACTCGATGGGGTTGTTGACGGTGGAATCGATGTGCTTGCCCACCAGGTTGACGCACACCTCTCCGCCGCCCTTGAAAGGGACGTAGCTGAACTTCACGCCTAGCCCTTGCTCGAGTTGGACGGTGATGATCTGGTCCTCCTGCTTCGAGCCGGTCCCGCCCATCTTCATGCGGTTGTCGCCGCCCGAGTGCTCCTTGACCGCCGCCAGGTATTCCTTGGCCGTCTTGTAGGGCGTCTCGGCATTCACCCAGAGGATGAACTGGTCGAGCGCGATCCGCGCAACCGGCGTCAGATCGCGCCAGTTGAACGGCGTCCCCTGCGCCAGCGGCGTGGTGAAGAGGTTGGAGAGGGTGATGATGATGGTGTGCGCGTCGCCCTTCTTCTCCTTGACGTAGAGGAAGCCCTCCGCGCCCGCGCCGCCCGACTTGTTGATGGCGATGATCGGCTGGGGAGAGAGCTTGTGCTTCTCCGCCACCCCGCTGATCAGGCGGGCCATCTGATCGGCGCCTCCGCCGGTGCCGGCGGGGATGACGAACTCGATCGGCTTGGTCGGCTCCCACGCGCGCGCCGGCCCCGAGACGAGCACCGCTGCCGCTGCGACGGCGGCTGGAGCCAGAACGAACGAGCGTCCCACCAGAAAGTGGCGGCTCATCGTGTGTCCTCCTGTCCGGTGGGGGCGCACTATAGATACCGACCACTGTCCTAGGCAAGACGTCCCTCTGACGAATGGCCGCAGAGGCCGTCTCGTCGAGGGGCGGCCAGAGGGCGAAGATCCGCCTAAAGTCTCGGATCAATCGAGGTATCGGTAGGCGGGGTTGGTGAGGAATTCCCCGAATTGCTCGGACAGCACCAGGCCATCGAGGATCTCGATGGCTTCGCGCAGGCGGCCCTGCTGTGGCCCGCCGAGCTTCTTGACCTCTTCGTCGCGCACCTTCTGGTACAGGTCGGGCGTCGCGGTCCGTCCATCGTCCAGCTTTGCCGCATTGCGGATCCACTGCCACAGCTGCGCGCGGGAAATCTCCGCGGTCGCGGCGTCCTCCATCAAGTTGTGGATCGCGGCCGCGCCGTTCCCCAGGAGCCAGGAGTTCAGGTACTGCAGCGCCACGTCGACGTTGTTGCGGAACCCCGCCTCGGTGATCGAGCTGCCCGGGATGCGCGTGTCGGTCAGCTGCTCGGCGGTGACGCTCACCTCGCCGCGCAGCTTGTCGATCTGGTTGGGCCTGGCGCCGAGCACCTTCTTGAACTCCTCCTGCGCCAGCTGGACCAGGTCGGGATGGGCCACCCAGGTGCCGTCGAACCCGTCGTTCGCCTCGCGCTTCTTGTCCTCGCGAGTCTTGGCCAGGGCCTTCTCGTTGATCTCGGGGTTCTTGCGGGAGGGGATGAACGGGGCCATGCCGCCCATGGCGCTCGCACCGCGCCGGTGGCAGGTCTTGATCAAGAGCTCGGTGTAGGCGCGCATGAACGGCACCGTCATGGCGACCTGCGCCCGGTCGGGAAGGATCTTGTCCTTGCGGGTCCGGTACTTCTTGATCAGCGAGAACATGTAGTCCCAGCGGCCGGCGTTGAGGCCGCTCATGTGGTCGCGCAGCTCGTAGAGGATCTCGTCCATCTCGAAGGCGGCCGGCAGCGTCTCCACCAGCACCGTGGCGCGGATGGAGCCGCGAGGGATCTTCAGCGCGTCCTGCGCCAGCAGGAAAGCGTCGTTCCACAGGCGCGCCTCGAGGTGACTCTCGATCTTGGGCAGGTAGAAGTACGGGCCGGTGCCGCGATCCAGTTGCTCGCGCGCGTTGTGGAAGAGCGTGAGGCCGAAGTCGATCAGGCTGCCGGAGACGGCCTGCCCGTCGATCAGGACATGCTTCTCGGGCAGGTGCCAGCCGCGCGGGCGGACCAGCAGCGTGGCGATCTTCTGGTTCAACTTGTACTGCTTGCCCTCCGGTGAGGTGAACGAGAGCGTGCGCCGCACCGCTTCCTTGAGATTCTGATGGCCGACGACGACGTTGCTCCAGGTGGGCGAGAGCGCGTCCTCGAAATCGGCCATGAACACGTCGGCGCCGGAGTTGAGCGCGTTGATCATCATCTTTCGCTCGACCGGTCCGGTGATCTCCACGAACCGCCTGGCCAGATCCTCGGGGATCTTCGCCACCTTCCAGTCGGCGTCGCGGACCTTCTGCGTCTCCGGGAGGAAGCGGAACTCCTGCCCGCGGTCCAGCTCGCGCTGGCGCTCGGCGCGCCTGGCGAGGAGTTGCTCGCGGCGCCCGTTCAGCTCGCGGTGGAGCTGCTCGACCAGCGCCAGCGCCTCGCGCGTGAGAATGGCTTCCGACCCGGCGACCTTCGGACCCTTGACCTCGATGCCCATGCTCTCCTCCGAGAAGGGCCGATCTTCTTAGCACCGCGAGGACCGGCCGTCATCACGACAAGAAGATCACCGCGGAGGCGCGGAGGTCGCGGAGGTTTTTGGAGTGAGAATCCTCCGCGCTCTCCGCGCCTCCGCGGTGAGCAGTCAGCCTTTAGGGGCGGGGGGCCATGAAGACGAGGAGGGCGGCGCGGGCGGTGGAGCGGTTGGCGACGCCGTGCTCGCTGCCCGCCGGGCAGAGCGCCACTTCGCCGGCGCGGAGCTCGCGGGTCTCTCCCGCGACCCGGACCTCCACTGCCCCCTCCAGGACGGCGTACAGCTTGTCGCTTCCGGCGTGCGCGTGCGCCTTCTGCTCCTGCCCGGGCTCCAGGCAGTAGACGTCGCAGAAGAAGCGCTCGGTCTCGAAGAGGTTCAGCTTCTGCAGCTTTTCGGGCGAGAACCGGCGCAAGGCGGCGAAGCTCTTCACGTCAATCATCGTCGTCCTTCGCCGGCTCGAGGCCGTATTTCTGCGCGTTCATGGAGACGATCGCGGCCGCCAACACCTTGGGCACGTACTCCCGGGTCTCCTCGGGTAGCTTCTTCAAGCGATACAGGTGCCAGAAATCGCGGCGCTCCTTCTTGAACCCGCCGGGCTCGCTGGCGATCTGGTGCAGGACCCGCCGCACGCCCGACTCGCCGCGGTTGTAGCTCGCCATGGCGAGCATGAACGAGTCCTCGCCGAACTCGGCGAGCAGGTTGGCCAGGTAGCGCGAGGCCGCGCGGGTCGACTTGGCCGCATCGAACCGCTCGTCCACCTGCGCGTCCACCCGCAGGTTGTAGTTGCGGGCTGTGTCGGCGCCGAGCTGCCACATTCCCGCCGCGCCTGCCTTGCTGCGGGCGGTGGGGTCGAACTGCGTCTCGGCCCAGGCGATGAACGCCATCTCTTCGGGCAGGCCGAGCGCGCCGAACTCCTTGAGGATCATCGGCCAGTACTTCTGCTTGCGCTTGTAGATGAACTTGAGGTTCCCCGCGTGCAGCAGCTCGTCGACGTGGTACTGCAGGCGCTCCTTGAAGACGGGCGGCACGGCGTAGGTCTTCGCATCGAACTTGCCGAGGATCTTGCGGATGTCGCGATCCATCGGGTCGCCGGCGTTGGCCACCTCGGCGGCCTTGGACTTGTCCGCCTTGCCCAGGTCGTCCATCGCCTTCTGGACGTTGCCGGTGAGCTGGGCGAGCCTCTGCTCCAGCTGGTCCAGCTTGTCCGCGTCGGTCTCGGACTCCATGGCCGCCTGGACCTGCTGGATCTCCTTGTCGAGCTTGTTCTTGGTCTGCACCAGCAGGGCGATCTGCCGCTGCTGCTGCACGATCACCACCGACATCACGAAGACCACCAGCGCGGCCGCCCCCGCCACCGCGGCGACCACCTTGACCCAGCGCTTCTTGGTCTTCGCCTTGGTGCTGAACTGCACCTGGCGCATGGTCTCGGCCATGATGAACATGGTCTTGCCGCTGGACTGGCCGCCCGCCTTGGCGCGCTCCAGGGCCACCTTCTTCGCCGCCAGCTCGGCGAGCCGGGCGGTCTGCGTGTCGGCGCTCTCCTTGAGACGATCCGAGATGGCCGAGATCTCCTCGGTGTCGTCGATGGGGCGGGGCGGCTGCGGGACGTCGCGGAGCAGGATCGCCTCGGTCTTGAAGGACGGCTGCCCGACCAGGATCCCGTCGAAGTGGACCTGCACCACCGGGCCGCCGCTGCCGATCTGCACCTTGTCGCCGGACGCCAGCCGATGCTTGGTGATCCGTCGGCCGTTGATCAGCGTGCCGTTGGTCGAGGCGGTGTCCACCACGAACCAGTTGCCTTCCTCGAGCAGCAGCTCGGCGTGGTGGTTGGACACTTTCGGGTCGTTCACCTGGTCGAAGCGGACGTCGCAGTCCGGCGCGCGGCCGATACGCAGCACCGGCTTGGCCAGCTCCGTCGTCCTGCCTTGCAGGCTCCCGGACAGGTGCTTCAGCCGAATCATTCCGCTTCCCCCACTCTACAGCCTACCTCGCCTCCGACTTCCCTGCCGAACCCCGCCACCCCTCCCGCCGTGCTCGCAGGCGAGGAGACCACCGCGGAGGCGCGGAGAGCGCGGAGATTTCATTTTAAAAACACAAACCTCCGCGTCCTCCACGCCTCCGCGGTCGATCCTTTTGTCCTTTTACGGGCGGGAGGGGAGGAGGCGGAGGATTTTGTCGCGGTCCGGCGGGCAGTCGCCGCGGCCGTCGCAATTGGAGGTGGTCAGGTAGACCGCGCCGTCAGGGCCCATCACCACGTCGCGGAGGCGGCCGGCCTGGTCCTGGAAGTAGACCTCGTGCAACTCGACCACTCCGGGCTCCGCGGCGCTGAACTTGACCCGGTGCAAATGCTTCGATCGGAGGGTCCCGATCAGCAGGCTGCCTCGCCAGTCGGGAAGGGCGGTGCCCGTGTAGAACGAGGCGCCGCCGGGTGGAACGGCGCTCTGCCAGGTCAGCGAGGGCGCGACCATGCCGGAGCGCGTCTGGCATCCGTAGATCGCCGGCCAACCGAGGTTCGCCCCTGGTGAAGCGAGATTCACCTCGTCGTGGCCCTGCCGCATCAGCTCCCCGGAAGGGCCGTGGTCCGTGACGTAGAACCGTCCGCCGCTCCAGTCGAAGCCCTGGGTATTGCGCACCCCCAGCACCCAGAGAGGATTTCCGGCGACCGGGTTGTCCCCCGGGACTTCGCCGTCCGGGGTGAGCCGGAGGACCTTCCCTCCCAGGCTGGCCGGGTCCTGGGAGCGATCCGGATCGCGTCCGTCACCCGTGCCGACGTAGAGCATGCCGTCGGGACCGAATCGGATGCGCCCTCCGTCGTGGTAGGCGGCCGAAGGAATGCCCTCCACGATGCGCCGGTCGAATCGCGCCGACCCCAGGTCCTCGGCCACACGCCAGCGTTCGACGCGGTTCGACTTCCGCCCGTCTTCGCGCGCCGTCATGTACAGGTAGATGAAGCGGTTCTGCTCGAATCTCGGATGGACGGCGACCCCGAGGAGCCCGCCTTCCTCGTCCGCATCCACGGCGATGCTCGCCACGATCGGCAGCTTCGTCGCGTCGCCCGCTTTCCTCTTCGTCAGGGCTGGCACCAGGCGCAGCCGCCCGGGCCGCTCCGTGACCAGGGCGTCTCCCCCCGGCAGGAACGCGATGCCCCAAGGCACCTCCAGCCCGGCGACGACGGTCTCGAGCTTCACCGCCCCCTTCCCCTCCGGCCCATACCCCTTCTTCACCAGCTCGCATTTCTCCGCCGCCTCCACCCCTCCTGCGATCGCCACCGCCGCCACGATCACCAGTGCCCGCATGCGTGCCACTATAGCGAACTGCGTTTCACGCAGAGGACGCGGAGGAAGGGGAGGGCGCCGAGGAGATCCGGTGATCAACGGTTCCTCCGCGCCCTCGCTCTTGTCCTCCGCGACCTCCGCGTGAAACGCTTGAAGGCGCTCTTGCTGAGGAGCTAGGCGGGGAGCAGACTCCGGGGGAGGAGCATGCAGCCGTTCGAGCACACGCCGCCCGAGGCCCGGGAGCTGCTCAAGAAGCCGATCCGCGAGCTGGGGCTCAAGCTCGACGGCTCGCCGGTCGAGAAGTACGTGCAGCAGCTCCACCGCGAGCTGGAAGCGAAGGGCCTGGAGCGGTTCCGCCCTGCCTGCTACCTGTCGGACGAGTGGGCGTGCCCCGATCGGGAGCCGATCATCGGCATCCCCTTCTACCTCGCCGATCCGGAGCTGCAGGCGCTCGAGCGGTCGCTCAACGACCTCGAGGACGAACGCGAGATCCTCATGTACCTGCGCCACGAGGCCGGGCACGCATTCAACTACGCGTACGAGCTCTACGACACGCCGGAGTGGATCGAGCTGTTCGGTCCTTTCGACCGCCCGTACGCGGACTCGTATACGCCGGTGCCGTTCTCGCGGCGCTACGTGCGGCACATCGCCGGCTGGTACGCGCAGAAACACCCCGACGAGGATTTCGCCGAGACTTTCGCCGTCTGGCTCACGCCGCGCTCGAACTGGCGCCGCAAGTACGCGGGTTGGCCGGCGCTGGGCAAGCTCGAGTACGTCGATCGGGTGGCCCGCGAGCTGGCCCGCGTCGAGCCGAAACGCCCGCTCTCCCGGGCGCTGGCGGAGCTTCCCGTCGACCAGATGACCGAACCGCTCGAGGAGTTCTACCGGCGAACCGTTCCCGACGAGGCGCCGAACATCGCCGACCTGGTGCCCGACGCCGAGCTGGAGGACATCTTCGATCCAGGCCCGCCGCGCGAGGGCTTCTCCGCCGCCGCCGCGCTCTTCTCGGCGCACGGGAAGGCGCTGGTGGACAAGATCACCTACTGGACCGGGATCCGGCGCTCGCTCGCGAAGAAGCTGCTCGAGCAGATGGCGCGCCGGGCGCGCGAGCTCGATCTCCAGGTCGCCGCCGGACGGGAGACGCAACAGCTGATCGAGACGACGGTGCTCGCGACGACCCTGGCGATGAACTACCTTCAGCGCGGCAAGTTCGAGGAGCGGTGACGTGGCGGGAAAGCTGAAGATCGCCGTGCTGTACGAGCCGAGCGACAACGTGACTCCGCCGGAACGCGAGCGGCGCGGCAAGCGCGAGAAGGGCGCCTCGATCCGCGGCCGCAAGCACGAGCGGCGCGCCAAGCTCGATCGCGACGAGGTCCTGGAGGCGTTGCGCTCGAACGGCCACGACGCTTTCTTCCACGAGCTCAAGGACGAGAGGTCGCTCCTGGAGCTGGCGCGCGTCGAGGCCGATCTCGTCTTCAACCTGACCGAGGCCTATGCCGGCGACGACTCGAAGGAGGCGCACGTTGCCGCCTTCCTGGACCTGCTGGAGCTTCCCTATACCGGCGCGGGGCCGCGGGCGCTCTTCCTCGCCCAGGACAAGGCGCTGGCGAAGAAGGTCTTCACCTTCCACGGCATCCGCACGCCCAACTTCGTCTCCAGCTACCGCGGCAAGATCGATCACATCGACGACCTGCATTTCCCGATGATCGTGAAGCCGGGCTCCGAAGACGGGTCGGTGGGCATCGACGCGGGCTCGGTGGTGAAGAGCGTGAAGGAGCTGATGGAGCGCATCGCGCTCCTCCACGAGCGCTTCGACTCCCCCGCGCTCATCGAGGAGTTCATCGAGGGGCGCGAGATCTACGTCGGCGTGCTGGGCAGCGACAAGCCGGAGGCGCTGCCGCCGGTCGAGCTGGATCTGTCGAAATTGCCGAAGGGCATGCCGCGCATCGCCGGCAAGGAAGTGAAGTGGGAGAAGGGGACCCAGGCGTACGACGCGGCCCTCGCGGCCGTGGCCCGCGATCTTCCGGACGAGATGGTCAGCCGGATCCAGGAGACGGCGCTCGCCACCTACGGCGCGCTGGGGCTGCGTGACTACGGCCGCATCGATCTGCGCGTCGCGCCCGGGGGCGAGATCTACGTGATCGAGGCCAACCCGAACCCGTGGCTCGCGCCCGAGGCGGAGCTGGCCATGGCCGCGGCGGCGGCCGGCCGCGACTACCCGAGGCTGATCGGCGAGATCGCGGACCGCGCGCTCTCGCGCTACCTGTAGCCTCGATCTAGGACTTTCCGAAGATGCGCAGCATGGACTTGACGATCGCGCCTCCCTCCGGCGCGGCGATCTTCTCCAGCTCGCCGGCGTCGAGATAGGTGCCGCCGCAGGAGAAGCAGCGGTCGACCTGGACGCCCCGGAATCCGATCTCCTGGAGCTCCATCCCGCACTTGGGACACCGCATCCAGTGGATCTTCTTCAGCTCCTCGCGCTTCGCCGAGGCGAGCGAGGCCTTCACCTCCGCCGCCAGCTTGCGCAGCCGCTCGGCGTTCTCCCGCGCGAAGTACTCCTCCTCGGCGGTGCTGGGCTTGTCGGTCACAGGTGCCTCCTCGGGACCCAAGCGGATATCAGATCGGCAGGCCCCGCGCCCGCGTTCGTCAATCGTGACGGCATGCGACTGACATGCGACTGGACCCTACTGGCGTCGGCCGGCCCGGCTGGGGGCGCACATCCGGGCGCCTGGTCCACCGTGCCGCGAGCGGCTTTGCCCTTCAGTAATCGGTTGCAAAATTTACCAATATTGACGTGCGCCCAGGCGGGCTTCTGCGCTACAGACAACCGCCGAGGAGACGGGTCCGAGCCGAGTGTCCAAAGTCCGGCATTTCGGCCGTCCAGCCGGATTTTTTCCCGTCCGGTGGTTCACATGCGTTCCGAGCGGAAGAAGCAGCGCCTGCACGGACCTGAGACCCTGCTGCGAATTCCGAGACGCACGCCGAGAGTAGAGGAGCACACCGTGGGCGAAACGCACGATCCAACGGGGGGCCATGGCGGCGAGGGGCGGCGCAAGAAGCCCCGCAACGGCGACGGAGAGAACGGACACGGCCCTGGCGAGGACCACCGCCTGCGCGACCTGCTGGGCGCGCTGCAGGCCGCGGGCGAAGGAGATTTCGCGGTCCGCCTGCCGTTCACCCGCGGCAGCGGCCTGATGCCCGAGATCGCCCGGGCGTTCAACTCGGTGGTCTCGCGCAACGAGGCGCTTACCAGCGAGCTTTTGCGGATGGAAAAGGTCGTCGGGCGCGAGGGCCGGATGACCGAGCGCGCTTCCCTGGGCGACGTGAGGGGCGGCTGGGGCACCAGCGTCAGCTCCATCAACGCGCTGATCGGCGACCTGGTGCAGCCGACCACCGAGGTCGCCCGGGTGCTGATCGCGGTCGCCGAGGGCGATCTGACGCAGAAGATGGCGCTGGAGATCGAGGGCCAACCGGTGAAGGGAGAGTTCCTCCGCATCGGCACCACCGTGAACTCCATGGTGGACCAGCTCTCCAGCTTCGCCGCGGAAGTGACCCGGGTGGCGAAGGAGGTGGGCACCGACGGCAAGCTGGGCGGCCAGGCCGGAGTGGCGGAGGCGTCGGGCATCTGGCGCGACCTGACCGACAACGTGAACCGCATGGCGTCCAACCTGACCTCGCAGGTGCGCAACATCGCCGAGGTCTCGACGGCGGTCGCCCGCGGCGATCTCTCCAAGAAAATCACCGTCGACGCCAAGGGCGAGATCCTCCAGCTCAAGGACACCATCAACACGATGGTCGATCAGCTGAATTCGTTCGCCGGCGAGGTGACCCGCGTGGCGCGGACGGTGGGCGTCGAGGGAAAGCTGGGCGCGCAGGCCGAAGTGCCCGGGGTGGCGGGGACCTGGAAGGACCTGACCGACAACGTCAACCTGCTGGCGAACAACCTGACCGCGCAAGTGCGCAACATCGCCGACGTGACGACCTCGGTCGCCAAAGGCGATCTCTCCAGGAAGATTACCGTCGACGTGAAGGGCGAGATGCTGGAGCTGAAGAACACCGTCAACACGATGGTCGATCAGCTCAACACCTTCGCCTCGGAGGTCACGCGGGTCGCCCGCGAGGTGGGCACCGAGGGCAAGCTGGGCGGCCAGGCCGAGGTGAGGGGCGTCGGCGGGACCTGGAAGGACCTGACCGAGAACGTGAATTTCATGGCCTCGAACCTGACCACCCAGGTGCGCGGCATCGCGCGGGTGGTGACGGCGGTCGCCAGTGGAGACCTGTCCCAGCAGTTGAAGGTGGACGCCAAGGGCGAGATCGCCGCCCTGGCGGAGACCTTCAACAACATGACCCACACGCTGGGCGTCTTCGCCGAGCAGGTCACCGACGTGGCCCGCACCGTGGGCGTGGAAGGGAAGCTGGGCGCGCAGGCCGAGGTGCCGGGAGTGGCGGGCACCTGGAAGGACCTGACCGACAACGTCAACCTGCTGGCCAACAACCTGACCGCGCAAGTGCGCAACATCGCCGAGGTCACCACCGCGGTCGCGCAGGGCGACCTGTCCAAGAAGATCACCGTCGACGCCCGGGGCGAGATCCAGCAGCTCAAGGACACCGTCAACACCATGGTGGACCAGCTGAACAGCTTCGCCGCCGAGGTGACCCGCGTCGCCAAGCAGGTGGGCACCGAAGGCAAGCTGGGGGCGGAGGCGGAGGTGCCCGGCGTCGCCGGAGTGTGGAAGGACCTGACCGACAACGTGAACGTGCTGGCCGGCAACCTGACCGACCAGGTGCGCAACATCGCCAAGGTCACCACCGCGGTCGCCAACGGCGACCTCTCGCAGAAGATCACCGTCGACGTGCGCGGCGAGGTGCTGGCGCTCAAGGACACCATCAACACCATGGTGGACCAGTTGCGCAGCTTCGCCTCGGAAGTGACCCGCGTGGGCCGCGAGGTGGGCACCGAGGGACGGCTGGGCGGCCAAGCCGACGTCCGCGGCGTCAGCGGCGTGTGGAAGGACCTGACCGACAACGTGAACTTCATGGCGAACAACCTGACCGGCCAGGTGCGCAACATCGCGCTGGTCACCACGGCGGTCGCCAACGGCGATCTCTCCAAGAAGATCACCGTAGACGTGAAGGGCGAGATCCTGGAGCTGAAGAACACCATCAACACGATGGTCGATCAGCTGAACTCCTTCGCCTCGGAAGTGACCCGGGTCGCCCGCGAGGTGGGGACCGAGGGAAAGCTGGGCGGCCAGGCCGACGTGCACGGCGTGGCGGGCGTGTGGAAGAACCTGACCGACAACGTGAACTTCATGGCCCGCAACCTGACCACCCAGGTGCGGGGCATCTCCCGGGTGGTCACCGCGGTGGCGACCGGGGACCTGTCCCAGAAGCTGCTGGTCGACGCCAAGGGCGAGGTGGCGGCCCTCGCCGAGACCATCAACAACATGACCGACACGCTGGGCACCTTCGCCGATCAGGTCTCCAGCGTGGCGCGCGAGGTGGGCATCGAGGGCAAGCTGGGCGGCCAGGCCAAGGTGCCGAACGCGACCGGCACCTGGCGGCAGCTGACCGACAACGTCAACCAGCTGGCCGCCTCGCTGACCACCCAGATCCGCGCCATCAGCGAGGTCGCCACCGCGGTGACCAAGGGCGACCTGACCCGCACCATCACCGTCGGCGCGGAAGGCGAGGTGGCCAGGCTCAAGGACAACATCAACCAGATGATCGTCAATCTGCGGGAGACCACGCAGAAGAACCAGGAGCAGGACTGGCTCAAGACGAACCTGGCGAAGTTCAGCTCGATGATGCAGGGCCAGAAGAACCTGGACACCGTGTCGCGGCTGATCATGAGCGAGCTGACCCCGCTGGTGTCCGCGCACCACGGCGCGTTCTTCATGATGGACCAGGAAAGCGAGGGTCCGGTCCTCAAACTGGTCGCCACTTACGCCTACAAGGAGCGCAAGAGCGTCTCCAACCGCTTCCGCCCCGGCGAGGGGCTGGTCGGCCAGTGCGCGCTGGAGAAGAAGACCATCCTGCTCACCAGGGTCCCGGCCGACTACATCCAGATCAGCTCGGGGCTGGGCGAGTCGCCGCCGCAGAGCATCATCGTCCTGCCGGTGCTCTTCGAAGGCGAGATGAAGGCGGTGATCGAGCTGGCCTCCTTCAACACGTTCAGCGCCATCCACCAGATCTTCCTCGACCAGCTCACCGGGTCGATCGGCGTGGTGCTGAACATGATCGGCGCCAACATGCGCACCGAGCAGCTGCTGCTCCAGTCGCAGGGCCTGACCCAGGAGCTGCAGAGCCAGTCGCAAGAGCTGACCGTCCAGCAGGAGGAGCTCAAGCGGTCGAACTCCGCGCTGGAGAAGCAGGCGCTGGAGCTGGAGGAGAAGGCCAAGCAGCTCGAGGAGCAGAACCAGAGCATCGAGATCAAGAACCGCGAGGTGGAGATGGCCCGCGCCTCGCTGGAAGAGAAGGCCGAGCAGCTGCAGCTCATCTCCAAGTACAAGAGCGAGTTCCTGGCCAACATGAGCCACGAGCTGCGCACGCCGCTCAACTCCCTGCTCATCCTGGCGAAGCTGCTGGCGGACAACAAGGAGTCGAACCTCTCCGAGAAGCAGGTGGAGTACGCCAAGACCATCTACGCCTCGGGCGGCGACCTGCTCTCGTTGATCAACGAGATCCTCGACCTCTCCAAGGTCGAGGCGGGCAAGATGCAGATCGAGCCGCGCGACATCGCGCTGGTCGACTTGAAGGAGTTCGTCGAGCGGAACTTCCGTCCGGTGGCGGAGCAGAAGAGCCTCGACTTCTCGGTCGATCTGGCGGGACCGCTGCCCGGCCACGTCCGCACCGATCCGCAGCGGCTGCAGCAGGTGCTGAAGAACCTGCTCGCCAACGCCTTCAAGTTCACCGACCAGGGGAGCGTGGTGCTGCGCATCCACACCGTACAGGACCGGCGCGGCCTGGACAACGACGCCCTCCACCGCGCCGATCAGGTGATCGCTTTCTCGGTGATCGACACCGGCATCGGCATCCCCAGGAACAAGCAGAGGCTCATCTTCGAGGCGTTCCAGCAGGCGGACGGGACCACCAGCCGCAAGTACGGCGGCACCGGCCTGGGCCTCTCCATCAGCCGCGAGATCACCCGCCTCTTGGGCGGGGAGATCCACGTGGAGAGCGTGCCCGGGCAGGGCTCCATGTTCACCATCCTGCTGCCGGACCGTTACCTCGGGGAGGAGCCCGCCAGCGACGAGCAGGAGGCGGAGATGCCGGAACAGCCCGGCCCGCGGCGCCTGGATCAGCAGGCCCCGCCGGCGCCTCACCGCCCCACGGCGATCGAAGCGCTGGCATCCGCGCCGGCGCCGGCCGAGACCATCGCGCCCAAGCCGGTCGACGACGACCGCGAGCACCTGCGCGAGGGCGACCGGGTGCTCCTCATCATCGAGGACGACGTGAAGTTCGCCCGCATCATGGTGGGCATGGCCCGGGAGAAGGGGTTCAAGGCCGTGGTGGCCACGCGCGGCGACACCGGCCTGGCGCTGGCGAACGAGCTGCAGCCGGCCGCCATCACGCTCGACATCCAGCTGCCGGTGGTGGACGGCTGGAGCATCCTCGACCGGCTGAAGCGCAATCCCCGGACGCGCCACATCCCGGTGCACGTGATCTCCATCGTCGAGAAAAGCAAGAAGGGCGCCGCCATGGGCGCCTTCGCCTACCTGGAGAAGCCCGTCAGCAAGGACGCGCTGGAGGGCGCCTTCACCCACATCCAGAGCTTCGTGGAGAAGAAGGTGAAGCGGCTGCTCCTCGTCGAGGACGACGCCAGCCAGGCGAAAGGCATCAGAGAGCTGGTCGGCGAGGGCGAGGACGTGAGCATCACCTCGGTGTCGACCGGCGAGGCGGCCCTCCAGGAGCTGGAGGCGGGGGACTTCGACTGCGTGGTGCTCGACCTGCTGCTGGGAGACGTGGACGGGACCAAGCTGCTCGAGCAGATCAAGACGCAGCCCCGCTTCCGGGACCTGCCCGTGATCGTCTACACGGGCAAGGAGCTCTCCAAGAAGGAGGAGCTGCGGCTGAAGAAGTTCGCCGAGTCGGTGATCTTCAAGTCGGGCGCGGCCTCGCCGGAGAAGCTGCTCAGCGACACGGCCATCTTCCTGCACCGCATCGACGACAAGATGCCAGAGCAGAGCCGCAAGATCCTGGAGGCGTCGCGCGAGCGCGAGGAGTCGATGGCCGGCAAGAAAGTGTTGGTGGTCGACGACGACGTGCGGAACATCTTCGCGCTCACCAGCGTGCTGGAGAGCCACGGCCTGGAAGTGCTCTACGCGGAGAACGGGAAAGACGGCATCGCCGTGCTGGAGCGCAACCCGGACGTGAACGTGGTGCTGATGGACGTGATGATGCCGGAGATGGACGGCTACGAGACGATGAAGGCCATCCGCAAGGACCCGGCCTACAAGGCGCTGCCGATCATCGCCATCACGGCCAGAGCGCTCAAGGAGGATCGGGACAAGTGCATCGTCGCGGGCGCGTCGGATTATCTCCCCAAACCGGTGGACACGGACAAGCTCCTGCAGCTCATCCGCCTGTGGGCGCGTTGAGGGAGGAGCACTAGCTTCCTACGATGGCTGTGCCGCGCGCCAAGCCCTTGCCTGCCCAGCCGCGCCTGGCGGCGGATCCGGGCTTGCGCGCGCGCATCCTGATGGTCGACGACCATCAGCCGAACCTGCTCGCCCTGGAAGCGATCCTGGCGCCGCTGGGCGAGGAGCTGGTGGGCGTCACCTCCGGAGAGGACGCGCTGCGCCAGCTGCTGGAGGGAGAGTTCGCCCTGATCCTGATGGACGTGCAGATGCCGGGGATGGACGGCATCGAGACGGCCGCGGTGATCAAGCAGCGCGAGCGCAACCGCTCGACCCCGATCATCTTCCTGACCGCGATCGCCAAGGATCCCTCGTTCATCTTCAAGGGCTACTCGCAAGGCGCGGTCGACTACCTGCTCAAGCCGTTCGACCCGGAGATCCTGCGCACCAAGGTGTCGGTCTTCGTCGACCTGTGGAAGCGGGGCGAGCTGATCAAGCGCCAGGCGGCGATGCTGCGCGCCCAGGAGCTGCGCGACCTGGAGCGCCGCAGCGAGGTCCGGTTCCACGGCCTCACCGACTCGATGCCGCAGTGCGTGTGGGCGGCCCGCCGGGACGGGGAGATCCACTACTGCAACCGGGTCTGGCGCGAATACGCCGGACCGTCGGCGGGGCTCTCGTTCTTCGGGGGCGTCCCCGAGGAGGAGCTGCCGGCGGTGCGGGCGGCGTGGGCGGCCGCGATCCGCGGCGGGAGGGGGCTGGAGCGGGAACAGCGGCTGCGCCGCCACGACGGCGAGCTGCGCTGGCACCTGTGCCGGGTGGTGCCTGAGCGCGACGAGCACGGTTCCATCGTCGGCTGGATCGCCACGGCCACCGACATCGACCACCAGAAGCGCGTCGAGGAAGCGCACGCGGCGCTGCTCTTGCGCGAGCAGGAGGCGCGGGCCCAGCTGGAGGCGGCGAATCGCTCGAAGGACGAATTCCTCGCCACGGTCTCCCACGAGCTGCGCACGCCGCTCAACGCCATCCTCGGTTGGACCCGCATGCTGCAGACCGGCGCGGTGGGAGGCGGCGACAGGCTGCAGCGGGCGCTGGAGACCATCGAACGCAACGCGCGGGTCCAGACCCAGCTGGTGGAGGACATCCTGGACGTCTCGCGGATCATCGCGGGCAAGCTCCGCGTCCAGGTGCAGCACATCGATCTGCGCAGCGTCATCTGCTCCGCGGTCGACGCCGTCCGGCCCGCGGCGGAAGCCAAGCAGCTGGAGCTGGCCCTCGATCTGCATGACGAGGCGAGCGATTTCCACGGCGATCCGGACCGGCTGCAGCAGGTGGTCTGGAACCTGCTCTCCAACGCCATCAAGTTCACTCCCGGGAAGGGCAAGGTGACGGTGGAGCTCTTCCGCTCGACCGGCCACGTCGAGATCGCGGTGAACGACACCGGCATGGGCATCGCGCCGGATTTCCTGCCTCACGTCTTCGATCGCTTCCGGCAGGCCGACAGCTCCATCACCCGCATGCAGGGGGGCCTGGGCCTGGGCTTGGCCATCGTGCGCCACCTGGTCGAGGTGCACGGAGGCACCGTCCGGGCGGAGAGCGAGGGCGAGGGGAAGGGCGCCCGGTTCACCGTCCGCCTGCCGGTGCGGGAGGTGCAGGCGCAGCCGGAGGAAGACGCGGTCCCGCAGGGAAACACCGCCGCTCCGGAGCCGGTCGCGCCGATCGCGCTGACTTCGCTGCGCGGGCTGCGGGTCCTGGTGGTGGACGACGACGCGGACGCGCGGGAGATGCTGCGGGTGATGCTGGGCAACCATGGCGCCGAGGTGACGGTGGCCAACTCGGTCGACCAGGCGCTGGAGCTCATCTCCCGGCAGGCGCCCGACGTCCTGGTGAGCGACATCGGGCTTCCCGGCGAGGACGGCTACGCCCTGATCCGCCGCATCCGCGGTTCGCCGGAGACTGCGAGGCTCCCCGCCCTGGCCGTGACGGCGTACGCGACCGTGGCCGATCACCGCCGCGCGCTCGAGGCGGGTTTCCAGAGGCACGTGTCGAAGCCGGTCGATCCCGCGGAGTTGGCCGGTCTGGTCGCGACGATGGCGGCGGAATCCCGCGCCCGCGCGTCCGGGAGCGCGTCTCCCGCCGGGGCCGGCGGGCCGCCGCTGCTTTCTCTCGCCGCCGCGTCGCGCTGACGGGCCCTTTGGGGTCGATCGTGTGCATTCGTCAACGTGACGGATGTACGTCACCTGTCCGATACTTCACTGCCAGTGCGAGGTATGACGCGCGCGCCAGTCGTACAAGATCATCGTGCCTTACCGCATCCAGTTGCGATGCGCGGTGGGATCGGTACAGGCGGCTACGCTGGGGCGCCTGCGCGCCCGCCTGCGCGAGATCGGGCAGACGCTCTCCGCGGTCTCGGCGTCGAGCGCCTTCTGGTCGTCGCTGACGGAGAGCCCGCTGTTCGTCGACGTGGAGGGCTGGCGGTTCAAGTACGCGATCGATCGCGAATCGCAGGTGCTGACCGTGCTGGAGGTGATCCGGGTCTCCGACCTGCCGGCCGCGTACGAGCGCGCCCGGTCCGAGCGGAAGAGGTACTGACCGGCGGCGGCCCCCCATGACCTCTCGCCCTTGACGGCGCTCCCGATCCCTGGTTCTCAGCCCCGGTGGATCGCGCATGAAGCTGCGCACGGTGGAGCTTCCTCCCCGGGAACCCGGGCTGGACCGCACCCTGGTCCTGATGCACGGATTCGGCGCGGACGAACACGACCTGTTGCCCATCGGGCACGAGCTGGACCCCCGCCTGCGGGTGGTCAGCCTGCAGGCGCCGATCGCGCTCGACTTCGGCGGCCGCGCCTGGTTCAACCTGCAGCAGACGCCGGAAGGGCTCACCTTCGATCCCGCCGAGGTGGCGGAGGGAGCCCGGTTGGCGCTGGAGGCCGTGGAAGAAGTCGCCCGAGGCAGCCCGCGCCCGATCCTGGGCGGGTTCAGCCAGGGCGCCGGGATGGCGCTGTCGGCCGCGCTGGCCCGCCCGGATCTGACTGCGGGCGTCCTGGTCCTCTCCGGCGTGCCGCCCCGCGCGCAGCAGCCGGCCACGCCCGGCGGATCGGGCGGCCTCCCCGTGTTCGTCGCCCACGGGATCCACGATCCCCTGATCCCCGTCGAAGTGGGCCGCGCGATCCGCGACCTGCTCCAGAAGCTGGGCGCCCGCGTGACCTACCGTGAATACCCGATGGGCCACATGGTCATCCCCGCCGAGATCGCCGACGCCCGCGCCTGGCTCTCCACCGTGCTGGGCTGAGGGACCCACGCTTCCTTGAAGCTTGCGCCGAGGGGGAGTGGGGAGTAGGAGAGCCGTTCCTTCGAAGGAGGCTGCACGTGCTCCGCCGCGCCCTGGTCCTCGCTGCCGCGATCTGCGCGCTGCCGGTCCTCGCCAAGGACCCGGAGCTGAAGTTCGAGAAGTACCGGCTGCCGAACGGGCTGACCGTGATCCTCAGCGAGGACCACCGGCTCCCGCAAGTGTCGGTGAACATCTGGTACCACGTCGGCGCCGCCAACCAGACGCCAGGGCGCAGCGGCTTCGCCCACCTCTTCGAGCACATGATGTTTTCGGGCACCCAGCACGCGAGGGACTTCGACACCGTGCTGGAGCAGATCGGCGCTTCGGGAATGAACGGCTCCACCAGCTTCGATCGCACCAACTACTACGAGACCGTCCCCTCCAACGAGCTGCCCACCGCGCTGTGGCTGGAGAGCGATCGGATGGGGTTCCTCCTCCCCACGCTCGACCAGCAGAAACTGAAGATCCAACGCGACGTGGTGAGCAACGAACGGCACCAGCGGATCGACAACGTGCCGTACGGTCCCACCCAGCAGCGCCTGTGCGACCTGCTCTACCCGCTGCCGCATCCGTACTACGAGTGCGTGATCGGCGACCTCAAGGAGATCCAGTCCGCCTCGCTCGACGACGTGCGCGACTTCTTCCGCCGCTACTACGGCCCGAACAACGCCTCGTTGATCCTGGTCGGCGACTTCGATCCGGCCACGGCGAAGGGCCTGATCGAGAATTATTTCGCCGACATCCCCCGGGGCCCCGAGGTGAAGAAGCCGGACGTCACGGCGAAACCCATCTCGACGGTCGTGCGGGAGACGCTCCCGGACCCGCTCGCCCAGCTCCCCCGGTTCCAGATGGTCTGGAACGGGCTCGTCCCCTTCCACGACGACGAGCCTGCCGGGGACGTGCTCAGCGAGGTGCTGGCGGGCGGCAAGACCTCGCGCCTGTACCAGCTCCTCATCCTGGACAAGCAGGTGGCGAGCAACGTCGACGCGAACAACCCGGCCTTGGGCCTGGGCGGCTGGATCCAGATCGGCGCCACGGCGCGGCCCGGGCACACCCCCGAAGAGCTGAGGACGCTGCTGCAGCAGGCGATCGACGACGTGAAACGGAACGGCGTCAGCCCGGAGGAAGTGGAGCGCGCCAAGCACAAGATCGTCGCGGGCGAGATCCGATCGGTGGAGCGCGGCAGCGCTCGGGCGGACCTGCTCAACGCCTACGAGATGTGGCTGCAGGACCCCGGCTTCCTGCCCCGCGACCTGGCGCGGTATCGGGCGGTGACGCCGCAGGCCGTGCAGGCGTTCGCCCGCAAGTATCTCCCCGACGACCGCCGGCTGGAGCTCACTACGTTGCCGGCCGGCAAGCGCACCGCGAGCGCCCCCTGAGGAGACTGCGATGACGACTCACCCGTTGGCCGCGCTCCTCCTCGCCGCGATCGCAGCGGGCCCGGCCCAGCAGCCGGCGCCCGGCTCGCAGCCGCCTGCCACCATTACCCAGTCCGGACCGCCGCTGTACACCGCTCCGCAAACCCCAGACGCCGCGTTCCGGGCCGTGAAGCCGCTGCCGCTTCCGGGGCAGCTGCGGTTCGAGGCGCCCGTGCCTGTCGAGCGCAGGCTGAAGAACGGCGCCCGCGTGCTGGTCACCGAGCTGCACGCGGTGCCCATCGTCTCCATCGACATCCTCTTCGGCACCGGCGTGAACGGCGAGCCGCCGGGCAGGGCGGGCCTGGCGGGGTTCGTCTCCAGCATGGTGACCGAGGGGACCTTGAGGCGCACCACCACGCAGCTCGCCGCGGAGCTGGACGAGCAAGCCATCGAGCTGTCCGCGGGCGCTGGCAACGAGACCAGCCGCGTGCGGATGAACACCCTCAGGGAGGCGCTGCCCAAGGCCGTCGAGCTGCTCGCCGACGTACTGACGAACTCCGCTTTCCGCGAAGACGATGTGGATCGCATCCGCAAGCTCAAGCTCGCCGGGCTCGCGCAGAAGCAGGGGAGCCCGGGCGCGCTGGCCGCCGACGAGGCGGCGAGGCTCCTGTACGGCGACAAGCACCCCTGGGGACAGCCGGCCGGAGGGACGCCCGAAACCGTGGAGGCGATCACGGTCAGCGATCTGATCCGGTTCAAGGGGGACTGGTACCGGCCGAACAACGCGATCATCTCGGTGGCCGGCGACGTGACCCCCGGCGAGATCGTGAAGCTCCTCGACGGGCGCCTGGCCGGTTGGAAGCCGGAGCCGCTGCGGAAGCTCGCGCTTGCTCCGTTCCCGCCCCTCGGCCGCCGTTTCATCGACGCCGTCGACAAGCCGGGCACCACGCAGTCGCAGGTGTGGGTGGTGGGCCGGCTGTTCACGGCGCGCCACCCCGACCGACTCCCCATGCTGGTGGCGAACGAGGTGCTGGGCGGGCTCTTCACCAGCCGGCTGAACATGAACTTGCGCGAGCAGCACGGGTACAGCTACGGCGTGTTCAGCAACGTGCAGCTCAGCCGCTCCTACGGGGCGTTCCTCGCCGCGGGCGGCATCCTCGCGACGCACACCGCGGAGGCCGTCGGCGAGTACGAGAAGGAGCTGGAGCGGTTCGCGGCGGAAGGACCGACCGATTCCGAGATGGCGATGGCGAAGGAGACCCTCATCCGCGGGCTCCCGGCGGCGCTGGAGACGAACGACGCGGTCGCGTCCGCGCTCGCCACCACCGTCTTCAACGGGTTGCCGCGCGACTATTACCGCACCGTCCCGCAGCGGATCGAGAAGGTCACCCGGAACGACGCGGCCCGCGTGGCGAAGACCTGGATCCGGCCCCGGCAGTGGCCGGTCGTGGTGGTGGGGCCGGTAGGCGGCGCCGCGGACGCGCTCCAGGCGCTGGCGCTGGGCGAAGTCCGTCTGCACACCGCTCCCGGCGTGCTCGAGGTACGCGCGGGCCCGGCGGAGGCGGGCCCGGGCCCGCAGGGACCGACGGCGGGCACCGGCACCCCGCAGCCGGGGACCGCGCCGCCGGGCTCGACTCCTTCGCCGGGCGTGCCTCAACCGGGCGGCGTGGGGTCTCCCGCGGCTCCGCAGGGACCGCCCGCGGCGCCGCCTGGAGCGCCCGCCGCCGGAGCGCCGCCACCTCCTCCCGGCGCTCAGCAACCGCCCCCGTCGGCGCGGCCCTGAATCAGAGCCCGGTTCTGGCCAGCGCCAGCAGATAGGCGGTCGGGTCGAGCACCTTGTCGAGCTGCGACTTGTCCCAGAGCGGCACTGGCTCGGGGGTGCCGGTGGGGTAGGTGTCGAAGTGCAACATGGCCTCACCGTCGTCGGGGCGTCCCACCTTGCCGATCGGCCTGCCAGCCTTGACCGCGTCGCCGACCGCGAGCTCCAGTTGCGCGAGCGAATCCGGATCGACGCCGCCGCAGCAGATCACCAGGCCGCTGGAGCAGTGCAGAAGCACCCGCGAGACGCCGGGCCAGAGCGGATCGAAGCGCGCGATCACTCCTTCTTCCGGCGCCACCACCGGATCGCCGAAGTCGGCGTAGAGATCGACCCCCGCGTTCAGCCAGCTGCCGTCGGTGGCCTGCTGCGGGGCGAGGAAGTGGCGCTGCGCGGTCGGATCCGACCCGGCTCCTCCGCCGTATCCCTTTCCATCCTCGCCGATGTACGCGACCGCTCGCCCGTACGTGCTCTGGGTGCGCACCGGCCAGAAGCGGCCGCTGCCCGGATCGGCGAAGCTCGCAGGGGGATTCGAGCGCGGCGCAGGGCCGGGAGCGTTCCAGGCGGGGGGTCCCGAGGGAACCTCCGTCCAATCGTCCCCCGCCCGGCCCAGCTCCGCCTTGTGCTGGCCGGCCTGCGGCAGGGCGGCCCCTCCCGCGTCGGGCTGCGCCTCCGGAGCCGAGACGCGCGGGTAGAAGCGCTGCAGCCCGTACCAGATCCAGTTCAGCGTCATGGCGTAGTGCGTGCCGACCTTGCCCTTCTTGGCGGCGCCGCTGCCGTACCACTCCTTCTCGTGGGTGAAGACGGCGCCGTCCGAGGTGACCCCCGCGTCGGGCTTCGCCGCCATCTTGAGGCTCAGCCGGCGGGGAGGGTCCTGCCCGTCGGTGCGGTAATCGGAAATCTCAGGCCCTTCGCCTGGTGCGTAAGCGGGCGCCTTCACCAGCTGGGTCGCGCCGAGCAGGTCGGCCCACTTCTTGGCGGTCGCGTAGGAGCTGTTTCCTCCGCCGCCGGTGCCCCTGTGCAGCGAGTACAGCACCGTCTTCTGCAGCTGGCCCATGCCTGGGCCGACGATCTTCCCGGCCCAGTCCGTGCAGCAGGTATCGGCCAGGCCGAACACCTTCAGCTCGTGCTCGCCCAGCTTCGCCCCGTGCTTGGCGAGCTTGAGCAGGCCGCCTCCCGGGTTGCAGCCGGCGCCGCTGTGGCCGACGACGCAGACCTCGTCGTCGTCGACCTTCAGCCCGTGCTTGTCCAGCACCTTGCGCACGTCGTCGACGAAGCTCCCCAGGTTGAAGTCGGTCCAGAGGCGGCTCCCCGGGCGCTCGTCGGTGGAACACGTCGGCGCGGCGATGATCAGCGGCTCGACCTTGCCTGCATCGATGAGCTTCTTCGCCAGGAGCCCGACGTGCACCAGCTGGTCGATGTCGATCCGGTCCTGCAGCTGTGGATACGGCTGCTTCTGGGGCCGCTCGATGCCGTGCAGGAACACGACCAGCGGCCGCGGACCCAGCGAGACCGTGTCCGGGTGCGCCCAGACCCGCGCCTTCTCCTTCGCGTGGGTGAACTCCTCGCCGCGGAGGAAGATGTCCTCCACCGCCGCGGGGTGGATCTCCATATCTTCTTGCTTGTCCTCGGGCGGGGGCTCGTCCTTCTTCTTGTCTTGCTTGGGCTTGTCGCCCGAGCCGGGCTTCTTGCCTTTCGCCTGCGCCTTGGCCAGCACCGCGGAGCCGACCAGCGTGCAGGGCACGCTTCCGCCCGCGCCGATCAGCGCCGCGATCTGCCCCCAGGGCGACTGCGGATCCGGCCCGCCGAAGACGAGGTGCGTCCCCTTGGTGGGCCGCTGCGGCGGATCGCCCGGCTTCGCCGAGCCGGCCGCGATCTGCACCGGGACCTTCGAAGCGTCGCCCTCGACGACGGCGTGCTTGTCTTGCGGATCGGCCATGGCCTACTCGCCCTCCGCCCACCAGAAGCTCTCGGCCCGCTTCAGGAGATTGACCAGGAAATCCGCGCCGACCTCCTTGTGACCGGAGTAGGTCGGCCGGTGCACCTTCTTGTGGATCGGCACCCGCGCGTACATGAGCTTGTCGCGGTCCGTGCCGATCTTGCGGCCCTTCCAGGCTGACTCCGGAGGTCGCCCGCAGGCGTCCGTATTGCTGACGCTCGGCACCGGCGAGCCGTCCTCGAGCTTCCATTTGCTGGGCAGCACCTGCCCCGGATCGCAGATGAGCAGGTCGTCGCCGTCGATTCCCTGCAGGACGACGAAGTGATCCGGGATCCCGATCACCACTGGTCCCTTGGCGAGCGCCTTGCGCAAGGTCGCGAGGCGCTTGTCCAGGCCGCCGGACAAGGACAGCTTGGCCGTCTTCTCTTTCATGCCCAGCGCCTTCTCGGCGCGCGCGATCAGCTCGTCGTGCGGGATCGACTTCCCCGGCACCTTGCCGCCCTGGTCCGGCCAGAAGACTTCCATCAGCCGCCGCGGATGATCGTCCTCGTCGATCCCGGTGCCTTCCTTGCTGGGGAACTTGAACCTGCCTCCGGTCTTGTCCTCGATCCAGCGGAAGACCATCGTGACCGAGGTGGGGTGGCAGGCATTTCCCCTCCAGGTCTGGCTCGTCGGCAAGGGGCCATGCGCCGGGACGTCGCCCCGCAGCGGGTGCTGGTTCCAGCGATCGTCGTACTGCCCGAGGGCGCGCAGCTGCGGATTGCACTTGAGCTCGCCCTCGGTCGAGGGCGGCGGCCCTTGCGGCGGACGCGGCGCGCCCGCGCCTTTGTCGTCGCACCACCCGCGCACCTTCCCGTCGGGAACCAGCGCGTTCCCGTCGAGCTTGAAGGTGTAGGCCCCCTCGAGCAGGTGCCAGGTCCCCGCCGGGTCGGCGTCGTGGCCCGGGTTGAGGGAAGCGCGGGCGTCGATCACGTGCCGGTGCCCGTCGGAGTCGACCCAGGCGGCGAAGAGCGTGTCGTTCCACCCGTTCCGCAGGGGCGAGACCTGGCAGCGATCGACCAGGTCCGTCACCCCGACCAGGTTCATCTTGCCCGCGTCCGCGATCCACTTGCCGCCCGCGTCCTTCACCACGCCTTGCAGGGCCTCGTAGAGCGCGTCCGGCTCCGCGGGGAGGAGAGCAGCGGTGACCGCGGCCCCTCGCGGCGGCCGGTCGGCTGGGTGCGCGTCGCCGGCCGACACCGCCTTGCCCAGCTCGTCGACGTGCGAGAACCCCGAGAACTTCTCGCCCACGTCGGCGATGGCCATCACTTGCACGGCGCCGTGGTGATCGTCCTGGCTCCCCGGCCGCGGTCCCAGCACCCTGGCGTTCCCCAGCCAGATCGTCGCGTGCTGCGCGGGGCCATGATCGTGGTCGCCTTCGCCGAACCAGGCGATGTCGCCGGGCGCGATCTCCGCCGGCGGGTCCGAGGGGTCTCCTCCCGTCGGGGGGAATTGGGCGGCCAGCGCAGGAGCGTCGAAGGGCTTGTCGTCCTGGCGGTCGAGCTTGACTTCCACTTTCTTCAGGCACAGCGCGATCAACCCCGGACCGTCCAGCCCGCCGTTCGCTGGATCGTCCGAGCCGGCCAGGTACGGCGTTCCCTTGTAGGAGAGCGCGGCCGCGACGAACTTGTCCCGCTTGCCCTCGGCACCGGCGGGAGGCTGCGGGGCCTCGCCCCTGGGCGCTGGCTTCAGCTCCTCGCCGGCCGCCTTGACCGTGAGCGAGATACGCCCGGGGCGCGATCCGATCGAGACGCGCACCGTGTGCGCGTCGACCGACACTGGCGGCGGCAACGGCTTCGGCTGGGCGCTCGCGGCGGCCGGCCCGTTTTTCTTCGGGGCCGGCGAGTCGGTTTGCTTCGGTGCGGCAGGCGCGCTGGCCTTCTTCGGCGGCTTGTCGGGTTCCGGTGCCGCGGGCCCGAAGCCGAAGCAGTCGCCCTCGCCCAGGCCGGCATGGCGGATGAGCTTGGGCCAGTCGACGAAAGGGCCCAGGTCGTCGCGGTTGTCGGGATTGACGTTGACGTGCACGCAGACGCCGCGGAACCGCTGCTTCTGGCTCTCGTCGAACGCCTTGTAGCGCCGGTCCTCCGGCAGGATCATCTTGGGGATGCCGTGCTTGGCGCACAGCGCCTTGAGCAGCTGCCCCACCGCCACGTACTGCTCCTCGCTCCAGGTGGCCCAGTAGTTTCCGTAGTTCGGCCACTGCTTCTCCACCCAGACGCCCTCGTCGTCCTTGGTGCAGTAGGGGGAGTGGTACTCGTCGTAGAAGGTCTTGTCCTTGAGCTTGAGGTTGCCCGGGTTGTCGACCTCGATGCCGATGGAATGGAGGCTCCAGAGGTTGGCGTGCCAGGCGACCTTCTCGGTGTCCACCAGGCGGTAGGCGTTGCCGTCCCGGCCGACGAGGAAATGGGCGCCTCCCTTGGAGTCGCCCATCAGGGTCCCGAAGTTCCCGTACCCCGAGGTGTGGTGCAGCGTGATGGATGTCTTGGGCGTGTCCACCATCTTGGCGAACGAGCTCTGCGGATGCCCCGCGCGACTGCAGGCGCGCACCTGGAGCGGCGATTCGCCGGGGACCTCCCACGGCTCCAGTACGAAGCTGACGTCGTCGATCTTGCCGGTGGCGCCCGCGCGATCGGCCCAGCGCTGGTAGTACTTCCG
This sequence comes from Myxococcales bacterium, assembly GCA_035261845.1. Classification (GTDB taxonomy): domain Bacteria; phylum Myxococcota; class Myxococcia; order Myxococcales; family 40CM-4-68-19; genus VBKO01. Next base: position 13,068 of record DATFTN010000104.1, on the reverse strand, counting down.
CCAGTTCACTTCTGCTCCTCCACCTGGTCGGGCACTTTCTCGACGCCCATGATCTGCAGATAGGTGGCCTGCTTGCGCAGCTTGATCACCGTGCCCTCGGGCACGGGTCCCAGCGGCGTGCCCACGGGCACGAAGGCGAACAGGACCGTCTGCGCGTCGCTGTTCTTGAATCCCAGCTTCCAGTTCACGATGGGATTGAGCCCGAACACCCGGCGCAGCTTCTTGGTCTTGAACTCGTCCTTCTCCACCGCGGCCGAATCGATCTTCGGGTTGCTGTACTTCTCCTCGCGGTGGTTTCCCCAGTCCTGCCCCGAGCAGACCACCGCGTTGCCGTTCTGCGGGTTCACCAGCAGGACCCGGAAGTTGCGCACCCCGTGCACCTGCTTGCCCTCGACGGCGCCCGAGTTGTCGCCGTGGTAGGGCCACCTGCGCTTGTTGTGCGGCTGCTTGCGCCACTCCTCGGTGACCCAGGGGAAGGAGACGTACCAGCGGGCGCGCTCCTCGCTCTCCGGTCCGCGCACCACCGTCTGCAGGAAGCACTTCGACTTGTCGTGGTTCACCTTGTGGCAGGCGTTCAGGTAGGACGCGCAGCTTCCGGCCACGATCGGTAGCTTGGTCGGCTCCTTGACCGCGGAGCGGCAGGCGTCGGTCAGGTCCTTCTCGCCCTCCTTCTTCTTGGCCGCCGGCACCAGTGCGCAGGCGAGCAGGTTCTTGGTCCGGATCTGCTCGGTGCACCCGGAGGCCTTGCCGCGCGAGTTCACGCCCTTGGGACAGTCCTGCGCGCAGATGCCCACCGTCATGCCCCGGTCGCTGAACCATGCGTCCTCGGGCTTGGCGAAGATCCTGTCGAGGGGCGCGTCCGGATACAGCCGCTGGAGCGCTTCGCGCTGGGCCGTGATGGCCTTCGCCGCGCTGACGTTCTGCAGATCCTCGCTGGCGAGGTGCATCTCGCCGCCGACCGTCCCGATGTACAGCTCCTCATCGCCTTCCTGGACGAAGCGCCCGCGCAGCTCGGTGGAGAGCTGCGAGAGCTTGCGCACCTGCGGCTCCTTGTCGTCGGCGGTGCGGTAGCGGTCGAGGTAGAGCTTGTCGTCCAGCGGCGAGGTGCGCGCGATCTGCATGAACGCCACGATGGTCTTGGCCCCTTCCAGGGCCTTCTGCGGCGCCGGAGGAGGGCGCTCCTGCTCGCGCGGGCCATCGTAGACGGTGAGCGCGACGTCGCGGAGCGAGAGGGTCTTGTCGCCCACTTTCACCTTGGCGAAGACCGGCTGGGGATGGCCGAGCAGGTCGTGGTCGGCGGCGAGCTGGTGCGGATCGAACGGCACCGAGAAACCGGCGTTGGCCACTTTGACCTTCTGGCCGTGCAGCTCCTCGTCGTGCTCCTCCGCGCCCGTCACCAGCATGGCGAAGAAGGTCACCTCCAGCTCGGTGCCGTCCGAGATGTTCTTCACCCGGGCCGAGAGGACGGGGTGATCGTTGAGGTGCGCCTTCTGGGCGGACCAGGAGGCGAGCACCACCGGATCCTTGCTCCCCTTCTTCTCTCCCGCCTTGCCCGGGGGGTCGATCTCGGCTTCGAAGTTGTGCTCGCCTTTCCAGATCGACCACACGTAGCAGGCGCGCGAGTCGACGTGCGTCTGGATCACCTCGGCGCTGCCGTCGTCGAGGTGGAAGACGATCCGCTCCACCTCGCAGACCTCGCCGGGCTTCAGCGCGCGGATCTTCTTCGACTCCTTGTGGGTGCGCGGGTTGAACTCCGCGTACGCGCCCGGCGCCTGGCCGTCCTTGACCTTGAGGCGCAGTCCCAGCCGCGACAGCGGCAGCGTGTCCGTGCCGTTGAACGTCTGCTGCGGCGCCCCGGGCTGCAGCGTGCGCGGCGCGGCCGTGTCGTTGGCCGCCACCGTGAGCCGGGCCTTGTCCGGGACGCAGCTGGCGGCGACCTCGATCTCGATCTGCTTGTCGGCGACCCGGTCGATCGGCACCAGCAGGAGTCCCTGCGAGTCCGTCTTCCCCTTGACGACCTGCGCGCCCTCGCAGCGCACGATGACCTCGACGGCGGCGAGGGGTCCCTTGGAATCGCGCAGCGCCAGCGTGATGTCCTCGTGTGGATGGGGCCCCACCTCGCCGGCCTCGGGGGGCGCGTCGTCGTGGTCGGCTGCGAGGGCGACGCCGCACATGAGCCGCAGGGCGCTGGCGGGGTGGACGAAGATGGCTTTCCCGTCGTTGGGGAAACCCTCCACGGAGGAGAGATCGTCCCAGAAGACGAATGCCTTGGCGTTCTGCTTGAATTTCTTCTTCTCGTCCTCGGTGTGCGACTTGTTCCGCTCCAGCGAGAGAAGCTTGTCCACCTCGAGCTTGAAATCGGCGAGGCCCTTGACCGCCAGGTAGCGGCTGCGCCAGCTCTCGCTGGGCGATCGGTAGAACCGGCGCACCTCGCCCGGAGCGACCACGCCCTCGGGCACCTTGCCCAGGGTCTTCTTGTCCGGCTCGAGCGCTTCGATCAGCAGCTTGGACAGGTCCAGGGAGCCTGCGTCCTTGGAGGAGACGTCGAGGTCCTTCAGCTTCACCTCGTCCTTGAGCCCGAACTCCGCCTTGGGAAGCGATCCCGACGGGAACACCGCATCCTTGGAGAACACCGACCAATGCATCTGGTCGACGTTCAGGTACGTGCCCACCGCGCCGATGACCTCTCCGGGCTGCACCGTCCACTTGCGCGCGCCCTTGTCGTCCTTGTCGCCGTCGAGGACCGCCACCTTGCCGTCGCGCAGGGCCTCGACCGCCGGGCTCTTCTTGGCGGCCTGGTCCAGGTCGAAGTCGGCCCAGGGCGAGAGCTCCTTGGCGGCGGCGTCGCCGTCCTGCATCGCGGCGCGGATCCAGCCGCCCGAAAGCTTCGCGTAGGTGCCATGGTCCTCGACCAGCCGGTCCTGCTCCTCGTACACGCCCGCCTTCACCACCTGGTCGAGCTTGACGTTGGTGGGCGAGAACTTGCCCTTGTCCTCGTCCTTCCAGGTGGGCGTGTCCTGAGGCACGCGCCATTTCGGTTTGCCGTGCTCGATGCCGCTGGCGGCGATGAGCAGCCGCCGGAGCCAGCCGGCGCGAGTGCGGTCGGGGTGGAGCGCCTCGCGGTCGAGGTGCAGGTGCAGGCTGAAGATGGCCTTCTCGGCGCCGCCGGGCTTGACCCTGTGCCGCAGGAGCACGAAGCCGATGTCTCCCCACGGATGAGCGCCGGGACCGCCCGACAGGCGCGCCGCCGCCACTTCTCCGCCGGCAACCGCCCGCACGTTCGCGTTGCGCTCGGTGGCGAAGTGCGCTCCGCAGTGAAAGGCTCCGGTATCGCCCAGCGGAAAGAAACCGCCCAGGCCGCGTTCGCTGGAATGGTAGAGCGCGGTGAGCGACTCCGCGTCGATGGCTTGCGAGCCGTTCCGGTCGTAGGGCAGCGAGGTGCCGCCCTGCGCCGGTGGGACCTTCGCCGCCGCGGCCTGTCCGGCGGACGCGTCCTTGCCCTGGCCGCCACCCTTGCTCTTCGACGGGCCGTCGTTGCCGGTGCCGACCGGGTGGATCAGCTCGTTGTCGTCGGCGACCTTCTGATCGGCGACGAAGAGGTAGCGCCCGAGCCTGTCGTCGTCCATGTAGCTGAGCAGGCGCTTGCCCTTGTCTTCCGGATGGTCTTCGAGCAACCGGCCCGCCCGCACCCAGTACTCGGAGAACGAGTCGGGCTTGCGCTGGACGAGCGCCCAGTTCCGATCGCCGAGCACGCCCTCCTGCGGCTGGGTGGGGTCGGTGATGCGCAGCCAGAGCTCGCCCTGCAGGCGCTTGAAGCCGGACACCACCACTACGTGGCCGTGGCTGTTGCCGGTCGAGAGGCGGCTGTACAGGACGACGGGGTTGTTCTTCGCCAGCTGTTCCAGGAGCGGCGCGAAACGCTTCTCCACTTCGGCGCGGTCGGTCGAGATCTTCTCGGCCGCCGACTTCTGCAGATAGCCTTCGCTGGGCGTCCAACCCACCTTCTTGAAGATGGCCGCCGGGTACACCTTGCCGTCGTCGGCGAGGCCGGCCAGCTCGCCCTTGTGGCTGCCGCCCGACCACCTCAGGTTGTCCTTGATCTTGCCGTGCGCGCCGGGGCCCGGGTCGCCGGTGAGGTGGGCGACGTATTCCGAGGTCTTGCCCCGCACCTTGCAATAGAAGTCGTACACCATGGCCGCCGAGGCCCGGCCGCACCACAGCAAGCTCTTGATTTCGCCGTTGAACTGCGGCAGGCGGGGCACGTCCAGCCAACGGCCTTCGGAGCCGAGCCGGTCGCTCTGCGCCATGTCGGCCGCGGTCCGGACGGTGTCGTCGGGATTGACGGGCAGCGTGGGCATCACCGCGCCTCCTCGCCCGAGACGCGGCGCACGGCTTTGGCCACGGACCCCCCTGCGTAGAACAAATCCTATTTTTCAGTTTACCTGATTCGAAGTGACTTGTGGAGCGGATCCGCCTGTTGCCGGAGGGGCGGAGCGCTCCGCCAGAGCGTCAGCAAAAAAAAATTTATTTTTTTTTGGACCGGCGCGGCGACCTACGTTGGGCGCCGGACGCTGTATGCGGCGATGTCGCGGAGCGCCTGCGCGACGGGCGCGGGGATGGGAGCGCCGTCGAGCGCACGCACCGCTTCGGAGCGGAGCCGCTCTGCGTCTTCGCGGCACGACTCGACTGCGCCGGTGCGCAGCAGCACCTCGCGCAGCGCGTCGGCCTCGGCCTCGTCCAGGTCCGGCTTCCCCAGGCCCGCGCGCAGGAGCGCCGCGTCGGCCGCGTCCGCTTTCTCCAAGGCGCGCGCGACCAGCAGGGTGCGCTTTCCTTCGCGCAGGTCGCTCGAGTTGGGCTTTCCGGTCAGCTCCGGCGCGCCGAAGGTCCCCAGCAGGTCGTCGGCGATCTGGAACGCCTGTCCCAACGGCAGAGCGAACCGCTCCAGCGCGGCCAGCACGGCTTCGTTCGCGCCGCCGAGCACCGCGCCGAGCCGGAGGGGCAGGTCGAAGCTGTAGCTGCCGGTCTTCATGCCCTGCACCGCGAGCACCTCGCGCGCCCCGAGCTCGGGTCCGAGCGGAGCGGACAAGTCCTGCATCTGCCCCACCGTGACCTCTTGCAGGGCCCGCGCGAGCAACCTTCCCGCCGCCGCCGTCCGCTCCGCCGGGACGGGAGCTTCGAGTACCAGCTCCAGGGCCCATGCCTGGCACAAGGAGCCGAGCAGCACCGCGAGGCTCGCCCCCAGGTGCGCGGACCCCGTCGATTGCTCCAGCGCGGCGTGAACCGTCGGGCCGCCCCGGCGCACCTCGTCGCGGTCCATGAAGTCGTCGTGCACGAGGAGGTAGGCGTGCACGAGCTCCATGCCCACGCTCGCGTCGAGCGCCCAGGTGCGATCGCCTCCCGCCGCCTCGCATCCCAGGACGACCAGCGCGCCGCGCATCCGCTTCCCGCCGCGCAGCACGTAGGCGCGGAGCGCCGCGAACGCGGCGCGCAAGTCGACGGGCAGGCGCGCGGCCTCGGCGGATCGGGCGTCGAGGAACGCGGCAAGCCGCGGGTCCGCCAGGGCAGCGTATTCGGCGAGGAACGCGGGAGGACCGGCGGGCCTCACGCCCGCGCCGGGATCGGGCTGCCGCCCGCCGCGAATCACGTCACTTCGGCGGCCGGCTTCTGCGCGACCAGCTTGGCCAGGATCTCCTGCGCCCGGTGCAGCTTGATCTCGCCGGCGGCGATGAGCGCCCGAGCGACCTCCTCCACGGCCGATCCCCGGGCGCCGGCCGAGACGGCCACCGAGCGCGCGTGCAGCGCCATGTGCCCCTTCTGGATGCCCACGCTGCCCAGCGCGCGCAGCGCCGCCATGTTCTGCGCCAGGCCGACGGCCGCCATCAGGGCGGCGAGCTTCTGCGCCCCGGGGTTGCCCATCAGGCGCAGCAGCACGGGGACGAGCGGGTTTGCCTTCACCGCGCCGCCCACCGTGCCGACCTGGATGGGCAACTCCGCCTTGCCGAGCAGATGCCCGTCCTCGATCCACCAGCGCGTGAGGGGTTCGTAGCGGCCGTTGCGCGCCGCCCAGGCGTGGGCCCCGGCCTCGATGGCCCGCCAATCGTTGCCGGTGGCCAGCGCCACCGCGTCGACGCCGTTCATGACGCCCTTGTTGTGCGTGCAGGCCCGGTAGGGATCGGCGTCCGCGAACCGGCTCGCGTCGGCGATCCCGTGCGCCACCTCCGCGCCGGAGAAGCCGAAGTCCGCCAGCGCGTCGAACGGGATGCGGCAAGTGGCGCGCGCCAGCCGATGGTCGGCCAGGTTGGAGAGGATGCGCAGCTGCACCCGCCCGCCGCTGATCCGCTCGATCAGCGGGGCCACGCCTTCGCACATGGTGTTGATGAGGTTCGCCCCCATCGCGTCCTGCGTGTCGACCAGGAGGTGCACGATCGCGTGCACCTCGGAGGCGCCGTTCTCGGCCTCGCACACCGGGATCAGGCGGACCTCGAGGTCCTGCGCTCCGCCGCCGCGCGCTTTCATCGCGGGCTGCAGCGCGTTCGCCGCCTCCAGGATCTGGCGCTTCTCCCGGAGCAAAGCGGCCTTGGCGGCCGGAGGGTCGGCGAGATGCGTGACCTGGACCTGCCCGATCATGCGCGCCGGGTCCGCCTCGGCCCCGAAGCCGCCTCCCTCGCGCGCGATCTTCGCCGCCAGGCTTACGGCGGCGACCACCGAGGGCTCTTCCACCGCCATCGGAACCAGCACGTCCTCGCCGTTGACCAAGAAGTTCAGCCCGATGCCGACCGGCAGCCCGAGGACGCCGACGGCGTTCTCGATCATCGCGTCGGCGTTGGCCACGGGAAGGGTGGCGCTCTGGCCCAGGCCGTCGAGCTCGTCGGAGTCCAGCTCGAGCTGCTCGGCAACGCGCCGGAGCCGCTCGGCGATGCGCATCTTGTAGAAGCCCGGGAGCCGGCTGGTCCCCATCCGTCAGTCTCCTTCTCGATCCGCGCTCAGTGTGCCCGGTCGGCGACGACCTTGCAGCACCTATTCGACCAAAACGCTCACACCACCTCGCGGGCGCGCACTCTGGCGCTGCCCGCCCTGCAAGGTCAACGGGCGGGAGGATGCTGGGCGATTTTGAAGGCGACGTGTAATGCCGGGGAAGATTGCGGGAAGACCCGCCGTCCGGTGGTCTGACCGGAACCGGACAACTCGACCTAAGGCGACGCCTGGGCGGTCCGCGCTGGCTCCTTGCGCACGCCGAAGAAGATCGAGCGGCCGTTGCGCCTGACGTACAGGCGGGTGACGGGGCCGCTCTCGGCGACGGCCTTGCGGAAGGCGGCGCGGTTGCGCACGGGGCGCCCGTCGATGTCGACCACCACGTCGCCTTGCCGCAACCCGGCGCGGTAGGCGGCGCTGCGCAAGTCCACCGAGGTGATCGCCAGCCCGGCCAGGCCCGGCTGCTCGTCTACCGAAACCCCCAGTGGCTCCAGGTCCTTGCGCGCTTCGGCCCGGGCCGGCTGTTCCTCCGCGGCCTGACCGGGCTTCTCGGCTAGCACGACCGCGACCGTGCGCAGGGAGCGGTCCCGCCAGACGCCCATCTTCACGGTCCGGCCGGGGCCGGCGTTTGCGGTGAGCCAGCGCAGCCGGTAGCTCTCGCTGACGGGGTCTCCTTCGAACGAGAGCACGACGTCGCCCGGCCGCAGGCCCGCGCGGGCCGCCGGACCGCCCTCGACCACCTCGGTGATCACGACGCCCTTTCCCCCGGGAACGGCGAACCACTCGGCCAGGTCGGAGCCCATCTGGTCCTGGACGGACATCCCCATCCAGCTCCGCACCACGTGGCCCTTCTCCAGCTGCGGGGCGATCTCCTTCAGCATGTTGATCGGGATGGCGAATCCGATGCCCTGACCGGCGGGATTCACGGCCGCGTTGATCCCCACCACCGCGCCCCGCGCGTCGAGCAGCGGCCCGCCGGAATTGCCGGGGTTGATCGCCGCGTCCGTCTGGATGAAGTCGTAGTACCCCGGCCGGCCGGAAGGGTTCACGTCGCGGCGGCCCTTGTACGAGACGATGCCGGTGGTGACGGAGCGCGAGAGCCCGAAGGGGTTGCCGATAGCGACCACCCACTCGCCGACCTCCACTCCTTCGCTGTCGCCCAGGGCGAGCACCGGGAACGGACCGCCCTCCACTTTCACCAAAGCCAGGTCCGTCGCCTCGTCCTTGCCGACCAGCACGCTGCGGACGGCCCGCTCCTCGTAGCCCACCTGGACGGTGATCTCGGTGGCCCCCTCGACCACGTGTCCGTTGGTCGCCACCAGGCCGTCGGAGCGGATGAAGAAGCCGGTTCCGATGCCCCGCACGGGCTGCTCGCGCTCGCCGCCCGACCCGTACATCCGCTCCAGGAAATCGTGGAACGGGTCCTGCGGCTCGCCTCGCGAGGTCACCGCGACGATGCCCACCACGGCCGGCATGGCCTGTTTGACGAGCTGCGCGATCGATTGGGGCGGTGCGGTGGGGCGCGCCGCCACGGCCGGGGCATCGGTCCACAGCTTCTGCGCGTGCGGCGCCGCCGCTGCGATGACAAGCGCAATGACCATTTTCATCCCTCCCGCCGCAACCTGACCACCGACGGGGCAAAAAGCATCACCGCGGAGACGCGGAGGGCGCGGAGATCTTGCTCTTGAAAAAACGAATCCTCCGCGCTCTCAGCGCCTCCGCGGTGATCCTTTAGTTCTGCAGTTGACCGAAGAGCTGCTCGGCGGGGGGATTGGCGGGGCGGGGAGGGCGCTTGCCGTCGAGCAGCACGCGGAAGCGGTACTCGGTCCGCGGATCGCCAGGCAGGACGCACCGGACTTCCAAGTCGCCCATGAGGCCGCTGATCACCTTGCCGTCGCAGCGCGGATCGCCGCGGCCGAGCTCCACCAGCGCTTCGAAGACGCTCTTTCCGCCGCGGCCCGCCGGCCGGTGCTCGAGCCCCAGCGCGATGCCCTTCTTCACGTCGCTCTGGTCGAAGCGGCCCTGCAGCCAGGTGAGGGTCGCCCCGAGCACCAGCACCATCGCGACGGCGAGCGGCAGCCGCCGCCGCGGGATGCCCAGGAAGTCCGCCATGCGGCGCTTCGTACCATGCGACCTACTCCAGCCGTCGCAACATCTCCTCCGCCGCGACGCTGTTCGGGTCGATCCGCCTGCCAGGCCTGGGCGAGCCTGACCGGGCAGCGCAGCTCGCGCGGGAACTCGCGCTCGCAATCCTCGAAGACCCGCGCGCATTGCCGCATCGTCGCTCCACGGCGCGGAGGAGGCAAACGCTGCCATGCGCCCGCAGCACAGCCGGTTTTTCGAACCGGTTGACGCCGGAGTGGACGGCCCGCATGGTAAGCGGTCCCATGCCTCCCGCGCCCTCTCGCACGGTGGACCGATTGCTGTGGGGGTTGGTAGCCGTCGCGGCTGCCGCCGTGGTGGTCGTCGCCATCGCCCGCGGCCGGGTCCGGCCGGCTCCCACCGCCGCCGGCCCGGAGGCGATCTCGCTGCCGCTCCTGGACGGGAAGGGCCGCGCCTCGATCGCGAAGGGTCGGGTGACCGTGGTCGATTTCTGGGCGACCTGGTGCGCGCCCTGCCGTGTGTCCATGCCGCGCATCCAGGAAGTCTGGCGCGAGTACGCGCCGCGCGGGGTCGACCTCTACTCGGTGGACACCGACGATCCCGGGGCGGATCGCGAAGCGCAGGTGAAGGAATTCCTGCTGAGCAACGGCCTGACGTTCCCGGTGGTGCTGGACGACGGCACGGCTTCCACCGCGTTCTCCGTCGCCGCGCTCCCGACCATGCTGGTCCTGGATCGCAGCGCGCGCGTGGTGTGGAACCACACCGGCGCGCTCAGCGACTCGGGCGAGAAGGAGCTGCGCGGAGTGCTCGAACGCGCTCTCACCGGCGCTCCGGCGGTCCGCGGCGGCGGCTGATCAGCCTCAGCCGACCGTGCGGCCCATGGCGTGGTAGCCCTTGTCCACGTACACGGTGGTCCCGGTGATTCCGCTCGCCAGCGGGCTGCAGAGGAAGGCGGCGGTGTTCCCGACCTCCGCCGCGGAGAGCTCCTGCGGCAGCGGCGCGTTCTGCGCGTAGTACTTCACCATCTCGTCGATGAACCCGATCGCGCTCGCCGCCCGGGAAGCGTACGGCCCCGCACTGATGGTGTTGACCCGCACTCCGTACTTGCGGCCGGCCTCGAATGCGAGCGTACGGGTGTCGCTCTCCAGCGCCGCTTTGGCGGAGGACATTCCGCCGCCGTACCCGGGCACCACGCGCTCGCTGGCCATGTACGTGAGCGACACCACGGATCCGTCCCGGCGCAGCAGCGGACCCAGCCGCGCGAGCAGGCCCACCAGCGAGTAGGCGGACACGCTCACGGCAGCGAGATATCCGGCGCGGCTCGTCTCCAGGAGCGGCTTCTTCACCTCGGGCCCGTTGGCCAGCGAGTGGACCAGGATGTCGATGGGCTTCTCCCCGAAGTCCTTCACCAGCTGCGTCGCCAGCCCGGCGATGGAGAAATCCCCGCGCTCCACGTAACGCTTGTTGGAGCGGACGTCCTCGGGGGCGTCCTCGAAGCGGTCGTAGGCGGCGTCGAGCGGATAGATGCGCTCGAACTCGAAGATCTTTCCGTCGGACAGCTTGCGGGACTCGTCCATCTTTCCGCGGCGAAGCAGGTTCTCGAAGATGTTGAGCGCGGGCGGCCAGGTGCCCACGCAGATGGAGGCGCCCGCCTCGGCCATCGCCTTGGCGATGGCGAAACCGAACCCGCCGTCGTCGGCCACGCCAGCGACGAACGCCCGCTTGCCCGAGAGGTCGATGGGGAGCATGCGCGCCCATATCGCGCGCGCCGCGGCGGGATGCAAGTCGCGCGATCGTGTAGTGTGCGCGGCCCATGCACCTCTCGGGGTGGGCGACGGCAGGGTTGACCCTCGCCGCCCTGGCCGCCGGCATGGTGGACGCGGTCGCCGGCGGCAGCGGGGTCGTCGCGGTGCCGGCCCTCCTCGCCGCCGGCCTCCCACCGCACCTCGCGTTGGGCACCAACAAGGCGCAGGGCGTGTTCGGCACTTTCGCCTCGACCCTGCGGTACGCCCGCTCCGGCTTGCTCGACGTGCGCCGGGCCCGGGTGACTTTCCCCGCCGGCCTCGCCGGATCGCTGGGCGGCGCGGCGCTCGTCCTGCTGGTCCCTCCAGCCACTTTGCGTCCCGTGGTGCTGGTCTTGCTGGTCGCCGCGGCGGTGGCGCTGGCGCTGCGGCCCGGGGCGAGGCGGAACCGTCCCTCGACCTCGACCTGGGCACTCCGCGCCCCGCGCCTCGCCGCCGCGGCCGTGGCCCTCCTCCTCGGCGCCTACGACGGCTTCTTCGGCCCCGGCGCCGGCACCTTTCTCATCCTCTCCTTCGCCTTCCTCTTCGATCTGCCGCTGCAGCGCGCCTCGGCGGATGCGAAGCCGGTCAACTTTGCCAGCAACCTCGCAGCGCTGGCGCTTTTCTCGGCGCGCGGCGCCGTGCTGTGGGAGATCGCGCTCCCCATGGCCGCCGCGCAATTTGCGGGCGGCTGGCTGGGCGCTCACTTCGCGGTGCGGGGCGGGGATCGGCTGATTCGGGTGGTGGTGCTGCTGGTCGTGCTTGCGCTCGTACTGAAGCTCGCGGCCGACATGCTTCGGCGAGGGTGAGGTCGAGCCCTACTCCGTGCGCCACTGTCCGATCGGCGCCGGCGGCGGAGGAATCTCCTCCTCGCGGGTGCGCCCCAGCCCCAGCGACTCGGCGGCCTGGGCCACGAGGCCGATCAGTTCCGAGTCGCGCCAGCCCTTCTTCGCCTCTCCGTAGAGGAACTCGACGGCTCCGGAGCGGGTGCGCGCGCGGTGGTACGGCCGGTCGGTGGTGATCGCGTCGTAGATGTCCGACAGCTGCAAGATCTGCGGAGGAAGCGGGAACTGCGACCCCTTGATGCCGTCGGGATAGCCGCTGCCGTCGAGGCGCTCGTGGTGCCAGCGGATGATGGGCAAGAGGTGGCGCAGGCTCTTGAGCGGCTCGCAGATGCGCTCCCCGATGATGGGGTGCTTGTTCATCACGATGCGCTCTTTCTCGGTGAGCCGGCCCGCCTTGTTGATGATCTCGTTGGGGATGCCGATCTTGCCGATGTCGTGCAGCACGCCGCCCTGGCGCAGCGCCTCGCGCGTCTCGTCGTCGAGGCCGGCCAGCCGGCCCACTTCGTCGGCCAGCGCGCCGACGCGCTCGGTGTGCCCCTCCGTGTACGCGTCCTTCGCCTCGACCGCGTTGGCCAGCGCGAAGATCACCTGCGTCGCGTCCTCGAGCCTCTCGGTGACGGCGCGGTTGCGCAGCACGGCGCGGATCCGCGCGCGCAGCTCGGCGCCGCCCGGCGGCCACTGGGCCACGTGATCGGCGCCGGCGTCGAGCGCGGCGACGGTCGCCTCGCCGTCGGCAGCGACGAATCCGATGATGGGCAGGAGGCGCGTCGCCGCCGCGCCCTTGATCCGCCGGCAGACGGCGAGCCCGTCGGCGCCGGGGCGCAGGTCGAGGACCACCGCCGCCGGGCGCGCCGCGAGCAGCGCGTCGGCGGCCTCCGTGACGTTGGCGGCTTCCACCACGGTCCAGGAGACGTCCAGCGCCGCCCCGACGCCGGACCGGAACGCAGAGTCGCCCGTCAAAAGGATCCGCGCCTCTACTGGCATCTGCCGAAATTTTAGCAGACTTCCACAGCGCCCATGGTGTCGGTTTTCACGCCTCCGCGGTGCGACGCGCACCCACAGTGGAGCACTTGCACTCCTGCAGCGCTCCTGCTCAGCTCCCTAGACCGACCCATTCGGAGCCGTCCTGGTAGTGCTCCCGCTTCCAGATCGGCGCATTGCTCTTCAGCTCCTCGATCGCGTGCCGGGCGGCGGAAAAGGCGTCCGAGCGGTGGGGGGAGGCCGCGGCGATTGCGACGGACACCGCGCCCGGTTCCAGGCTTCCGATCCGGTGGTGGATGGCGATCCGCGTCCCCGGCCAGCGCGCCCGCGCTTCTTCCTCGATGCGCTCGAACACGCGGAGCGCCATCTCGGGATACGCCTCGTAC
>DATFTN010000103.1:0-4949 GCA_035261845.1 Myxococcales bacterium | reverse complement strand
ACGGCGCGACGATCAGCGAAGCGCAGGGATACGCGCCGCTGGTCAAGTCCTGGGTGATGTCGCCGATGATCCCTTCCGCCGTTTCCGGATCGAGCACCCGGGTCGGGTTCTTGTCCACGGATCGAAACACCCAGGTGCGCCCGTTGCCGCTTTCGAACCGCAGGTTGCTCGTCTCCAGACCGCCGCCCTGACGTTCTGGAGTCAATCCTCCGTCGAACGTCGATAGATCGAGGACCGGTACTTCGATCGCCGTGTTCCAGGCATCGCGCCAGTGGGCGCCGAGAAACAGGCGGCGAAGCCAGCCAGCCTGGTAGCGGGCGCCCGGGATCACGGTCACGCTCCGGCGCGCGGCCGGCGGCGCTTCGGCTGCCGCCGCCGGTGCGGACACCGCGGCTGCAACGAGACCGAGCGCGGCGACGAGCCCGGCTCGCCTCACGTCATCCTGCGCAAGTGCATGGTTCGTGCCCACTTGCAGCGCCGGCTCGCCTTCGCAGGCCTGCAGCATAACCGAATCCAGGAGCGGCCGCGACGGCGTGCTCCGGATCGCGGCCGTGGCGGCCATTGCCACCGTGGCGATCCCGTTCTTGTCCGCGCTCGCATCCCAGGTCGACAACTACTTCACCGAGAGCGTCGGTCAATCGGTCGCCAACGACCTGCGCGTCCGCGTCTACGATCATCTCTCTTCCAAGCCGCGAAGGCGCGCAGCAGCTCGGGCGGCGGTCCGGGCGGGACGGATCCAATCGCGATGCGGCCCGACGTGCGCACCAGGGCGCGCATCTGCTGCAGGTACGCGGCGCAGCCGCGGCAGGAAGCGATGTGCCGCTCGAACCGGTCGCGTTCCGCGGCGGGCAGCACGCCTTCGAGATAGTCGGTGACGAGCTGGACCAGCTCGCGGCAGGTGAGGTCGGCGACGTTCATCGCGAGCCCTCCCGCATCAGCTGCTCCACCCGGGCCCGCACCTTCGAGCGCGCCCGATGCAGGAGCACCCGCTGGTTCCCCTCGGAGATCCCCAGCGCCTCGCACGTCTCGGCCGAGCTCCAGCCCTCCACGTCCCGCAACGTGATGACCTGCCTTTGCGCGGGCGGCAGCGCGCCGATCGCCCCCCGGACGAACTCCAGCGTCTCCTTCGTGGCCAGCTTCTCCTCCGCCCACTGCTCCGGTGGCGAGGCCCAGTGCCCTGGCCAGCGCGGGTGGTCGGCGCCGAGGAAGCGCGACGGATCGACGGCGGGCTCGTCCTCGTCGGGCGCGGTGAAGGACGAGAACGGCGCGCTCCGCGATTCGCGCGCTCCCCGGGACCGGGCGCAGTTGGCGAGGATCCCGAAGATCCAGCTGCGCAGCGAGGAACGGCCCTGGAAACCGTCCAGCCCATGCAGCACCCCCAGCCAGGCCTCTTGCACCACCTCCTCCGCGACCGCCGTGCTGGACACGAAGGACTGCGCCACCCGCAGCATGGAGGACTGGTGCCGCTGCACCAGGAGCAGGAAGGCATCCTCGCTGCCGCGGCGCAGGCCCTCGACCAGCTGCGCTTCCTCGGAGCCGTGGCTGGCGGGATTTGTGGCTGGTTCCTGCACGGACCCCCCGGAGAGATCGGTCCAGTGAACAGCGGAACCAGGCATCTTGTCCACGTGCCGCGACGGCCCCGAAAGTTACACGAGGATGGATGGCGTGCGGCCGGAGTGGAGCAGGGAGTCTCATGCTGGGCCGCAACGGGCCTGATACAACGCCGCGCCGTGGCGGAACCGCTCCAGGCTCCTCCGCGTCCAGACGCGGGTGTGTTTGCCGTGCTGCGCCATCCGGCGTTCTGCTGGATCTTGGCGGCTTCGCTGCTCAGCAACCTGGGCAATTGGATGGAGACGGTGGGGCAGTCGTGGCTGGTGCAGAAGCAGACGGCATCGCCCTTCCTCCTCGAGGTGCTCGCCGCGGCCGAGTTCGTCCCCGTTGCGCTTCTCGCCCTCCCCGCGGGGGTGCTGGCCGACCGGCACGACCGGCGCAAGCTGGTGCTCGTCGGGCAGGTGAGCATGATGGTGTTCGGGGCGGTCCTCGCCGTGCTGACGCATCTGGGGCGGGCCACTCCGGGAGTGATCATCGCCATCGCGTTCCTCGAGGGGGCCGCCTGGGCGGCAGTGATGCCGGCGTGGCAGGCGCTGGTGCCCGCGCTCGTGCCGCGCGACGAGTTGCCTTCGGCAATCGCGCTCAATTCCGCGCAGTTCAACGTGGCCCGCTTTCTCGGTCCGATGCTCGCGGGAGCCCTGCTAAGCACGGCAGGCGCCGCGATCGTCTTCGACGTGAACGTCGCCACTTTCGTCGCCATCGTGGCGGCGCTCGCCATCGTGCGGGTCGAGGCCAAGCCGCAGCGCAAGCCGCTCCCGAGGGCGGAGGTGCCCACCCAGGGGGCAGGGATCCCCGAAGTGGTCTCGTGGGCCGTGCACAATCCCGGTCCGCGTCGATTGCTCCTCGGACTTTTCATGTTCGCCCTGCTCGCCGCGCCCGTGCAGGGACTGATGCCCTTCTACGCCGACCGGTTGCTACAGGTGGGCGCACACGGTTACGGCATCCTCCTTTCCTGCCTGGGTGGGGGAGCGATCCTCGGAGCGCTGATGCTGGCGCACTTGCCGCGCACGTATCCGCGCCACCACCTCATCCCGCTCTCCATGCTCGGGTTCGCGCTCTGCGCGACCCTCTATGCCGGCTCGTCGCATTTCGTGCTCTCCTGCGCCGTGCTCGCCGTGGCCGGCGTTTTCTGGGTGTCGTCGCTCGCCGCCTCCAATACCGCCATGCAACTCCTCGTCCCCGATTCGTTGCGCGGCCGGGCGATGAGCGTGTTCGGCCTCGCCAGCACCGGAGCGCTCGCGCTTGGTCACGTTCTGGGCGGCACCCTGGCGCAAGCCGCCGGAGCGCGAGCCGCGACGCTGGGTACCTCCGCCACCCTCGCCCTGTTCGCGCTCTGGTCGGCGATCGCGAGAGAGCCGGCCATCGACTCGCTCGACTGGGCGCCGCCGCCGCCGCACGGGCTTCGAGCAGCCGTCTGGGAGGCCCTCACCGCGTCCTCGCACCGCGCCCAGCAAGTCGATGCCGTCCGGCGCGGTAGCGCGGAGCCGCTCGAGGAATAGACGTCCGGCTGTAACGGATCGGATCGGCCGTGGCACTCCCCGGCGGAGGGAGCGCCATGTACCGGCTGCGGTGGGCCCTGGTCGTCGCGTCGTGCTCGGTCATCGCCCATTGCGCGGCGGCTCGCGCAGAGGGGCTGACTCTAGTGCGGGCGGTGGGCTGCATCGGGCTCACCGTCTCCGATCTCGACCGGTCGGTGGCCTTCTATTCGGGCGTGCTCTCGTTCGAGAAGGCCCTGCAGGTGGAGCAGGCCGGAGAAGCGCTGGAGCGCCTCCAAGGAGTCTTGAGCGCGCGCAGTCGAACGGCGCGATTGCGCTTGGGCAGCGAATGCCTCGACCTGACGGAGTACTCGTCGCCTCCGGGGCGCGCCGCGCCGAAGGACTCGCGGAGCAACGACCGCTGGTTCCAGCACGTGGCCATCATCGTGTCGGACATGGACCGGGCGTACGCCGCGCTCCGGGCCGCGGGCGCGGAGCGCGTGTCCGAGGCCCCGCAGCGGCTCCCGGACTGGAACCCGGCCGCCGGCGGGATCCGCGCCTTCTATTTCCGCGATCCCGACCGGCACCCGCTCGAGGTGCTGCAATTCCCGGAGGGCAAGGGCGATCCGAAGTGGGCGCGGCGGGACCGGCTCTTCCTCGGGATCGACCACACCGCGATCGTGGTGTCCGACACCGAGGCGAGCCTGCGCTTCTATCGCGACGCGCTGGGCCTGCGCGTCGCCGGGGCCGCCGAGAACTGGGGCGCCGAGCAGGAGCGCCTGAACGACGTTCCCGGCGCCCACCTGCGGATCACCACGCTGCGCGCTGCCTCCGGACCGGGCATCGAGCTCCTGGAATACCTCGCGCCGCGGGACGGTCGGTCCTTCCCGGTGGACGAGAGCGTGAGCGATCTGGTCGACTGGCAGACCACCGTGCTCGCCGATCCGGCGGAGGGCGCCCGCGTCCTCCGCGCGCACGGATCGCCCTTCGTCTCCTCGGGCGTGGTACGGCTGCCCGATCGGGGGCTGGGGTACGGGCGCGCGGTGCTGGCGCGCGATCCGGACGGGCACGTGCTTCAGCTGGCCGCAGAGTAACGGACGGCCGTTTCGAGGGACTTCATGGGGACCATGACCGCCGAAGAGATCAGGCTGGCCGAGTCTCGCGAACGCAAGAGGCACTGGAAGCGGTGGGGGCCCTACTTGAGCGAGCGTGCCTGGGGCACGGTCCGCGAGGACTACAGCGAGCACGGCACGGCCTGGGACTACTTCCCACACGACCATGCCCGCTCCCGCGCGTACCGCTGGAACGAGGACGGGATCGCCGGCGTGTGCGACCGGCACCAGGTGCTCTGCTTCGCCCTCGCCCTGTGGAACCGCAAGGACCCGATCCTGAAGGAGCGGCTCTTCGGACTCACCGGGCAGGAGGGGAACCACGGCGAGGACGTCAAGGAACTCTACTACTACCTCGATTCGACGCCCACGCATTCGTACATGAAATTCCTCTACAAGTACCCGCAGGCGGAGTTCCCCTACGCGAAGCTGGTCGAGGAAAATCGCCGCCGGGGGCGCGCGGGCCGCGAATACGAGCTGCTCGACACCGGCGTCTTCGAGGGTGACCGATATTTCGACGTGTTCGTGGAGTACGCCAAGGCGGACGTCGAGGACCTCTGCATCCGCATCGAAGTGGCGAACCGCGGACCCGAGCCGGCGCAGCTCGACCTGCTCCCCACCCTGTGGTTCCGGAACACCTGGAGCTGGAACGGCGAGCAGCGACGCCCCTCGGTGCGCGCCGCCGGCGACGCCGTCGTGCAAGCCGACCACCGCCGGGAAGGGCGCTGGTACCTGCGCTGCGAGGGAGGGCCCG
>DATFTN010000102.1:0-17319 GCA_035261845.1 Myxococcales bacterium | reverse complement strand
CTCGGTCGCTGCGATGACGTCCCCCGGCCATGAGCGCGGGGTTCCCGCGACCATCGCGAGCACGCCATCGAGCTTCCGGGCGCTCCGGAGAGGGACGAAGATCCCGGCCGCCAACCGATCCGGCAAGCCCGCGCCGCGCAGCGCCGCAAACCGCTTGCGGTTGTCGCAAACCAGCGTGTGCTCGAGATGAACCCGGCCGAGGAGCGATTCCACCGCACCAGTGGGGACCGATCGCGTGCGGCCGTTTGTCCGGCTGCGCTCCCAGCCGTGGTGCTGGACGAAGCGGCCCGATTCGCGCGTCGCGATCAGCGCTCGATCGGCCGCGAGGGCCGCGCCCCACTCGGCAAGCGCGCCGTCGATCGCGCTTCCGAGGCGGTGGTGAGGGGAGCGGATCAGCGCAGCGGAAATGCGTTCGAGTAAATCAGCGAGGTCTGGTGCCTCGCTCCGCCGTTCGGCGTGGGACCTGCTTTCCCCAGCCCCCTCCATGCTCGCCTTCCTGATCAGATGATGGACATCTGACCCAAGGCCTATGGTGATCAGATAGTGGCTATTTCCGTCAATATCCTTCAATTTTGAACCATTTTGGACGTCACTGGAATGGCACACTCTCGGCCCCCCGCAACGGTCCGGACCTCAGCGGCGGCCAGCTCGTACGCGCCTGCCATGGGACGACGGACGAGTGCGCGCGGCCGCGTCGATGGCTCGAACCAGAACGTCGGCCTCGATCGGCTTGGCGAGCACCGTCTCCATCGCGAGATCTTCCTCGAGCTCGTCGATTCCGTGGGCGGTCACGAAGATCATGGGCGAGTCGCGCCCTTGCGCGTGGAGGGCATCGCGCAGCTCGAGCCCGCTCATTCCCGGCATCCGGACGTCGACGACCAGGCAGTGATCCCCCCGGGGCGGCGAGCGCTCCAGGAATGCCGGACCCGACTCGAACGTCTCCACCTGGTAACCGGCGGCTACCAGGAGCCGGGCGAGACCGCGGCGAACGGAGTGGTCGTCGTCGATCACGAACACGCGGCGGGCGCGCGCTGCCATCGGCGCGCAGGCAAGCATGATCCGACCTTCGAAGGGTATGGTTACTAAGTCCAATACGTAGAAAGACCACTGTTCAGGCATCGTCGTCGGAGACGGCGGACGGCCTGTGCGTGGCACGGCCCCGCGCCGGTCTGCTACCCTGCTGGGGAGCCGCCCCCTCGAGTCCCATGGTCCCCACGAATCATGCTGGAACGTCCGTCGTCGTCGTCGACGACGACCTCTCCGTCCGCCGGGCCCTTCAGCGATTGATCCGGTCGGCCGGGTTCTCCGTGGAGGCCTTCGCGTCTGGGCAGAAATTCCTCGACTCCGATCCCGGCGGCGCGAGCCGCTGCGTGGTCCTCGACATCCACCTGGGAGGAATGAGCGGGCTGGAGGTGCAGGAGCGGCTCGCCGCCCGGGGAGTGAGGATGCCGGTCATCGTCATCACGGCGCACGACGACGCGCGGATGCGCGCGCGCGTCGAAAGCCTGGGCGCCGTTTACCTGCGAAAGCCCTTCGACGACGGAGTGCTCCTGGACGCGATCCGCAAGGCGGTTACTTCTTGATCTGCCCGCGGATCTCGCCTGGTGGGTGCGCGACGGTGTGGATGTTCGCGTAGGCGACGCCAGCATCAATCGCGTCCAGGATGGCTTCGAAATCGCCGGCCGTGATGCCTTGCGCCGGGACGCCCACCACGTTGGCGGCGGTGGCCGTTCCAGTGACGGTTCCGCTGCTCGTGGGGCATGCCTGGGTCCCGGGCGGAGCCGCCGTAATGGGCGGGTTGTTCGCGCACAGCCAGATGACGATGGCGCCGGCCACGCCCTTCTGCCCGAAGTGGATGTGCGCTTGGGTGACGTTGGTGAGCCCGGCGAACGAGAGCTCCCATCGGAAGGATTGCCGATCCTGGGCGATCTTCGCGGTGAAGACGGCGTTCCCGGTGCTGTTGATCGCGGGGACCTCCTGATACCCGATCAGGTGTGCCTTGATCTCGTCCGCGGATGCGGCGAACGGCACCGTGACTACGATGACCAGCGGCAGGAACATCGCAAGAATGGAGGTCGATTGCTTCAGTGCAGCCATGATCATCCTCCTGCAGGACAGCGGGGTGGCGATGGGGCCGCCGCGCGGAGGGCGGCCCCAAGAGAGCGATCAGAGGGAGGTGCGGATCCAGCCGTAGCGCGTGTGCCGCGGCTCGACACCCAGCTGCAGGTACCGATCCTTGTACTTCGCCAGGTTGTCGTTCTGCGCCGTCAGGTTGAGCGTGTGATCGTACGGCGGCAGCTCCCACAGCCTCTTCTGCGCGTCGGTGATGCGGCTCGCGAAATCAGCCGGCAAGGGCCGGAACGCGTTCGCCGTTCCCGCCCGGGGGTTGAGCCCGTAGAGCTTGGCCGAAGTGCGTCCGAGGATGTCCCGCTTGGCGTCCTCGTCCAGCTCCGGATAGCCCCACCGGTCGCGGATCTGGTCGGGGATCTTGAAGCGCCAGAGCGCCTCGATCTGCCATTGCGGGCTGCCGTACCAGAGCGAGTCGGATCCGAAGACGATGTGCTTGGGCCCCTTGAACATGAGCAGCTGGCCGAGGATGTGCGCGGTGACGCTCGGGAAGGTCACTACCGATGAGGCGAAGGTGGTGCCGATCTCCGCGAACGAGTTCTTGAACGGCCCGGTCAGGATCGCGTACGGGGTCGTCCAGTCGATGTTCGGGACACCTCCCATCAGCGGCCGCGTGCCCGCCTCGCTTGCGCGGATCTCCGCCAGCGCCTGATCGTCGAAGAACGAGTCCTGGATGCAGGAGTGATAGGTGAGGAAGTTCAGGCCTGGCCAGTCCCGCAACGCCTGAGGCAGGTCGGATGGGAAGCCGTTTTCGGGTACCGCAGGCATGCCGCGAGCGAGCCCCTTGTGGACCGAGATGACGTTCCCACCGGGCCCCAGCTTTCCGGCTCGGATGTTCTTGGTGATCACCTCGTAGGTCGGGTACGCGACGTTCGGGTCGTCCTGCCGCCACTGGCGCATCGGCCCGGAGTCCACCTTGGCCGCGTGCGAGATGCAGTATCCTTTCCACGCGTCGGGGTGGTGGTTGTCGATCTGGTACTGGATGTAATCCAGGTTGCCCTTGCCGACGTAGAGAAGCCCGTGCGCCATCGCCCGCCGTGAGCCGGCGAGCTCGTTGATGAAGTCCCGGCCCGCGGCCGTCTGCGCGGCGGTGAGGATCTCACCCGTGCGCGCATCGTTTACGTCCAGGGCGGGCTGTCCGGGGTTGACGCCGCTGGGGCCTGCCACGAACGCGGTCACGTTGCTGATGAGCCCGACGCTGACCTGGCTGTCGAAGTAGATGCTGCGGATGTACTGGACGATGTGGAACATGTCGGGTGTGATCGGCATCCCGACCAGCGCCGGGTTCCACACGCCGTACGGGTTGCCATGCTCGTCCGGAACGTTGTTCGGGTTGAACGGGTTCTTGGGGAACCCCGGCGTGGTAGGTCCTTGGGCGATGGCGCGTAGCACCGTCGGTCCGAGCTGGCTGCCGCGCACGAAATGGAGCTGATCGTCCACGACGAACAGGTCCTTGGGTGGAGCGTTCGCCGCGCGCGCACCCGCCTCGAACATCTCCTCGTTGTCGACCTTGAAGAAGTTCCCGTGCACCTCGTTCATGGCGATCAAGGACGCCGACAGTCCACCGCCGGAAGCGAGGAAGTGGCGCCGGCTGATGCCGAGCTTCCTCGCGGCGGTGTCCGCCAACTCCTTGATCCGCGCTTCGACCCTCTTCTGGGTCTTGCTCTGCGGCGGCGGCATGTACTCGCCGTTCGAGACCACGCGCGTCGGGATCGGCGACGGGCAGTCGGCATCCTCTGCATCGTATGCGCGCGTGCACTTGGCGAGCTGCTCGTCGCTGAGCAGCGTGTGGTCCGGTTCCCAGGTACCGCCTGTCTCTTTCCATTGGATGGACATCGGTTCCCCTTTGCTGCGCAGCTCTTCTCCTCGGGCGCGACGCTGCAAGAGCGCCCGCATGGCGCGCTACGCCGTGGAACCTTTCGAAGTCAAAGGACGCCGCGTCAGCAACGGGATAATCGCGGGACGGCTGATCATTCGGCCGCCGGGGCCGCTTCCGACTCGCGCCCCGGGATGGGCCCGCTTCCGCTCCAAGCGAGACCGTAGAGTTTTCCGTCCGCACCCCGCGCGAAGACGTCGAGCTGGAACCTGCCCCAGGCGCAGGCGACCGATCCTGCCGTGAATGCGATCCTCTCCCGGTCCAATGCCGATCTGGGGAAGCCGAGGGATTCGAACCCGCTCCAATTCTTCCCGTCCCACCATCTGTGCAGCAGGTCTCCGCGCTGCCCCCGGGCGAATACGTCGAGTCGCTTCGACCCCCCGCCGCAGGCGACCACCGTCCCGGCCAGAGGGACCGGACAGGGCACGGCCGGATAGATCGGGTCGGGCTCTTGCGGCATCCCCAACGATGCGAACGGCGTCCAGGCCGATCCGTCCCACCACTTGACCACCAGATCGCCGCCGGCGCCGCGCGCGGCGACCGCGATCGCGCGGCCGCAGCTCGTGGCCGAGACGGAGCCCGCCAGCGGCTCCTCCGCTCGCCCCTCGCGCGCGACGCCGCCCAGCGACTCGAACTCGGAAAATTCCTTCCCGTCCCAACGCGACCAGAGGAGCGCGCCTAGAGAACCGATGGCGAACACGTCCATGCGGCCGGGGACGCAACTGCACGCGGACGGCGCGCTAGCGAGGCCCATCGGGACGCCGATGCCACCGATCCAGTTCGCCGGAGAGCCGATGCACTCGAAACCGTCCCATCGCTCGCCGTGCAACGTGCCGTGGACGAGCTCGCCCTCGGCGCCGCGCGCGAGCAGCTGAATGTCCTCGGGGCCGGTAGCGCAGGCAGCTACGGGCCAGTCGATCGGCAGCTCCGGGGACGCAGCGCCCGCGCTGCGCGCGAGCGGAATGCCCAGCGAACGGGGTCCGCTCCAGGCGACTCCATCGCGATGCAGGGCGAGAAGCTCGCCGCATTGGCCGCGGACGAACAGGGTCACGCGCCGCTCGCCCGTCGGGACCGCGGTGGGGGACGAGACTCCCGCTGCGATCTCCGTCCAGCGCGGGGGCTGCATCGACCGTTCCTTACCACCGATCCCCGACCCGAGCTCTCAGCCTACCGGTTCACTCCTCCAGAACAGAGATCCGCCGGGTCGAAGATCCAGAAGGCCCGATTTCGTGCCTTCCTCGCCGAGCTTCGCCATGGCGTCCATCAGCTCCTTGGGCGGAGGTCCGGATTTCTCGGAAGACTTGACCAGCGTCATGAATCGCATCGTCGGTTCTCCTTGGTGTTCGAGATTGAAGGTTGCTTCTACTTCGCGTCGGCTGGAATGCCAGCCGGAATGAACGAGCGCAGCCGGTCGTCGCGGCGCCGACGTAGCTGGGGAACAGGACGTGGCTGAGCAATGGGTCGCCGACGCGCACGTGCGTCGCGATTGCGCCGCCGAGAAAGCCGGTGAGCAGCACCGCTCCCACCACCGTAGTGCGCGGGATCAGATAGAGCGTGAGGCACGCCAGCTCGAGGATGCCGATCCCGACCGCCAGGTCATGAGGGTACCCCAGCCTCGCGAACGACTCGGCGACCGGAGCGATATTCAATAGCTTGATGACGCCATCGACAGCTTGGTTCACGTCTGTGACGAACGAGGATCCGCGAGATCGACACTGCTCAGGTCGAAGAGCGTCCCAGCCGATCGGCCTGCACGTTTGCGCAGCGTTCCTCGAGCGCGTCGATCAGTGCCGATCCGTGCGCTCGGCTGCGGGCGTCAGCGACGACGGCGGTGGATCCAGGTACTCGTAGCCGGCAACATCCATCGCGTCCTTGATCATCGCCATGATCCGCTTGTCGTGATACGCGCACATCAGCGCGCTCATCGCGATCGCGTTCGGCGGCGGGTCGGTGTGGATGTGAGGCAGCCAGACTTCGAACGTGCCGTCGCCGCGAAGCACCAAAGCGGCATCGAGCGGCGCGATTCGGATGGTCGTTTTCACGTCTCTTCCCCCTTGCGCGAGAAGATGGCACATGGGTCTGACACGAACCGATGCCTAGACCGACCACCGAAGACGTCCAGAAGGCCATCGACGACGTTCGCGAGGCGGCGCGCGCCGTCCTGTCGCTACCCACCTGGAGCGCCGAGCTGGTGCAGGCGCTGCACCGGCTGGTGATGCGCGCCGGAAGGGCGGCGGCCGCCGTCCTGATGACGCTTCCGCGGGATCAGCTGGCCCGGGTCAAGGTGAAGCGGAAGTCGAGGGCCCGCGCCCGCAAGAGAGGCCGCCGCTCCCGGAGGAGACGGTAGCGGAATCAGCGCAGCAACTGGAGGTGATCCTCCAGCTGGCGGACGATGCGCGCGAGCTCGCCGCGCAGAGGAGCGGCTTCCTTGCGCGACTCGAGGTCAGCGGCGGTCGAGAGCACCATCTCGGCCGAGAGACGCGCGGCGCGGTCGCCGCCGATGTCCCGCGCCAGCTGCTCCGAGAGCATCTGGCACCGGCGCTTCAGGTCGGCGTTCGCGTCGGCGACCCGCGCTTCGAAGACGTCGTTGAACACCTCGATCTCGGTGCGATGCCGGGCGATCGCCAGATCGCGCATCCGCAGCTCTGCTTCGAACTCGCGCAGCCTGGCGAGGAAGCGCTCGCGCTCGAACCGGGCCCGCGCATTTTCCAGGGCGATCCGGACCTTCTTGGCGACGAGCTGCAGGCTGGGAAACGGCTTCTGCAGGTAGTCGGCCGCCCCCAGGCGGAGCGCCTCCACGGCCGATTCAATCGAGGCGTAGCCGGTCATCATCAGGCAGGCGCAATAGGGCTGCAGCTTTCGGGTCAGGCGCAGCAGCTCGATGCCGTCCTTGCCGGGCAGGTTCTTGTCGACCAGGAGGCAGCCGAACTGCTCCGCCGCCAGGGCCTGCTCCGCTTCTTCCGCGGTAAGGACCGTGCGCACCGGAAGCTTCTCCGCGCCCAGCGCGGTCGTGAGCAGCTGCAGGATCGCGGACTCGTCGTCCACCACCAGCACGTTCGAGGGAAAACCGCCTGTCTCGATGCCTGCCATGTCCACTCCGTCGTTCAGGGCGCCGCCCGGTAGATCCGCACCGGCGACGTACCGGTCCCTGCTGCCAGATAGAGGAAGTCGGCGCCGGCGAAATTGAGCGCCTTGCCGTCGAAGATGCGGGTGAGGCCTCGTCCAAGTCCGTCGCCCCCCAGGCCATGGCACCCGCTGCCCCCGCTCGCCGCGCAGCCCTGGCGCCCCGTGAAGTCCGCGGTCGTCGCGGCAGCTGCGTTGCTGGTCCGGTACACGACGATCCCGCGGCTCGAGTTGTTGAACCCCACGAAGAGGTGCTGCGGCGTCGCCGCCAGCAGCGTCACGGCGGCGTTCGTGGCGTCGTTGAACTGCGTGAGCCGCGTGTCTCCCGAGGTGTTGGGAGCCACCAGAGACCAATCGCCAGGGTCGCATTGCGCGGTGTCGCCGGTGCGGGTCGGATCGCACGACCAGAGCTGCGGCCCCGTGGTCGTGTTGCGCGCGGCGAACAGGTGGCCCCCGAAAGTCACCATGGACGGGACCGCCCGATCGGCGGGCTCCAGATCGGACGCCTTGCTGCTGGCAAGCGAAGTCTTGTTCGTGTACGCCGCCGCGCTGGGTGTCGCGTCGGTCCAGTCAGGGCAGAGGAGAATCAGGATGAGGATCGAGCATTGCCCGGGCGTGGCGGAGGTCGTGCGAGTGAACCCGCTCGCGTTCGCCAGGTAGAGCGCATCGTTGGTAGGTGCGCCGAAGACGGCCATGCTGTCCAGCCGCCGCCCGCCGCCGACGCCCGGCATGTTCGTCGCCCCCATGTCGAGCAGGGACGGCGTCGTCGTGAGCGCTTCGAGCACGGGCGACGCTCCGCTTTCATCCTGGAATCCGAGGTAGAACCGGTCGTGGTAGACGGCCGCTGCCGTGAGGCTGCGGGTGCTGTAGGAGAGGTTGCTGGAGAGGTCGGCGTAGGTGAAGTCCGTGTAGCCACCGGCGGCCAAGGGAAATCCGGCATTCGTGAAGTAGACGTAGCGCGCATAGTCGGTGCCCGCATTGACGTGCGCGCCCGCCAGGCCGAGCCACTCGGTCCCCGCCACCACCCCATCGAAGAACAGACCCCGTCCGCTCTCGTCGTCGGGACCACACTGCGTGGTGTTCGCCGTGCATCCCTTGAAACCGATCGTATGCGCAGGAATGCCCTTGTACGCCGTGTTCGTGAACGCGCCTGCATTGTGCTCGAGCTGCCAGGGAACGGACTGGGCCCCGCTGCCGTCCGCGTTCATCCGCACCGCGCCGGTACCGGCCGCGGCGGGACCCAGCCAGAGCTGCCCGGAGTATTCCAACAAGAACGAGAACGCCGTTCCGTCCCCGAACGGATCGGCCGCCACCAAGGTCATCTCGCCCACCAGCGCGCTCCCCGACGTGGCGGAAGCGCTCCGCGCCGATCCGTCGTTCGCGTCGGTGCCCGTCGCCTGCGCGGAGAGTTGCAGCGTCCCCGCCCCGGTCGCGGTGAGGACCCAGGTGAAGGTCTGGCCGGAGTGGCCGGCGAGCGTTACCGGCGTTCCGGGGGACGGACCGGACGCCAGCGCGGCAGTTCCGGTGCTGCCTGTCGCCAGCGACGGCGAGCCCGGAGCAAGCGCGCTGACCGCGGCGTCTCCCGAGTTCGTCACCATCAGCGCGGCCGTGAACGAGTCGCCGAGCGGCACGTCGCTGGGGATGGTCAGCGTCGCCGAAATCGCGGAGGGCGTCTGCACGGTGACTGCCGCCGAGGTCGCGGTCGCGGACGTGACGGAATTGCCGCTCGTCGCGTCGACGCCGCTCGCCGCGCCGCCGAAAGTGACGCTGCCCGGCGCGCTTCCCGTGTACCCGAAGACGAACGCCTGGGTGCCGTGACCGGGCACGCTCGCCGAGGCGGGGCTCGGCCCTGTAGCGAGCGAAGCTCCCCCGGTGCCGGTGAGTGTGAGGGTCGAGGGCGAAACCGCATTCGCGGCAGAGTCGCCCGAGTTCGACGCGACCAGGCTGACGCTGAACGCCTGGCCTACGTTGACCGGCTGGGACGGCACCGAAAAGGAGGCGGAAAGCGCGGCGGGCGTCTGCACGACGAGGCTGGCAGCCGCAGGCGTCGAGGCGGAGACGGTCTGGCTGGCGTTGGCGTCGCTTCCTGCCGCGGTCGCGGAGAAGGTCGCCGTCCCGGTCGCCGCGCCGTTGTACGTCCAGGTGAACGTCTGCGCCGTTCCACCGGCGATCGCCGCGGTCGCCGGCACCGGTCCGGAGACTAGCGTCGCGCCGACGCCGCCCACCGTGAGCGTAGGCGAGACGGCCTGGGCGCTGGCCTCGCCCGAGTTCGTCACCACCAGCGAGACGGTGGCAGCCTGGCCAATATCGACCGTGGATGGGCTGACGCCGATCGAAGCGGACAGCGCCGCCGGGGCCTGCACCAGCAAGGAAGGGCTGGTCGCGGGAGCCGGATCGACGGCGGCCCCCGAATTGACGTCGGTGCCGGAAGCCCCGACGGTGAAATGCAGGCTCCCTTTCTGCACGGCCGAGAGCGCCCACGTGAAGGTGCGGGTGGAAAGACCGGGCACGGTCTGGCTGGCGGGAACGCTGGTCACTTGCGCGGCCCCCGTTCCCGAGGGCGCGGGCGTCCCTGGGACGACGGCGGCGCCAGCCTGCCCGGTGTTGGTGACGTCGACGAGCAGTAGGAACGCTTGTCCGACGTCCACCTGCGCCAAGGAGAGGCGAGCCGCCGCGGACAGCTGCGCCGGCGTCTGGACGAGCAGTGCAGGGCTGGTGACGGTAGCGAGCGAAACGGTGGCCGAGCTGTTCGCATCCGTCGCCGAGCCGCCGAGCGAGAAGCTCACGCTCGCGGCCGCCTGCGCAGACACGGTCCAGGTGAAGGTGACCATCGCTCCACCGGGAATGTCCGCCGGGGCCGGCGAGGAGGCGATCTGCGCGCCCGGCGCGCTAGGCACTGGAGCGGTCGGCGTGAACTGCAGCCCGGTGGCCTGGCCGGTATTCGTCACGTCCAGGAAGAGCTTCACGGTCTGTCCGACGCTCGCGGTCGATTGCGAGAGGCGCGCCACCGCGGAGAGCGCCGCGCGGGTCTGGACTACTGCGCTGGCCGAAGCTGGTGCAGCCGACACGGAGGCGCCCGTGTTGGCGTCGGTCCCGGAGGCGGAGGCGGAGAGCTGCAGCGTGCCGGACGCCGTGCCTTGGTACGTCCACGAGAAGCTGCGCGTCTGCCCTCCGGGGACGTCCTGCGCGGCTGGTGCGGCCGTCTGCGTCGCGATGCCGGTGCCGCCGGTGGCGGTCCCGGTCACCGCGGCCGCGGTGGCTTGCCCGCCGTTCGTCACGTCGAGCCGCAGCGTCAGGAGCTGTCCGGTGCTGGCCTGCGCGGGGGTGATCTGGGCGACGGAGGTGAGCGCCGGCGGAGTCTGCACGTTGATGGGACCCGCGCTCACCGCCGTGGACACCGTCGCCCCGCTGGGCTTGTCCGTGCCGCTCGCGCCGATCGAGATGCTCAGGGATCCGGCGCCGGTCGTGTGGAACGTCCACTGGAACGTGCGACTCGTCTGCGCCGGAGCGTCCTGCGCCGCGGGCGAGCTGACGACCGTCGCGGAACCGCTCCCGG
Organism: Myxococcales bacterium; assembly: GCA_035261845.1. Lineage (GTDB taxonomy): Bacteria > Myxococcota > Myxococcia > Myxococcales > 40CM-4-68-19 > VBKO01. The sequence continues at coordinate 6,637 of DATFTN010000102.1, read as the reverse complement.
AGAGCGACGCGGTGCAGGTGACGCCGAGCGCGTCGGCCTGTCCGACGTTCGAGACGTCCACCTTCAGGACCACGTCCTGGCCGACGCTGACCTGGGTGTGATCGACCGCGGCGACTGCCTCGAGGAACGCGGCGGTGGAGACCGCGACTGCGTTCGAGGTCGCCACGGGGGTCTGGATCGTCGCGCTGGTGTTCTGGTCCTTGCCCGTGGCCGACACCGAGAAATCCACCGTTCCGGCCGCGTTCACCGCAAAGCTCCAGAGGAAGCTGCGCGTCGTTCCGCCCGGCACGTCCTGCGCCGCGGGCGCCTGAAGCAGCTGCGTCCCCGGACCGCTGGCGATCGGCGCGCTCGGGAGCACCGCCGACGCGGTCGCCTGCCCGGAGTTCGTCACGTCGAGCCGGAGTTGGATCGGTTGTCCGGTGCTCGTCTGCGTTGGCGAGACACTGGCCGCCGCGGTCAGCTGCGGCGGTGTCTGCACCACGACCGGTCCTGCCGCCGGCGGGAAGACCTGGACCACCGCGCCGCTGTTCGCGTCGGCGCCGCTGGCGGAGAGGGCGAGCGACACGGCCCCCGCCGCGGTCGCCTGGACTGTCCAGGAGAACGTGGTCGATCCTCCACCGGGCAGATCGGCCGCGGGTGGAGCGCTCAGCACGGCCAGCGCGCCGGCGCCGCCCTGCTGCAAGACCGCGGTCACCGCCGTTGCCGTCGCCTCGCCGGTGTTGGACGCGAGCAGGTTGACGGCAAAGGACTGGCCGAGGCTGACCATGGCCGGCAGCTGGCCCGGTGACGCGGAGAGCTGCGCCGGGATCTGGACGGTCGCCGCCGGCCACGAAGCCGCCGGCACCGGGACGGGGAGCCCGTCGTTCTCGTCCGTGCCGGAGCCGTCCGCGACCGCCGGCGCGGCCTGCCCCGCCTGCGCCGCGAGGAAGGTCCAGGTGAAGGTCCGGCTGGTCATCGCGCCGGGCACGTCCTGCGGCGCAGGTGCCGACAGCAGCTGCAGTCCCGGTCCGGTCTGCGGCGAAGGAAACGAGACCGCCTGCGCCGTCGCCGTGCCGGTGTTCGTCACCACGAGCGTGAACGCGATCGATTGCCCCACGCTCACGATTGCCGGCGAGGGCGCGGCGGCGACCGCGTCGAGCGCGCTGCGCTGCTCGATGAGCACCTGCGCCGCGCCGGGCGAAGCGCTGACGGTGCGCTGGGACACCTCGTCCACGCCGGCCGCGCCGGCGGCGACCGTCACTGTCCCCGCCTGGGTGGCCAGCGCGGACCAGGCGAAGGTGCGCGACTCTCCGCCAGGGATGTCCTGGGGCGGTGGAGTACCCGCGGAGAGAGTTGCCACGCCCGTTCCGGACACTGCCGGGAGGGACGGCGAGACGTTGAGCGCCGCGGCGCCCCCGGTGTTCTGCACTTGGATCGCGACGGTGAAGGACTGGCCGGTGCTCACCTGGGAAGGCGCGGCCGCGGTCGCGACCAGGTTGCTCGGTGCGAGATCGGACGCGAGCCAGGCGTGTGCCAGCGTTCCGGAGAGCCCGTCCGGGTTGGTCACCACCAGGTCGTGCGCGCCGGCGTCGAGGCCTGCCGGAAGCACGGCGCGCAGCTCGTTCTCGCTGACCCGGACCACCTCGCGCAGCGGGACGACGCCCACGGTGACGGTGAAGCCGTCGTCGACGAAGATGCCTCCGTGCGCCGACAGCGACTGGGCGCCGCGCGCGTAGAATTGCTCCCCAAGGATCGTCACTTGCGCGTCGACGTTGCGCGGTCCGCCGGCCGGATCGATGCTCATCGGCCGCGGCGCGAGCGAGGGTGGCACGCCGCTGTGGCAGGCAGCAGCCGCCACCGCGCAGAGCAGCGTGGCTCGCAGCCTAGAGCAGCTCAAAGCGGGTCCCCAGGACGAGCGAAGTGGCGCTGATCGCGCCGGTGAGGGTCGAGAGCGAAGGGTCGCGGTGCCGGGACCAGCGCAGCTCGGCGAAAGGCACCGTGCTGGCGAATCGCCGTTCCACTCCGATGGAGGCGGCCGCGCCGACGACGATCGTGCTCTCCGAGACCTGTGGTTCGGCGCCGACTTTCACCCTGCTGGCGAGCGCCTCGAACGACGGGCCTGCACCTGCCCAAACGGTGGTGCGGAGCCCGATCGGGAAGCGGAAGGCGAGCTGCGCGGAGAGCGCGAAGAAGTCGACGCGCCCCTGCGCGGTCCCCAGCTGACCGGCGTCTTGCTGGGTCGAGGAGAAATACCAGGCCAGCTCGATGGAGAACGCGAGCTGCGGCCCGAATCGGTCGGTGCGCAGCGAGGCCTCGAGCGCCGCTAGCGGCGAGGTGAGCCTGGCGAAGTTGCTGAGCACGCCCGCCTTCGGGCTGAACGCGAGGGTGGCGAGCCGCGGCAAGAGCAGGACGCGCGTGCGCGCCGACGTCGCGGGCCAGCGCACGTCGACGACCGTGTCCTCCCGATCCCAGGAGCGGGGGGGCAGATAGGTGGCGAGGTACGCGCCGTCGGGTTGCCGCTCGACGCCGGTGATGCTTCCTTCCTGGGCAGTGGCGGCCGGGGCCGGGTCGGGCACCAGGTTCCCGAAGCGGTCGGTCTGCAGCACCCGGAGCTGCAGCCGCCCGCTTGGACCGATGCGCACAGCGGGCGAGCCCGGCTCGATGGAGGCGGAGGAGGGTTGACCCGGCAGGAGACGCAACGAGGTCGAGGCGTGCGGCTCCGCGCTCCCCCGCGGATGGGCGATCACCTCGAGCGACTGGCGCCCTCCGAAGGAATCCGGCGGACGCAAGCGCCATTCGCCGGGCCGCGCCTCGACAGGCGCGCCGAAGCCCTCCGGCGTCGAGATTTCCAAAGGGTCGAGCGAAACGTTGCCGGCGGCGTCGCGCGCCCGAGCGCGCAGCACGACGTCGACGCCCGCTCCAGCAACGATGCTTTCCCGGTCGGCCGACAGCTCGATCGCCGCGGGCGGGCCGGGCGCGAGCGCCAGCTGCGCCTGGACGACGAACGCCGGAGCGTCGGCAAGCGCGACCCGCAGTCTCACAGCCCCGGCGCTTCCGGGAGGGACCGTCCAGGTCGTCCATAGCTCGCCGGGCGCGCGCTCCCGGGGAGCCGACAGATCGCCGCGATCGGCCTGCATGGTCAGCTTCGCTCCCGAACGCGGCTTGCCTTCGTCGTCGGTCGCCAGAACGCAGACGGTCACCTTCTCGGCCCGATCGGCCTGCGCGCGCTCTCCGAGCAGCACCACGTGGAGCCGCGGCGCGTCCGGAACGGGAAGGGCGATGCGCCGCCCCCGGTGGCGCACCTCGTGCACACCAGGGGGGACGATCACCGGCACCAGCGCCTGCCCGTGTTCGTCGGCCTGGGCGGGACCGAAGGTGCGGCCGCCGATTTCCACCGAGATGCGCGCCTTGGCCCGGGTCTGCACCATCGCCACGCCGCTGCCCCAGAGCGGGAGCGAGGTCCAAGCGACCTTGCCGTCGACCACCGCGGCAAGGATCGCGACCTGGGGGAACGTCTCGCGGGGAGGCACGTACTCGGCGGTCCAGGATTCGGGCCCGTCGCGCCGGAGCTTCACCAGCCTGCCGACGTTTACCGACAGCCGCGGCTCGGCCTGCGAGGTGATGCGCACCACCGCGCGGGGAGAGGACTCTCCGAGGTCCAGCCGCGCAGGCTGGGTCTCGATGTGAAGCGCGGCGGCGGCGACGAGGAGCGCGAGCATCACAGCTCCTTCTCCGGTGGCTCCCAACGGATTCCGACGCGCCGGATGCGCGGATCGAGCGCATCGCACGGCACGGAGCTTTTCTGCTCGCGGCCCGCGGCATCCCGCATGGCCACCAGCGCCTCGGTCTTGTCGGGCGGCTTGCGCGGCACCGCCACGCTGAAGCGGCCCTCCCAGTCCAGCTCGGCCGGAACGCCGTCGACCAGTACTTCCGCGCCGGGCTGCGTCGTGCCGCTGACGCGTGCGCAGAGCTGCTCGTTCTCGGTTGGGATCGCCGCCGCCACCTTGAGCAGGAGCGGGACCGGGACCGGCGCGATCGGCTGCGGGGCGCTGGGCGCATCGCCCTGGTGGACGGCGGCGGTCTGCCCGTCGCGCACCTCGACCTCGTGCTGTGCCGCTCGCAAATTCACCGAACCGGTCTCGGTCGCCACCGCGATCGTCGAGCCGGTGCTGAGCACGCTGAACCGGGCGCCGCGCGTCTCCGCCACCGCGCCGCTGCTCTCGCTCTCGATCTTCAGTACCCGCTCGCCGTCGGGCTTGTAGTCGACTGCCAGGCGACCGCGCTCGAGGCGGAAGCGATGGACCGCCCGGGTCAGCTCCCGGATGGTGACTTGCGTCGACTCGGTCACTGCCAGGATCGACTTGTCTCCGATGCGCAGGTCGGTCCGGCCGCTCTTCCCGGTGCGGATCGATTCGTCCGCTTTCAGGTGCTCACCGGGGACCAGGCGCGACCACGGCCCCGGTCCGCGCGCTCTCTCGACCTGTCCCGCCACCGAGAGGACCAACGCCTCCTGCGGCGCGGGCGGCGCGAGAGCCGGCTCCGCGGCGCCGGCCGTTCCGGCCGCACCGGTTTCCACGGACGGCGCCGGCGGCTGGTACACCAGGTACCGGAAGAGGAAGAAGGCAGCGCAGAGCAGGAGGATGGCGGCGGCCGCCACCTCCATTGCGCTCCGCGCTCCGCTCTTCGGCCTGGTCATCGCGCGCTACCGGGGGCCCGCGGGAATCTCGACGGCGAACTCGGTGCGCGCCCAGGGCAGCCGCGCCGGATCGGCTTCTTCCACCAGCCGCACGGTGCCGCCCTGGTTGCGCATCATCGCCCGCGCGATGTGCAGCCCCAGGCCGGTCCCCTTGCCGGGGGTCTTGGTGGTGAATCGCGGCTGGAAGAGCCGCGCGCGGACCTCCGGACCGATTCCCCGGCCGTTGTCGCTGACGCGCACCTCGACGTGCTCCGCGCCGGGGAGCACCCGCAGCTCGACGCGCCCGGTGGCGCTGGCTTCTTCCGCGGCATCGACGGCGTTGACCAGCACGTTGGTCACCGCATGCAAGACCGCGTTGGGTGCGCCCCTGGCGAGCTGCCGGGCGGGAAGCGCGCTCCAGACGAATCGCTTCCCCAACCGCCGCAGGCGGAAGGCGAGCAGCTCGATCGCGCGCCGCACCACCTCGTCGACGACGAAAGGAGCGGCAGCGCCCTGGACGGGCGAGACCAGGCTCTCGTAGCTCTGCAAGAGCTCCTCCAGCCGCCAGACCTGCTTGAGGACGAGGTCCCATTCCTCGACTCCGGCCAGCGCTCCACCCAGCCGGCGCGCGACCAGCTCCAGGCCGCCCTTGATGCCGAGCAACGGATGCCGCAGCTCGTGGATCAGCCCCGGCGCGAGCAGGGTGGCTTCTTCGATGGACTCGGTGTCGCGCAGCGACTCGTTGTCTTCGCTCACTCCGCCCTCCGTTTTCATCTCAGGTGCGCGGCGGCTGCCGCCGTGGGCAGCAGCACGGTGAAGGTGGCCCCCCTGCCTTCCTCGCTCTCGACGCTCAGCTTGCCGTGATGGGCGAGCACCACCGTGTGGGCGATGGACAGGCCCAGCCCGGTGCCGGCGTGCCGATCCTTGGTGGTGAAGAACGGGTCGAAAATGCGCTCGCGGATCGGCGTGGGGATGCCCTTGCCGGTATCGCTCACGCTCAGCTTGAGCGCCTCTCCTTCGACGTCCACCAACCGTACGGTGAGCTTGCCGCCGTCGGGCATCGCCTGGATGGCGTTGCGGACCAGCTGCGAGACCGCCTGCTGGATCTGTTCCGGGTTGCCCTGCGCGTCGGGGACCGCTTCGCGGAAGTCGGTGCTCAGCTCGATGCGGCGTCCGGCCAGCTCTTCCTTGTAGGTCTGCAGGGCCGCCCGCACGGGCGCCGCCAGCGGGAAGCGCGTCCCCGCCTGCTCGCGCTCCTGGTCGGCGAAGCGGCGCAGGTCCGCGCCGAGCTGCGCCACGCGCGCGGACTGGTCCACCAGGATCCGGAGCAACCCCTCTTGCGGGCCGTCCGGCTCCAGGCGCTGGCGCAACATCGCCGCGGCGCCGGTCAGAGCAGTGAGCGGGTTGTTCAGCTCGTGCGCGATGCCGGCTGCCATGGACCCGAGGGCGGCCAGCCGGCGCGAGCGCAGGATCTGATCTTGCGCCTCCTTCAGCTCGGCAGTGCGGCGGTCCACCCGATCCTGCAGCTCGGCGTTCCAGCCGCGGATCTCGTCGTCGCGGCGGCGGACCTCGCGCGCCATGTGGTTGAACGCGGTGGCGAAGTTGCCCAGCTCGTCTTTCGTCTCGATCTGCGCGACGTGGTCGTAGCGCCCTTCGGTCAGCGCATTCGCGGCGATCGACAGGCGGCGGATCGGCTCGGCCAGCCCGCGAGAGAGGAAGGCGCCGAGCAGCGCAACCAGGGCCAGCGTGACGGCCGCCCAGAAGAGCGTGTAGATGCGCACCCGCGCCGCGGGACGCATCGCGCGCGCGGCGGGCTGCGCGACCACGACTCCCCAACCGAGATCGCCCACCTGGGCGAACGCGGCGAGCCAGCCGGCGCCGTCGCCGCGCCGGACCTGCCGCGATACGGCGCGCGCGCTCTTCCCGCCTGCCTTGACGAGATCCAGCTCCGCCGGGCTGAGCGGGGCGCCTGGCGCGCCGGCG
>DATFTN010000101.1:0-3014 GCA_035261845.1 Myxococcales bacterium | reverse complement strand
CTCGCGCCACTCAGGTTCGCCACTGGGGTCCTGAAAAGCGTTTCAGGGGAGCGCGGGAGAATCGGGAGAGCGGGAGAATGGATTTTTTAAGACGAAAGCGCGGTCGAGACTGGCTGCGGGTCAGGCCCGGTGGCTACTCGGGCTTGTCGGGGAAGAAAGGCTCGGTGTCGGCGTACGCGGCGACGGGCTTCGCGACCACTTCTTTCACCGCGGAGCCGACCAGGATGTCTCCGGCGCGGCGGGCGGGGCCGGGGCGGCGCGGGCGCTGCTCGGCCTGGGCGACGCGTTCGGAGGTCTTCAGCAGCGAGTCCGGGGTGAGGCTGATCGAGTCGATCCCCTGCTCCACCAGGAACTCGGCGAAGTCGGGGAAGTCGCTGGGCGCCTGCCCGCAGATCCCCACCTTGCGCCCCGCCTGGCGCGCGGCGGCGATGATGCGCGCGCACGCCTGCTTCACCGCGGCGTTGCGTTCGTCGAACAGCGGCGCCACCAGCGCCGAGTCCCGGTCGACCCCCAGGCACAGCTGCGTCAGGTCGTTGGACCCGATGGAGAACCCGTCGAAGATGCGCGCGTACTCCTCGGCGAGGAACACGTTGGAGGGCAGCTCCGCCATCACGTAGACCTCGAGCCCGTCCTTCCCCTGGCGAAGGCCGCACTCGCGCAGCACCTGGAGCACGCGGCGCCCCTCGTCGGGCGTGCGGCAGAACGGCACCATGACGAGGAGGTTCTTGAGGCCGAATTCCTCGCGCGCCCGGCGGATGGCCCGCGCCTCGAGCACGAAGCCTTCCTTGTATTGCGGGTGGTAGTAGCGCGAGGCCCCGCGCCAGCCGATCATCGGGTTTTCCTCGACCGGCTCGAACTGGCGCCCGCCGAGCAGCGTCGCGTACTCGTTCGACTTGAAATCGGAGAGGCGCAGGATCACGGGCTTGGGGTGGAACGCCGCCGCGATCACGCCGATCCCCTGAGAGAGCTTGTCGACGAAATACCCGGTCTTGTCCGCGTAGCCGCGCGTCACCGCGTCGACCTCGGCCTTCACCTCCGGCGCGAGCTCCCCGTACCGCGTCAGGGCCAGCGGATGCACCTTCACCCAGCTCGCGAAAATGAACTCCATGCGCGCGAGCCCCACGCCGTCGTTGGGCAGCATGGCGGCCGAGAAGGCCTGCTCGGGGCTGCCCACGTTGAGCATCATCTGGGTGCGGGGGCGCGGGAACTGCGACGGATCCAGCTCGTCCACCTCGTACTCGAGCGCGCCCCGATAGATCCGGCCCTGCTCGCCCTCGGCGCAGGAGAGGGTCACGGTCTCGCCGCTGGGGATGGTCCGCATCGCGTGGGCGGTGCCGAGCACCGCCGGGATGCCCAGCTCGCGGGCCACGATGGCCGCGTGGGAGGTCCGGCCGCCGCGCTCGGTCACGATGCCCGCTGCCATCTTCATGATCGGTTCCCAGTCGGGGTCGGTGCTCTCGGTGACCAGGATCTCTCCCCGCCGGAACTCCTCGAACTGGGAGGGGCTCTTGATCACGCGCGCGCAGCCCACCGCTACTCCCTCGCCGACGGCCAGCCCCTGCGCGAGCTGCTCGCCCTTCCCGGTCAGGCGGTAGATGCGGAGCGCGGCGCCCTTGCGATTCGAGTGCACCGTCTCGGGGCGCGCCTGCAGGATGAACAGCTCGCCCGTCTGCCCGTCCTTCCCCCATTCGATGTCCATGGGGGACTCCGCTCCTCGGGCCCGCGCGTAATGGTCCTCGATCCGCAGCGCCCAGCGCGCGAGCTGCAGCACCTCGTCGTCGCTCAAGCACGGGCGCGAGCGCAGGTCTTCCGGCACGGGCTCCAGCTCGACCGGCTTCCCCGCGCCCGGAGCGGCGTACACCATCCGCTGCTCCTTGCTGCCGATGGTCTTCCACACGAGCGAACGGTGCCCCTCGCGCAGCGTGGGCTTGTGCACGTAGAACTGGTCCGGGACGACCTGTCCCTGCACCACCGCCTCGCCGAGTCCCCAGCTGGCGGTGATCAGCGCCACCCCGCGGTGGCCGCTCTCCGGGTCGAGGGTGAAGAGCACGCCGGAAGCCGCCAGGTCGGACCGCACCATCTTCTGCACGCCCACCGAGAGCGCGACCTCGAGCTGGTCGAACCCCATGTCCTCGCGGTAACCCATCGCGCGGGCGGTGAAGAGGCTCGCGAAGCAACGCCGCACGGCATCGAGCACCGCCTGCTCTCCCCGGACGTTCAGGTACGTGTCCTGCTGGCCGGCGAAGCTGGCTCCCGGCAGGTCCTCCGCCGTGGCCGAGGAGCGGACCGCCACGTCCGCGGACTCCACTGAGTATCTTCCGGAGAGCTTCCGGTAGGCGGCTAGCGCCTCCTCGCGCAGGTCCTCCGGCAGCTCCGCGGAGATGATCAGGCCGCGGATCTTCGCGCTTCGCTCCACCAGGTCGTGCAGGTCGTCGCGCTTCACGCCCGAGATCAGCTCCCGGATCGCCTCGTCCACCCCCGCCTCGCGCAGCAAGTGGCGGTACGCCTCGGCCGTGACGGCGAACCCGTCGGGCACGCGAACGCCCAGCGGCGAGAGCGAGCGGATCATCTCGCCCAGCGAGGCGTTCTTGCCACCGACCAGGCCCACGTCCTGCAGGCCGACGTCCGAGAACCAGCGAACGAAGCGCATGCATGCCCCTCCTCCGGCAGGAGGTAGTCACGCCCGTGCCGCGCCGCCACGGATCGGTCGTCTTCTGGACAGGCCGGCCCTGGCCCGCCCGGTGCAGGTGGGCCGCAAAGGTCCCACCTTAGGCGCGGCGAGGGGGGCAAACACCTTGGAGGATCTCAGCATGCGACGGATGTGGTGGCTGGCGACGATCCCCGCCCTGGCGCTCGGGTGCGCTTCGGGCTCCTCGAACCAACCGAAGATGAGCGAGGCGACGCAGACGCAGACGCAGGCGCAGCAGGCCCTGCAACGCGCCGCCGACGCGCAGAAGCAAGCTCTGGCCGAGCAGCAGAAGGCGGAGCAGCTCCAGCAGGAAGTGATGCAGAAG
>DATFTN010000100.1:0-5825 GCA_035261845.1 Myxococcales bacterium | reverse complement strand
GCGATCCCCCGACCCGACCTGTACAGAAGCGGGGCGGGGAAAGCAGATCGAGACGCAGGTCAATCCTTCCTCGGACGTGGAATCACCAGCGTGCCGCCGAGTCGCCGTGCTCGCGCGGCCTCAAACTGATCGTGCACCCCTCGCGAGGGCGAAGCAACATCTGCCGATTCAAGTCGCGTCCGAAATCCGTTCGTACGCGCGAATGGCTTGAGCCTTTGGATCCAACTTGAATCGGCAGATGTTGTGTCGAGGTGGAGCACCGAAAGCACCGCGAGTAAGGCTCACCCATCTCTCTGGTTGCACATAAGAGCCCGGCGCTCGGACGATCGCGCGAGGAAAACAACGAACCGGCGCCGGCGGAAGGGAACGGAGAACGTCAGCGCTGCGACTGCGCCCGCAGGAGCGCCCCGGTGGTGTTCCCCTCCGTGCCGCCGTCGGGCAGCGAGAGCATGTAATCGAAGATGTCGCTCTCGCTCCCGGCCACCTGGGATCCCGAGGGGCCGACATGCACAATCTCGGGCTGGTTGTGCAGGATGCCGCGCACCTCGGAGCCTTGCCAGCGCACGACCTCGACCCACATCCATTCGGTGACGCTGCCTTCGCGGAAGGGGAGCTTCACCGTCAGATGCAGGTGGTCCAGCTCGCCGCGCTGGAACCGCGGCTTCAGATCGCGGATCGCCTTCTCCCGCTCGCGCCGGCTCTCCGCCTCGACTGCGTCATCGTGGGAGGTGCGGATCGCCTCGTCCTTCGACCCCCAAACGCGGCTCGCCACCTCGTCCTGCTTCACCTGCGCAGGCTCGCCGAACCAGAGCTCGAGAAGATCGTTCTCGGGGTCACCCTTGTCGGGGCGCCCCACCAGCGCGGTCACCTCCGCCTTGCGCGTCGCCCCGTCGAGCAGCGTTCCCGTCATCTCTTTGCGGATGGCGGGATCGCGCAAGGCGTCGACATCGAGGTTGAGCTTGCCGTCGGCCGACAACCCCGCGCCTTCGACGAGGAGCTGCGCGGCGAGGTTCACCACCTGGCCCACACCCTTGCCGCCCGTCGACTGTTCCACCACCAGATCGGGGAGGCCGAATTTCTCCATGCCCATGGTGACGAGGCGGAAGAGCTGTCCTGCGCGGTACACGTCGATGGTGATGTGATCGCGGACGTCGAGAGCGCCGGCGTGGAGCCTGCGCCGCTCCAGCGCGTCGGGGGTGAAGAAGTCCCTGGTGACGGCGTCCCAGACGAAGCCATGCCGCGAGCGGGCCAGACCCACCGCCATCTGCTGGGTCGCACGCAACAGGTCCCGGGCGCGTGGCCCGGATTCGACTCGCATTCCGATCCAGGAGGCGCGCTTGAGCGCGGCCACGCGCTTGTGGTCGCCGGCATCCAGGCCTCGTCCGCGGTATTGCAACTCGCGCTGGCTGGGCGGCTCGAATTCTGGCGCCGCGATGTTGGCGAATCGGAGCACACCCTCGCGGGCCTTTCCTTCGCGCTCGATCGCCACCGACTTGAGCTCCCCAGGCGCCGCAGCGCGGATGTCCGCCGCCGTCAGCCCGGTGCCCGAATGCTCGATGGCGAACGCCCACCGGCTCTTGCCTGCGCGCAGCTTCCCCTCGGGAAACGGACCAAGCCGCCCGCCAAGTCCGCCGTCCGCGACGGCCGGCATGTTCTCCCCCAGGGAAACGACGCGCGCGGCGCTCTTCGCAGGGGCGCTGTGCCCGGTGTCGCGTCCTGCGAAGTAGTACAGGGCGATGCCGGCGGCGACGGCAAGGACGGCGAGGAGCTGGCGGTTCTGCACGGGGTCAGCGTAGCAGCGCCTGCGCCGAGCCCCTCGTTTTTCACCTCGCCCGTCAGCGCTCCACGAACGCCTTGAGCCGCCCCAGCGCTTCGTCCCATTGCCGCGAGATCGACTCGAGGGACTGACGCGCTTGTTCGAATTGCTGCGGGCGCAGCTCCCACAGGCGCTCGCGGCCGCGGCGGCGGCTGCGGACCAGGCCGGCGCCGGCGAGGACTTCGAGGTGCTTGGTGATCGCTTGGCGGGTGACGGAGGAGCCCGTGGTGAGACGGGCGATGGAGGCGGGGCCGCCGGAGCTCAGCCGGGAGACGAGGCGGAGCCTGGTCTCGTCGCCCAGCGCGGCGAACACGGGGGCCGTGCCCCTCAGCGCGGCGCTGCCGGCCACTGCTCCACCGCCCGGGCCAGGTGCTTCTCGATGAACGTCATCTGCATGGCCCACCCCTCCTCGTTGAGGCGGTAGGCCTGCGCGCGGCGCGCGGCGGGGAGCCGGTCGAATCCGGACTCGACCACCGTCAGCAGCGTGCCCCCGTCCTTTTCCGCAAGCTCGAACACCACCAGGGTGGTGGGCTCCTTCGAGTAGTCCGTCCCCGGCTCCACCGGCGCCGGGTGCCAGCGCCAGGAGAAGAGCCGCTCGGGCTCCATCCGCTCGACTTCGATGTCGACCGTCAGGTGCTCGTACCCCGGGTGCGTGACCCTGCCGCGGACGCGCGCGCCGGGAACGAAGGCGCCCCGCAGGTCCATTCCGAACCAGGAGCCGAACTCCTTCGCGTCGGACAGGGCGCGCCAGACCCGGGAACGGGGTGCCTGCAGCAGGATCTGCTTCTGGATGCGATCGGTCTCGCCGGCCATGTGCAACCTCCTGGTTGCAGGTATAGGCGAGCCGCGACCGGAATGCAACCGGATGGTTGCGCCCGGCCAGCCGCCGCCGGATTCGGCGGCGCTGTGCTCTTCACGTCGCGGACGTTGCGAGGACGTCTTGCGCGTTCTGCCAAGGCCGCCTAGAACGCGTCGCGACGATGGCCGCCCCGCAAGACTTCCAGAGCCTGCTCCTCGCCCTGCAGACCTACTGGGCGGAGCGCGGCTGCGCCCTCCTGCAAGGCTACGACCTGGAGGTGGGCGCGGGCACCATGAACCCCGCCACCTTCCTGCGCGTCCTGGGTCCCGAGCCCTGGAGCGTCGCCTACATCGAGCCCAGCCGGCGCCCCGCCGACGGGCGGTTCGGCGAGAACCCCAACCGGCTGCACCAGCACCACCAGTTCCAGGTCATCTTGAAGCCGAGCCCCAAGGACGTGCAGGAGGTCTACCTGGGCTCGCTGGCCGCTCTCGGCATCACCTCCAAGGACCACGACCTGCGCTTCGTCGAGGACGACTGGGAGAGCCCCACCCTGGGCGCCTGGGGGCTCGGCTGGGAGGTGTGGTGCGACGGCATGGAGGTGACGCAGTTCACCTACTTCCAGCAAGCGGGCGGATTCGAGTGCCGGCCGGTGAGCGCCGAGCTGACCTACGGGCTCGAGCGCATCGCCATGTACCTGCAGGGAGTGGACAACATCTACGACCTGCGCTGGGTGGGGGACCTGACCTACGGCGAGGTGTTCCACCAGAACGAGGTGGAGCAGTCGAAGTACAGCTTCCAGGCGTCCGATCCGCAGCTGCTCTTCCAGCTGTTCCAGAGCTACGAAAAGGAGTGCGACCGGCTCTTGCGCATGGAGCTGCCGCTCCCCGCCTACGACTACTGCTTGAAATGCTCGCACGCGTTCAACCTGCTCGACGCGCGCGGCGCCATCAGCGCCACCGAGCGGCAAGGGTACATCCTCCGGGTGCGCGCGCTCGCGCGGCGTTGCGCCATCGGCTACCTGCTGGCGCGCGCCAAGCTGAAGTTCCCGCTGATCAAGGACCGCAAGGAGGGCGCGCGGCTCGCGGAGGAGACGATCGGCGAGTTGCAGGAGAAGAAGATCGTGGCAGAAGATCTCAGGCCACTGGAGCGCACGACATGAAGGCCGCGGACGTGGCTCAGCGCCCCCCTATCGGGGGCGGCTGCGAACTGGTCTTCGAGATCGGCTGCGAGGAGCTGCCCGCCGGGTCGCTCAAGCCGGCGCTGGAGTGGATGGCCGCGGAGATGAACCGGGGCCTGCACGACGCCCGTCTGAGCGGCGAGGGCGAGGGCCAGCGCGCGAACATCTCCCAATACGCCACGCCGCGCCGCCTCGCGCTGGTGGTCACGGCCATCGCCGGGCGCGCTCCCGACGTCAAGAAGACCGTCCAGGGCCCGCCCGCCAAGGTGGCTTTCCAGGACGGCAAGCCCACCAAGGCCGCGGAGGGCTTCGCCCGCAAGGCGGGCGTCCCGGTCTCCGCGCTGCGGGTCGAGGGGGACCGCGTGGTGGTCGAGCAGGAGATCCGCGGACAGTCCGCCGCCGAGGCGCTGCCAGGCATTCTGGAGCGCATCGTGCGAGGCATCCCGTTCAAGAAATCGATGCGCTGGGACTCGCTGGACAAGGACGCGTTCGCGCGGCCCGTCCACTGGATCGCCGCGATGCTCGACGGCAAGCCGCTGCCGGTGGCGTTCGCCGACGTGAAGAGCGGCTCGACCACGCGCGGCCACCGGTTCGCGGCCCCGAAGCCCTTTCCAGTGCCCTCCGCGAAGAAGTACCTGGCGGAGCTGCGGGCGGCGCACGTGCTGGCCGACTGGGCGGAGCGCAAGCAGCGCGTCTGGGAAGAGGTGCAGCGCGCAGCGAAGGAGGCGCGCGGCGAGCCCCTGCCGGACGACGACCTACTGGAGACCGTCACCGGGCTGGTCGAGGAACCCTTCGCGGTGGTCGGGCGCTTCGACGAGAGCTTCCTGGAGCTGCCGCCCGAGGTGCTCGTCTCCGAGATGCGCGGCCATCAGAAATATTTCTCGGTGCGCGACCCGCGCACGCAGCGCCTCCTGCCCGCCTTCGTCGCGGTCTCCAACACGCGCGTCGCCGACCCGGCCGTGTCGCGCCGCGGCTACGAGCGCGTGCTGCGGGCGCGCCTCGCCGACGGCAAGTTCTTCTACGACGAGGACCGGAAGGTGAAGCTGGCGGCGCGGGTCGAACGCCTGGCGCGGCGCACCTTCATGGACAAGCTGGGCACCGAGCTGGAGCGGGTGGAGCGGCTGCGCGAGCTGTCGCTCTGGCTGCACGGCGTGACCGGCAAGGGCGAACCGGCCCTGCTCCGCCGCGCGGCCGAGCTGTGCAAGGCGGACCTGACCACCGGGATGGTGGGCGAGTTCCCCGAACTGCAGGGCGTGATGGGGCGGGTGTACGCGAAGCACGACGGGGAGCCGGACGAGGTGGCCGAGGCGATCTTCGAGCACTACCTCCCGCGCGGCGCCGAAGAGAAGCTGCCGCGGACCGACGCGGGCGCGCTCTTGGGAATGGCGGACCGGCTCGATCTGCTGGTCGGAGCCTTCGGCCTCGGCAAGGAGCCGAGCGGCACTGCCGATCCGTACGGGCTGCGGCGCGCCGCGCTGGGCGTCTTGCGCATCACCCTGGCGCGGCGCTACCGGCTGGACCTGCGCGAGGCGTTGCTGCAGGCGCAGAAGCTGCACGGCGCCCAGCGCGATCGCGGGGCGAACAACCGGGTCTCGCAGGACCCGCAGCTGATCGACAAGGTCTGGGGCTTCGTGCAGGGCCGCCTGGAGACCTCCTTCCGCGATCGCGCCGCTCCAGACTCGATCCAGGCCGTGCTGCACGTCGGCTCGGCGGACGTGGTCGCGCTCGAGCAACGCCTCTCCGCGCTGACGCAAGTCCGGGAGAAGAACCGGGCGCATTTCGAGGCGACGGCGGCGACCTTCAAGCGGATCGGGAACATCCTGGCGCAAGCGGCCGAGAAGGGCATCGCTCCGATGCGGTTCGACCCTTCCGCGCTGCGCCCGGACGAGCCGGCCGAGGCCGCGCTGGCGCAGGCGCTGGAGCAGAGCCGGGAGAAGGTGCGCGAAGCGCTCGACGCGGAGGCCTTCCTCCCCGCCTATGCCGTCCTGGCCGAGCTGCGGCCCGCCGTCGACGCCTTCTTCGACGCGGTGCTG
>DATFTN010000099.1:0-15898 GCA_035261845.1 Myxococcales bacterium | reverse complement strand
TCGGCGCGACGGAGCCGCAGAAGTTCGCCGAGGCGAAGGCGAAGGGCGTTTCGCCGGCGATGGTCCACTCTCCCTATTTCGCGCCCGACCGGGAACGGACCATCCGCACCGCGACGGCCGTGCTGACGCTCTCGGCGCTCGAGTTGCTAGGCAGGCCTTGAGCCACGGCTCGCTCGAGTCGACCTCTCCGCCGGGTCGAGCGATGATTCGACAGGGCAGTGCTTGCATTCGCCGCCCGACCGTGGCATCAGCACGCCCCCATGGAGGAGGGGACGCGTCCATCCGTTCTCTTGGTCGAGGACGACGCCGAGGTCCGGACCTCGGTGGCGGAGATCCTCGAGCTCGAGGGCTTCTCCGTCGACACGGCCGTCCACGGCCAGCAGGCCCTCGACAAGCTGCGCTCGGGCGCCGCGCCGAACGTGCTCCTCCTGGATCTCATGATGCCGGTGATGAACGGCCTGGAGCTGCTCCAGCACCTGCGGGCGGAATCCGAGCTGCGCGCGCCGCCCGTGATCGTGCTCAGCGCCAACCGCGGCTACGAGGCCGAGGACCTGGGCGTCGCCGCCGTGGTGCGCAAGCCTTTCGACGTGGACGCGCTGGTGGGGAACATCGCCACGGTCCTGCGCAAGGCCGGTCAGCCGCCGCCCCAGCCATCGCACGCGGGAGCCTGATCGGCGGGACGCCGTCAGGAGAAGTGCCGGACGACTGCCTCGCCGAACTCAGAGGTCTTCAGCTCCTTTACGCCTTGCTGGCCTTCCTGGACCATCAAGCGGGCGAAGTCGTACGTCACCGTCCTGGCCGCGATCGCGCCGTCCATCCCGCGGACGATCAGGTCCGCCGCTTCGTTCCATCCCATGTGCCGCAGCATCATCTCGCCGGAGAGGATCACCGAGCCGGGGTTGACCTTGTCCTGGTTCGCGTACTTCGGCGCGGTGCCATGGGTGGCCTCGAACACCGCGTGGCCCGAGAGGTAGTTGATGTTGCCCCCTGGCGCGATCCCGATCCCGCCGACCTGGGCAGCGAGCGCGTCCGACAGGTAGTCACCGTTCAGGTTGGGCGTGGCGATCACGTCGAACTCTTCCGGACGCGTCAGGACTTGTTGAAGCGTGATGTCGGCGATCGCGTCCTTGATGAGCGTGCCGGCGCCCGGCTTGCCTTGCGGGATCTTGCACCAAGGCCCGCCGTCCACCTCCTCCGCGCCAAAGAAGCTCTTGGCGATCTGGTAGCCCCAGTCGCGGAAGGCGCCCTCGGTGAACTTCATGATGTTGCCTTTGTGCACCAGGGTGACGCTCTTCCTCTTGTTCTGGATGGCGTGGCTGATCGCGCTGTGGATGAGCCGCTCGCTGCCGAGATAGCTGATCGGCTTGAGCCCCACGCCGACCTGCACGCCCACCTCGCGCGCCGGTGCGCCGATCGCCTCGAGTCGCTTCTGCCACTCTTGCCCCGCCTGCGCGGTGCCGAACCTGATCTTCTTGAACTCCTTCGGGAACTCCTTGGCGAAGAAGTCGAGCACCTTCTGCGAGTCGGGCGTGCCCGCGGCGTACTCGATGCCCGCGTAGATGTCCTCGGTGTTCTCGCGGAAGATCACCATGTCGACCTTCTCCGGGTGCTTGACCGGGCTGGGCACGCCCTTGAACCAGCGCACCGGGCGCAGGCACACGAACAGATCGAGCATCTGGCGCAGCGCCACGTTGAGCGAGCGGATTCCGCCGCCGACGGGAGTCGTGAGCGGGCCCTTGATGCCCACCAGGTACTTGCGGAACGCGTCGACCGTCTCGTCGGGGAGCCAGGTGTCGAACAGGTTCTTCGCCTTCTCGCCCGCGTAGACCTCCGTCCAGGCGATGCGCCGCTTGCCCCCGTAGGCCTTCTGCACCGCCGCGTCGAAGACGCGCTGGGAAGCGCGCCAGATGTCGGGCCCGGTCCCGTCCCCCTCGATGAAGGGCAGGATGGGCTTCTCGGGGACCTGCAGGCGCCCATTGCGCAGGGTGATCGGCTCACCGCCGGAGGGGATCTTCGGAGCAGCGCTCGCCATGGGTGGTCCTTTCGCGGGATGCGCAAGTGGGGGACACCATCGAGATGGTGTCCCCTCAGATGTCCGGGGGCGGGGACGATAGCAGATCTCTCCGGGTGCGCGCGGCGCTTGTCGCCCGGAGCCGCGATGAGTACTTGCCCGCCCGGAGCGCGGGCATCGGCCCCGTGGTCCGGCCGGGAGCGCTCCCGCCGGGCGGCGGCGCACGCTCGTGTCCCGTTGCATGCGCCGGCCCTGCGCATCGCGTCAATCCGCCGCCCGGGCCCCGCAGCCTCTTCCCTTGCCGCGCGGTGTGACTATGCTCACGCCGGCTCCTCCGCACGGGAGGTGATCGGATGCAGCCCGAGTTCCAGTGCCAGAAGTGCGAGGAGTCGTTCGGAGTGGACATCTCCGACCTGAGCAGCGACCCTACGCTGCGCTGCCCCAGCTGCGGCGCGCACGCTCCGGGCGAGCAGGTCGAGGCGCTGGTGGGCGCGCTCGAGGATCTCTTCTCGGCCATCACGCCGCTGCGGCGCAAGTTCACCATGGCGGTGGAGATCGACAGCGAGGAGCTGCCGCCGCCGTACGACGAGGCGCCCGCCGTCGCCCGCAAGGCCGCCCTCCTCGACGAGGAGGAGAGCGAGGACGAGGACGAAGGCGAGGACGAGGAGTCGACGGAGCGCGACCTGGACTATTGAATCGGTGATCCGAAAGCTCGCCCGCGCTGGCTCGCCCCGCCAGCCGGGCTCCGGCCGCAACCTTGCGGCACTCGAACTCTACCTCTAGGCTCCCCCATCCATGCGCAAGGCGAAGATCATCTGCACGATGGGTCCGGCCTCCCGCGACGAGCCGACGCTGGGGAAGATCGTCGCTGCGGGCATGGACTGCGCGCGGCTGAACTTCAGCCACGGCACGCACGAGGACCACGCCCGGGCCATCGCGAACGTGCGCCGCGCGTCCGAGATCGCCGGCCGGCCGATCGCCATCCTGCTCGACCTGCAAGGACCCAAGATCCGGGTGGGCAAGATCAAGGGCGGCAAGGTCAGGCTCGCGGAGGACAGCGAAGTCACCATCGTGACCGACGACCTGCTCGGCACCGAGGAGCGCTTCTCCTGTTCCTACGCGGGGCTCGCCGAGGACGTGACGCCAGGCGACCCCATCCTGGTCAACGACGGCGCCATCCGCCTGGAAGTGATCAAGGCCGGCAAGAAGGAAGTGCGCTGCCGGGTGGTGGTCGGCGGCATCCTCTCGGACAACAAGGGCATCAACCTGCCGGGCACTCCGGTCAGCATCCCGGCGCTGACCGACAAGGACCTGGTCGACCTGCAGTTCGGCCTCTCGCAGGGGGTCGACTACGTGGCGATGAGCTTCGTGCGCTCGGCCGACGACATCCGGCTGATCAAGCGATACGCGCCCACCATGCCGATCATCGCCAAGCTGGAGAAGCCCCAGGCGGTGGACCGGATCGACGAGATCTCCCAGATCGCGGACGGCGTGATGATCGCGCGCGGCGACCTGGGCGTGGAGATGCCGCTCGAGCGCGTGCCGCTGATCCAGAAGAACGGGATCGAGCGCACCAACTACCACGGCAAGATCGCCATCGTGGCTACCCAGATGCTGGAGAGCATGATCGTCTCGCCGCAGCCCACCCGGGCCGAGGTGAGCGACGTGGCGAACGCGATCCTCGACGGCGCCGACTCGGTGATGCTCAGCGCGGAGACCGCGACGGGGGCCCATCCGGTCGAGGCGGTGCGCACCATGGCGGCGATCATCGAGGAGGTGGAGCGGAGCGCGCGCTACCAATCGCTGCCCGAGGCGATCCTCGACCGCGCAGAGAGCACCTTCGCCACCGCGGTCGCCAAGGCGTGCGCCGCGGCGGCGGGGCAGCTGGGCATCGGGACCGTCTGCGTCTACACCCGGACGGGCGAGACCGCGCGGCAGATCGGCGAGTACCGGCCCACCGCGCGCATCCTCGCCTTCACCGCGTCGCAGCAGGCGTACCAGCGGATGGCGCTCTACTGGGGCGTCACGGCCCGCAGGGTGCCCAAGCCGTTCGAGTCCACCGACGAGATGATCGCCGACATCGCGCAGACGCTGGTCGGCGCCGGGGACGCGATGCGGGGCGAGGCGGTGATCATCGCCAGCGCCGTCCCCCCGAACCGCCCCACGTTCGGCGCATCCATGATGCAAATACATCGGTTGTAACTGCTCGCGTGAAGCTGACCGCTTTACCTTCGATCCCCACGCTCTTCGATCCGGCGCCTTCGGCGCCTCCACGAGGGGGGAGCTCGCTCTCATCATCAATCACTTCTCGTCTCACGCGAGACGTGTCTGGTTCGAAGACGATCGGTGCGCATTCGGCGTCGGAGCACGAACGACCATTGACCGCGCAGTTGGCGGCTACCCCGTTGACGCGCCGCGTCCCGTCCCGGGACGGGACGCGCTGCGTTACATCTCGCGTGCTGCTCGAACGACCGCGCGGCATTCGAAGAAGCACCCGCTCGCGCGCGAGTCGAGTTCCGCGCCCGCTGCTGCGTCCGACCCTTCCCCTGAAAAGCAACGGAGACCGCCCGTCGATTTGTCGTCGCCGTGGAGTCGCTGCTGAAAACTCGGCTCGAGCGAGTTACGCGGAATGTGACGAATCGTCAGAGCTCGCTCCCCCCTCGACCCCCCAACTGATCGCGGTCACTCCGATTGATGCCCGCTAATTGATCGCGTCACTTCGTTTGGTGCGCGATCACCTGGTCGCGGATCTTCTGGTAGGTCGCCTTGGGGATGATCTTCTTCTCCCAGAGCTCGTCCTTCGCCTTGTAGGGACGTCCCGCGATGATCTTCTTCGCGTAGGCGTCGCCGATCCCGGGCAGCTGCTTCAACTGGTCCTCGCTGGCCGTGTTGATGTCCAGCTTCTCCGCCTTCTTGCTCGCGGCGTACGCCTCTTGGACCCACGAGACGGACGGAGCGGCGAAGAGCAATGCCACGGCGACGGCGATGGCCTTGAGCAGGTTTCGCATGTGCACCTCCAGGGCTACGCGAGGGCTTGGAGACCGCGAGACATCCGCTCGACTCCGGCGCGGATCTGCGCGTCCGAGGTGGCGAAGGAAAGCCGCAGGTAGCCGGGTTGTCCGAACGCCGACCCCGGGACCACGGCGACGCCGTGCTCCTCCAGGAGCAGCTGGGAGAGCTTGACGTCGTCGGGTACCCGGCCCAGGCAGGCGGAGACGTCGCAGAACAGGTAGAACGCCCCCTCCGGCCGGGCGCAGCGGACGCGAGGAATTCCCCGCACCAGCTCCACCATCAGGTCGCGCCTGCGCTCGAACTGCACGCGCATCGCCTCCACGCCCTCCTGCGGCCCGCGCAGCGCCGCCACCGCGGCGTACTGCGAGAGCGAGCTCGGATTCGAGGTGCTGGAGTCCTGCACCTTGTTCATGGCCGAGATGATCTCCTGCGGCCCGCAAGCCCAGCCGAGGCGCAGCCCCGTCATCGCGTACGCCTTGGAGCAGCCGTTGATCACGACCGTCCGATCGCGCAGCTGCGGAGCGACTTGCAGGATGTTGCAGGCGCGCACGCCTCCGAACACCAGCCGGTGGTAGATGTCGTCCGACAGGATGGTGATGCGCGGGTGCTCCTCCAGCACCCGCGCGATGCCCTGCATTGCCTGCTTCGACCAGACGGCGCCGGTCGGGTTGCTGGGGCTCCCCAGCATGACGACCTTGGTCCGCGGCGTGATCGCCCGGGCCAGCGCGGCGGGATCCGGGTGCCAGCCGTCTTCCGCCCGCGTCATCAGATCCACCGGCGCGGCGCCGGCGAGCCGCACGATGTCCGGGTAGCTGACCCAATACGGATTGGGGATCACGGCCTCGTCGCCCTCGTCGAGGAGCGCCTGGCACGCGTTGTAGAGCGCCTGCTTGGCGCCGGCGGTGCAGATGATCTGCGCGACCGGGTAGCGCTGCCCCACTTCGCCGTGCATCCAGTCGCTGATCGCCTCCCGCAGCTCGGCGATCCCCGAAGAGGTGGTGTACTTGGTGTAGCCCTTGCGCAGGGCATCCTCGACCGCCTCCGCCACGTGCGGGAAGACGGGAAAGTCGGGCTCGCCCACGCTGAGCGAGACGATGTCGCGCCCCTCCCGCTTGAGCTGGATGGCCCGCGCGGTGACGGCGAGCGAGGCGGAGGGCTTGGCGGCCAGGACCCGGCGGGCGAAGGCGGTCACTTCTGCGACTCCTGCGGAGGTCCGAATTTGCGGCGCAACGCCTCGAGCACGTTCGGGGGCACCAGCCCTGCCACGTCTCCTCCTAGCCGAGCCACGTCGCGCACGAAGCGGCTCGAGATGTAGAAGTAGTCCTCGCCCGTCATCATGAACAGCGTCTCGATCCCCCGGTCGAGCTTGCGGTTCATGTTGGCCATCTGGAACTCGTACTCGAAGTCGCTCACCGCCCGCAGGCCGCGGAGGATGGTGTTCACGCCTTCCTGCTGGGCGAACTTCACCAACAGGCCGCTGAAGGTCTTCACCTTCACGCGCTTGTCGCCGCCCAGCGCCCCCTTGAGCAGCTCCACGCGCTCCTCCACCGTGAAGAGGGCGTCCTTGGCGGGGTTCTTGAGCACCGCCACCAGGAGACCGTCGAACAGCTTGAGCCCGCGCTGGATGATGCTGAGGTGACCGTGCGTGGGCGGATCGAAGGACCCGGGATACAGGGCGATGCGCACCGCCGCATCCTCGTTTGCGGGCCCGGTTCCGTCAACGGCGCCGAGCGATCAGCACGGCGGTGTCCCCGTGCCGCCGCTCTCCCACCAGCTCGAAGCCCTCCGGAAGGGCGGGGCCGGGCTCGCGCCGGTCCCGTTCCAGCACCACCCTGCCGTGCGTCGAGACGAGCCCGAGCCTCGCCAGCGCGTCCATGGTCTCCTGCGCCGCGCGCAGCGCGTACGGCGGATCGGAGAAGACCAGGTCGAACGGCCCCGCAAGCCGCGGCAGGGCGCGCGACACTTCTTCGCGCACCAGCGTGCAGCGGCCGGCGCAGCCCAGCTCGTCGGCGTTGCGCTGGATCACCTGGGCCGCCTTCGCGTCCTGTTCGACGAGCGTGGCGTGCGCGGCTCCCCGGGAGAGGGCCTCCAGCGAAAGCGCGCCGGTTCCCGCGTAGAGGTCCAGCACCCGCAAACCGTCGCAGCGCTGGCCCAGCTGATCGAACAGGCTCTGCCGGACCCGGTCGGCAGTGGGCCGCGTCGACCGCCCCGGGATCGCCCGCAGCGTGCGCCCCCGCAGGTCGCCGCCGACGATCCTCATTCCTTCTGGGCCAGGCTGCCCAGGCGCTGTAAAAGGCCCGGCGCGGTCCTGGCCGCTCCGGCCCGCGCATACAGCTCCAGCGCCTCGAAGCAGCAGAGCGCCTCAAGCTTCTCCTGCTCGGAGGGCGGCAGCTCCCGGAAAAGCCGCTGGTGGCGTGCGGCGGCCTGCTCCAGCGTCGCCCCCCGCTCGTCCGCCCAGCCCTGCAAAGTCTCCAAGAGCTCCCGGGGAGCCGCCCGCTCCAGCGCACGCAGGAACGGCCCCGCCGCGATCAGCTGCCGCACTCCGCGGCCGGCGAGCTGCTCGGGCCCGATCTCGGCGGTGGTGCTGATCGCGACCGGCTCCAGCTCCGCCGCCAGCTCTTGGTCCGGGTCTGCGAGCCGCAACGCGCTGGGCGGCGCCCCGCGCGACTTGAGCTGCCGCACCAGCTCGGCGGCCACCTCGCCCGACCCTCCCAGGGGCACGATCTCCAGGCCCAGCTCGAGCTGGCAGACGTGAGAGGCGACCAGCGCCGCGTCCCGGGCCGCGGGACTGCTCTGCTGAGTCGTCGCCAGGGCCACCCCGGTGAATCCGGCGTCGATCTCCCGCCGGATGCGCTCGGCTTCGGGCACCGGGCTGCCCGCGCGGGGCGGCTCCTTCAAGAGCGCGAGCGGGCCGTGGAAGTGAAGCTCGTCGGCCGACTTCAACGCCGATTCGACGAACGCGGCATCGTCGCGCGCCTCCTCCGGGCCCACCTCGTCCGCCGCTCCGCTCGGCCGCGACAAGATCAGCGGCGCGCCCGCGTCCCGCGCGGCCCGGGCGAACCCGGCGCTCGCCGCCGGAGCGGGCGCCACCAGGGCGACCAGCAATGCGCCCTCCGCGTCCGCGGCGGCCAGCAGATCGCGTGCGCTGAGCAAGAGCAGCGGCCGGCCCGACAGGCGGGAGACCGCGGTGGCCGGCCTGCGGCTCCAGGCGCCCTCCATCAGTGCACCACGTCGTCGTGCTGGTAGCTCTCGCTCTCGAACTGGATGGTGGTGTGCTCGATGCGGAACTTCTCCCGCAGCACCTGCCGGGCGTCGGTGAGGATCTCGTCGTGGCTGCGGCAATCGGGTCCCTCGCAGGTCACCACGATGTGGCAGGAGAGCGCGACCAGGCCGCTGGTGATGGTCCACACGTGCAGATCGTGCACCGCGGCCACTCCGGGGACGGCCCCCAGCGCCCGGTTCACCTCCGAGAAGTCGAGGTGGGCGGGAACCCCTTCGAGGAGCACGTCGACCGCCTCGCGGCACAGCCGGATCGCGCTCCACACGATGGTGGCGGCGATCAGGAAGGAGATGATCGGGTCGGCCTCGAGCCTCCCGGTCCAGGCGATGATCGCCGCCGAGGCCAGCACTCCCACCGAGTTGAGCAGGTCGCCGGCGAGGTGCAGGAACGTCGAGCGCAGGTTCATGCTCGAATCGCGGGCGTGGGTGAGCCACATGCCGGAGGCGTTCAGCGCGATGCCGACCAGCGCCAGGAGCGCCACCACCTGGACGTTCACCGGACGAGGGTGGAGCAGCCGCTGCCACGCCTCGAGCACGATCCCCACCGCGATGGCGATCAGCAGCGCCCCGTTCAGTAGAGCGGCGAGGATCTCCAGCCGGTAGTACCCGTAGGTGCGCCGGGCGTCGGCGGGCCTGCCGCCGATGCGCAGCGCGAACAGGGAGAGCGCGATCGCGGCCGCGTCGGCCAGCATGTGCCCGGCGTCCGACAGCAGTGCGAGGGAGTGGGAAACCCAACCACCCACCCCCTCGATGGCGGTGGCGAGGAGCGCCAGAAACAGGGTGATCGTGAGCCTTTTCGCTTCTCCCTCGCGCAGCGGACCCGGTGCGATCGTCCCATGGTGGTGGTGCGCCACGGCGGGATGATCCGGATTCGTGCGCGGTCCCGCAAGTCGGAAACGAGTTGGACCTCCCGGTGCCGGTTCTGCGCTACCCTTGAGGATCATGTCCGAGGAGCTCGCGCCAGAAGCCGACGAGGGCCACGCCCAGGCCAGCGACGGGACCCGAATCTACTGGTCGGCGACCGGCCAGGGCGCACCGGCGCTGGTCTGCTGCGACGGGATCGGCTGCGATGGCTTCGCCTGGAAGTACGTGGTGCGCGACTTCGCGGACCGGCATCGGGTCGTGCGCTGGCACTACCGGGGCCACGGCCGCAGCGGCCTCCCGGCCGACCGGACCAAGGTCAAATTCGACGACTTGTGCGACGACCTGTCGGCCGTGCTCGACGCGACCCGGACGCGCGAGGCGGTGCTGCTCGGCCACTCCATGGGCGTGCAAGTCGCGCTCGAGTACCACCGCCGGCACCCGGAACGCGTGCTGGGGCTCGCGCTGATCTGCGGCAGCCACGGCCTTCCCCTCGACACCTTCCACGATTCACGGATGCTGAAGACGATCTTCCCCGCGCTCCTTTCCGCCGCCGAGAAGTGGCCCGACGCCACCGATCTTCTCTGGCGCATGGTGGTGGGCGGCGAGTGGGCCTATCAGCTCGCCACGCACCTGGAGGTGAACGGCAAGGTAGTGAGGCGCGAGGACTTCGCGCCCTACTTCGCCCACCTCTCCAGCATGGATCCGCGTCTGTTCCTCGGGATGCTCAAGCACGCCAGCGAGCACAGCACCTTCGATCACCTGCCCGAGGTGGACGTCCCGGCGCTGATCGTCGCCGGCACGCACGACACGTTCACACCCTACTGGCTCTCCGAGGAGATGCACGACCGGATCCCGGGGGCGGAGATGCTCACCGTCCCGGGTGGGACGCACATCGCGCCGCTCGAGCAGCCCGAGCTGCTCACGCTGCGGCTGGAGAAGTGGCTCGCCGGCATCCAGTCGACGCGCGTGCGCGCCGCAGCCTCCTGATGCGCAAGGTCTGGCTCTGCGCGCTCCTCTGCGCGCCCGCCGCGCTCGCGGACCCGCGCTACCAATGGCTCACCCTCGATACCCCGCACTTCGAGATCCACTTCCACCAGGGCGAGTACGCCTTCGCCGCCAAGGTGGCGCGGATCGCCGAGGAGGCCCACGCCCGCCTCTCCCCGCTCTTCGACCACCAACCGTCGGAGCGCACCCAGATCGTCCTCACGGACGACACCGATTTCGCCAACGGGTTCGCCACGCCGCTGTTCTACGACCTGGTGCACGGATTCGCCGCCACACCCGACCCGCGCTCGACCATCAGCGACTTCGACGACTGGGTCGCGGAGCTGATCAACCACGAGTACACGCACATCCTCCACCTCGACACCGTGCTCGGCATCCCCGACGCCGCCAACTCGGTGTTCGGGAAGCTCTTCATCCCCAACGGAGTCCAGCCGCCTTTCATCATCGAGGGGATGGCGGTGATGGCGGAGAGCGAGATCAGCGCGGCCGGACGGGTGCGCGCCTCGACCGAGGAGATGGCCGCGCGCGCCGAGGCGCTCTCGGGCCGGCTGCCGCGCATCGACCGGCTCTCCAGCCTTCCGCTCGAATGGCCCCGCGCCAACAACTGGTACACGCTGGGCGGCAGGTTCATGACCTGGATCGGCGACGAGTACGGGCTGGGAGCGCTGCGCGACCTGTCGCACGATCTGGGCGGACGCGTCATCCCCCTCGCGATCAACCTCTCGTCGGAGCGGGTGCTGGGGAAGAGCTACCTGGACCTCTACCAGGAGTTCCGCGCCGACGAGGTGCGGAAGGCGGTCGCCGTGCGGGACGCCGTGCGCGCCTCCGGAGAGACGCAGGTCGAACCGCTCACCGGGCTGGGCGAGCTGACGCACTCGCCCCGGTTCAGCGCTGACGCCCGCACGCTCTATTACTTCAACGCCGGGCCCGATCGCCTTCCCGAGCTGCGCGCATTGCGCCTGGATCCCTGCTGCCGGCTGGGCGCGAATCGGCCGGCCGGAACGCGGCCGGGAGATCGGCACCTGGCCGACAGCTACGGCGAGGGCACGCTGGCGCTCGATCCGCGGGGCCGGATCGTCTACGCGCGCACCCAGATCTACCAGGAGTTTGCCAGCGTGCAGGACCTCTACGCGCTCGACCTCGCCACCGGCTCCACCGAGCGGCTCACCCGCGGGCTGCGGGCCAGCGAACCGGACGTCTCCCGCGACGGCGCGCTGGTCTTCTCCTTGCGCCGCCCGGGAGGGGGCACGGCCATCGGGCTGATCGAGCCGGGCTCCTCCGAGCCGCGCACCCTGTTCGAGGATCCGCGGGGCGGACCCGTCGCGTCGCCGCGCTTCAGCCCGTCCGGCGGGCAGATCGCCTTCCTCCACCACCGGGAGGGCACCTGGGACGTGCGCCTGATCGCGCGCGAGGGCGGGCAGGTCCGCGACGTCACACGGGATCGCGCGTTCGAGCGCGACCCCGCCTGGTCGCCCGACGGGAAGTACCTGCTCTTCTCCAGCGATCGCACCGGGGTCTTCGACGTCTACGCCTACCGCCTGGAGGACCGGACGCTGTGGCGGGTGACCAACGTGGTGTTCGGCGCCTTCGAGCCCGAAGTGTCTCCCGACGGAGGCCAACTTGCCCTCGTCACCTATGGGCCGGATGGATACGACCTGTCCCGCATGCCGTACGACCCGGCCAGCTTCGTCGCGGTGGACGCGGCGCCTCCCGAGGCGGCCCACCGTCCGCAGCCGCCACCCCTGCCGCCGGAGGAGGTCTACCCGGTCCGCCCCTACGATCCCCTGCCGACCCTGCGGCCGCACTGGTGGCTCCCGTACGCCGCGACCGACGCCGTCGGCACCACGGTCGGCGTGATCACCTCCGGCGAGGACGCGGCGGACCGGCACGATTACGAGGCCGCGGCCTGGTGGGCTATCGATTCCGGGCAGCCCGGTTGGGACGTCGTCTACACCAACCACACCCTCTATCCGGACATCTCCCTCTCCGCGCTGCGCGACGTGGAGACGGCCTCCGGCGCCGGGCCCGGGTACACGGAGAGGATCGTGCAAGGGACGATCACCGCCTCGTTCCCCTTCTCGCAGGTCGAGCGCAGCCACACCGTCGCCCTGCGGTACGAGCTGACGCACCTGGCGATGAACACGCCGGCGCTGAACGGCGACAACCCTCGCGACGGCCTGATCGCCGCGGCCTCCCTCACTTACGTCTACTCGGATGCGTTCAGGTTCGTGCGCAGCATCTCCTCCGAGCAGGGGCAGCGATTCGCCATCGCCGCGCGCGTCTCGGCCAAGCCGCTCGGCTCGGACTTCACCTTCGGCCAGCTCTCCGCCTCCTACGCCCGGTACTTCGCGCTGCCTTGGCGTCTGGACGGCGCTCCGCTCCACCACGTCTTCGCCGCCCGGCTGGCGGGCGGAGTGGCCCGCGGCGATTTCTCCGAGCGCCATCTGTTCTCCCTGGGCGGCTTCGATTCCGGCGATCCGGTGCGCAGCATCTTGAACCCGGTCGGCGCTCCGGTGCGGATCCTCCGAGGCTTCGTGGGCGGGGCGTTCTCCGGCGAGGCATACGTGCTCGGCACGTTCGAGTACCGGCTGCCGCTCCTCGACATCGAGACCGGCGCCTGGACACTGCCGGTCTACCTGCGCCGCCTCCACGCCTCGGTCTTCAGCGACGTGGGAGATGCCTGGATGCCGTTCAACGACGGCCCGTTCCGCGCGGCGAACTACCCGTTCCAGCTGCACGCCGGCGCCGGCGCCGAGCTGCGCGCCGAGGTCGTGCTCGGATACATCCTCCCCACCGACTTCCGCGTCGGCTGCGCCCACGGATTGGAGAAAAGCAACGTATCCATCCTCGACTGCTACGCCGCAATCGGCGGAGTCTTCTAAGAGCTCGAGGTCGAGGCCAAAGCTTCCCCCCGACCTCGACCCCGACCTCGCCATACGCAGCGACAGCGGCGCACAGTGCGCGACATCGGCGTTTGCTCGCCGCGCTCCCGCGTCTTGCTACTGTGCGGCGAGACCATGCCGGGCAGGTTGGAACGAGCATTGGAGGCCGGATTGCGCATCCGGCCCGGCGAGGAGCGCCGCACCGCGATCATGGCCGCGTACGCGGCGAGCGCGATCGGTGCGGTGGTGGTCGGGCGCTCGGTGCGCGACGCCCTCTACCTGGCGCACGGCACCGCGCGCGGGTTGTCCTGGCTCTACATCCTCTCCTCCGCAGCGATCGTCGCCGTCTCCTACGGCTACGCGCGAGTGGCGGACAAGGTGCCGCGCGGCGCCCTCAACGCGGTCTCTGCTGCGAGCTGTGCGGCGATCTGCGGAACCTTCTGGGCGCTCCTGCACGCGAACACCGGCAACTGGGTCTACCCAGCCCTCTACGTCTTCGTCGAAGCGATGGGGTCGTTGGTGGTGATCCAGTTCTGGACCATGGCCAACGACGTGTTCCACGCCCGCGAGGCGAAGCGGCTGTTCGGCCTGGTGGGCGCGGGCGGAACGCTGGCCAACGTCGTCTTCGGCCTGCTCGTCTCGCGCTACGCCCGCCGCGTCGGCGCGCCCAACCTGCTGTGGCTGATGGTGGTGCAGCTCGCTTCCTGCGCGCTCCTGGCCCGGGGCGGCGCGCGCCTCATCTCGACCGCCCCGCTGATCGGCTGGCGGCGCGCCAGGCGGATCGTCCCGGTGCTGTCGCGCGCCGGCCTTGCCTTCCTGGGGAACCGCCACCTCCTGCTGATCGCCGGCGTCGCCGCGGTGAGCGCAGCGGCGGTGACGGTGGTGGACTTCCAGTTCAAGCTGGCGGCCGCCTCGGTGCTGCGGCAGAACGACCTGGCCGGGTACTTCGGCCGCTTCTACGGCATCTGCGGCGGCATCGCCCTGGCGGTGCAGATCTGGATCACCGGCCGCCTCCTGGAGAGGTACGGGATCCTCGCGTCGCTGCTCCCTCTCCCCGCCGGGCTCGCGCTCGGGTCGGGGTTCTCGGCTGCCCTGTCGAATCCCGGGTTGTTCGTCGCCAGCCTCGCCAAGGGCTCCGATACCATCTTCCGCTACACGATCAACGACGCCTCGATGCAGCTGCTCTACGTCCCCGTGCAGCCGTCCGTGCGGGGGCGGGCGAAGGCGTTCATCGACGGCATCCTGAAGCCCACCGCCATCGCCCTCACCGGTCTGGTCCTGCTCTTCTACAAGCAGTCCTTCGGACGGGGCCGCTCGCTCACGTTCGCCGTCCTCTTCCTGGTCGCGCTGTGGATCCTGCTCTTGCTGCGCGCGCGCAGGGAGTACGTGCGCAGCCTGCTCGAGTCGCTCGAGCGCCGGCACCTGGATCTCACCGCGGCTCCGCTGGCGGCCACCAGCGAGGCTACCGTCCGCACGCTGCGCGCCGCGCTCAAGGCCGACGCGCCGACCGCCCTGCACGCCCTGTCGCTGCTCCAGCAGCTGCCCGAGGTGGACTTCTCCGCCGAGCTGCGGGACCTCCTCGCCCACCAGGATCCGCGCATCCGCGCCGGCGCTCTGCAGCGGCTGGGAGAAGCGCGGGTGGCGGCGGCGCACGAGCAGATGCGCCGGCTCCTCGAAGATCCCGCGCCGGAGGTCCGGGCTGCCGCCCTCGGAGCCATCTGCGGCATCGAAGGGGAGCAGGCCGTCCCCACCGCGCTCCCCTTCCTCCAATCTCCCCACCCCGCGGTGGTCCGCGCCGCCGCCGCCGCCGCGCTCATCCGGCACGCGGGCCTGGACGGCGTGCTGGCCGCCGCCGAGCCGCTGAACGCGCTGCTCTGCGCCGCGGACGCGGGCGATCGCGCCGCCGCCGCGGAGGCCCTGGGAGACATCGGAGTACGAGGCTTCTACCGGCCCCTGATCGCCTTCCTCCGGGATCGCGACCCGATGGTTCGCCGCCGAGCCATCGCCGCCGCAGGGAAGCTGCGCGCCGCGGAGCTGGTTCCGCCGCTGCTCGAGGAGCTCCGGGACCGCCGCACCGTGCTCGAGGCGGCCGCGGCCCTGACCGCCTTCGGCCCGGAGGTGGTGCCCGCGATGCGCGAAGTGCTCACCGACGAGGCCGCGGATCCGGCCTGCCGGCGCGGCGCGGCCCTGGTCCTCCAGCGCCTCGGCACCGCCGAGGCGGTGCAGGCTCTGGTCCTCGCTCTCTCGGCCGGTTCGCGCGGCGTGCGGCGGGCGGCCGCGCGCGGCCTCTCACGCATCATCCGCCGAAGGCCCGGGCAGCCCGTCGACGTCCAACGGGTGGAGGCGGCGATCCAGGCGGAGCTCGCCGGGGCCCGCCTGGCCCTGGCCGGGCTCAAGCGCCTCGACCTCCCCTCGCTGCTCCCCGGCCAGCTGCCCCGGACGGTCGCCGACCTGCTCGCGCTGGCCCTGCTCGAAGAGCGGGATCACCGCGTGTTCCAGGCGCTGCTCTTGCTCGAGATCCTCTTGCCGCGGGTGCGCCTGGACCTGGTTGCCGAGCGCCTGCGCAGCGACTCCGCCGCCTCGCGGGGCAACGCCATCGAGGTGCTCGACAACGCGCTGCCCGACCCGTGGAAGCGTCTGGTGCTGGCCGCGCTCGACGAGGTGAAGCGGCGCGCCGACACGGTGCAGCCCGACGCGCGGCCGGTGCAGCAGCTCCTCGCGGCGCTGGTGGGCGGCGAATCGGGCGGCTGGGTGGCGGCGTGCGCGGTGCGGTGGTCGCAGGAGACCCGCGGCGTGGACCGCCGCGCGCTCGGCCCCACGCTGCGCACCGCGCTCCGGGCCGGGC
>DATFTN010000098.1:0-9840 GCA_035261845.1 Myxococcales bacterium | reverse complement strand
GAGGGCCCGAGCTCCTGTTCACCGACAACGACACCAACCTCGCCCGCCTCTTCGGCGGCGAGAACGGCGGCTACGTCAAGGACGGCATCGACGAGCATGTCGTGCGGCACCGCCCGGGCGCGGTGAACCCCGACCGCGTCGGCACCAAGTGCGCGGCCCGGTACTCGCTCACGATCGGCGCGGGCGAGAGCGCCGTGGTCCGGCTCCGGCTCACGCGCGACGCCGGCGCCCAGGTCGCGGAAGTGGACCGCGTGGCCCGCGACCGCAAGCGCGAGGCGGACGAGTTCTACGCGACCATCATCCCGGGCCACCTCTCCGAGGACGGCGCGAACGTGATGCGCCAGGCGCTCGCCGGAATGCTGTGGTCGAAGCAGTTCTACCACTACGTGGTGCGCGACTGGCTCGGCGGGGACGACCCGCAGCCGCCTCCGCCCCAAAAGCGACGCGGCGGACGCAACGCCGAGTGGACGCACCTCCACAACGCCGACGTGCTTTCCATGCCCGACAAGTGGGAGTACCCGTGGTTCGCCGCCTGGGACCTGGCGTTCCACTGCATCCCGCTGGCGATCGTGGATCCCGATTTCGCCAAGGAGCAGATCACGCTGCTCCTGCGCGAGTGGTACATGCACCCGAACGGCCAGATCCCGGCCTACGAGTGGGCGTTCGGGGACGTGAACCCGCCGGTGCTCGCCTGGGCGGCCTGGCGCGTCTACAAGATCGAGCAGAAGCGTCGCGGCGAGGGAGACCGCAAGTTCTTGAAGCGCGTCTTCCACAAGCTGATGCTCAACTTCACCTGGTGGGTGAACCGGAAGGACGCCGAGGGACGCAACGTCTTCCAAGGCGGGTTCCTCGGGCTGGACAACATCGGCGTCTTCGATCGCAGCGCGCCGCTCCCCGGCGGAGGACACCTGGAGCAATCCGACGGCACCAGCTGGATGGCGATGTACTGCCTCAACATGCTCTCCATCGCGCTGGAGCTGGCCTGCGAGGACGACAGCTACGAGGACGTGGCGAGCAAGTTCTGGGAGCACTTCGTCCACATCGCCTCGGCGATGAACACGCTCGGCCTCTGGGACGAGGAGGACGGGTTCTACTACGACGTATTGCACCGCCCGGGTCAGGACGAAATCCTCCTCAAGATCCGGTCGATGGTCGGCCTCATTCCGCTCTTCGCGGTCGAGTCGTTCGCCCCGGAGCTCCTGGAGAAGTTCCCCGCCTTCACCAGGCGCCTGGAGTGGTTCATCGACCACCGGCCGGACATCACCGCCGGGGTGGCCTGCATGCGCACGCCGGGCGTGGCGGGGCGGCGGTTCTTCTCCATCGTCGACCCGCAGAAGCTGCGCCGGATCGCGCGGCGGCTGCTCGATGAAACGGAGTTCCTCTCACCACACGGCATCCGCGCCCTGTCGCGCGCCCACCGCGACCAGCCGTACATGCTGCAGGTCGACGGGATGAGCTTCGGAGTGAGCTACGAGCCGGCGGAGTCGTCCAGCGGGCTGTTCGGCGGGAATTCGAACTGGCGGGGACCCATCTGGTTCCCGGTGAACTACCTGCTGATCGAATCGCTGCAGAAGTTCCACCACTACCTGGGCGACTCCTTCCAGGTGGAGTTTCCCTCCGGATCGGGGAGGCAGCTGAACCTCGCCGAAGTCGCACGGGAGCTGTCACGGCGGCTGTCCTCGATCTTCCTTCGCGACCAGGACGGGCGGCGGCCGGCGTTCGGCGGGTCCACCCGCCAGCAGCGCGACCCGCATTTCCGCGACTACCTCTTGTTCCACGAATACTTCGACGGCGACGACGGATCGGGGGTCGGCGCCAGCCATCAGACCGGCTGGACGGGTTTGGTGGCGAAGCTCCTCCAGCAGAGCGGAGAATGACCATGCAGGCTTCAGTGGGACGGAAGGTGTGCGCCGACTACGCGCGCTCCTCGAAGCTGGAATGGCTCGAGGCGAACGGCACGGGCGGCTTCGCCATGGGGACCGTCGCCGGGGCGAACACGCGGCGGTACCACGGTCTGCTGGTCGCATCGCTGCGCCCCCCGGTCGACCGGCACGTGCTGCTCTCCCGGCTCGAGGAGGTCGTCTCCGACGGGACCGTCGAGGTCCCTCTGGGGACGGCGCAGTACCCGGGAGCGCTGGATCCAGCGGGCTACCGCAACCTGATCGAGTTCCGCCTCGATCCCTTCCCGGCCTGGGTCTACGACGTCGGCGGCGCGCACGTGGAGAAGCAGCTCTTCCTGGTCCAAGGGGAAGAGACGGTCGTCGTGCAGTATCGCGCCACCCGGCGGCGCACCCTGCGGATCTCTCCGTTCCTCGCGTTCCGCGACTACCACTCGCTGACGCACGCGAATCCGGCGCTGGACGGGAGCGTGCGCGAGGAGCGCGCCCCGGGCGCGGTGGTCCTGCGGGTCCGTCCCTACGCGCCGCTCCCGGAGCTGCGCCTGCACGCAAGCCCCGGCGCCAGCTTCACGGCCGACGGCGTCTGGTACCACTCCGTCCAGTACGCCGAGGAAGAGGAGCGCGGCCTCGATTTCGTAGAGGACCTCTGGAAGATGGGCACGATCTCGCTCGAGGCCGGCCCCGAGAGCCCCGCCTTCGTGGTTGCGACCATCGCCTCGCGGCAAGTAGACGCCGCCCAGGTCGAGCTGCTGGCGGCGGCGGAGCGAGAGCGGCGGCGCCCGCGTAGCGAGGACCGGTTCGCCGCCCGCCTGGAGCTCGCGGCGGATCAGTTCATCGCCCGCCGCAACACCGGCGAGCCCACGGTCCTCGCCGGATTCCCGTGGTTCACCGACTGGGGGCGCGACACCATGATCGCGCTGCCGGGACTCCTGCTCGCCCGCGGCCGCCTCGACGAGGCCAGGCAGGTCTTGCGCGGGTTCCTCCGCTTCCTCGATCGCGGGCTGATTCCCAACCGCTTCCCCGATCGGCCTGAAGAGAAGCCCGAGTACAACACCGTGGACGCGACGCTCTGGCTGTTCCAGGCCGTGTTCGCCTATCTCCAGTCGGGCGGGAGCGCTTCGTTCCTGCGCGACGAGTTCCTCCCCGCCGGCAAGGAGATCCTCCGCTGGCATCGGGAAGGCACGCACCACGGCATCCGCGTCGATCCCGCGGATCACCTGCTCGCGCAGGGCGAGCCGGGCGTCCAGCTCACCTGGATGGACGCCAAGGTCGGCGATCGGGTGATCACGCCGCGCCACGGCAAGCCGGTCGAGATCAACGCGCTGTACTACAACGCGCTCCGCCTCATGTCCCTCTGGGCGCACGGCTGCGGCGACGCGAAGGGCGCCGCTTCCTACGCGCGGGAGGCCGACGCCGTCGAGCGCAGCTTCGAGCAGGCCTTCTGGAACCCCGAGGGCGGATGCCTCTACGACGTGATCGATCCGGACGGGCGACCCGATCCGAGGCTGCGTCCCAACCAGATTTTCGCCGTGTCGCTTCCCTTTCCCCTGTTGCGACCCGAGCAGCGCGAGGCGGTGGTGCGCACCGTCGAGCAGAAGCTGCTCACCCCGTACGGGCTGCGCACCCTCGCGCCCGGAGAATCCGAGTACGCGCCGCGGTACGCGGGCGGGCCCGCCGAGCGCGACGGCGCCTACCACCAGGGAACGGTCTGGCCCTGGCTCCTGGGGCCCTTCATCCGGGCATACCTGGCCGCGTTCGGCCGCACGCCGGACACGCTGGCCCGGTGCCGCGAATTCCTGGCTCTGCTGGAAGCTCACCTCGACGAGGCTTGTCTGGGAAGCGTCAGCGAGGTGTTCGACGCGGAGCCGCCGCACCGGCCGGGCGGCTGCCCTGCCCAGGCCTGGAGCGTGTCCGAACTGCTCCGCGCGTTGGCCGTCGACCTCGCCGAGCCGGCGCGGGGGCGGTGGCGGAAGCCCGCGGGTCCGGCCCCCGCCTCGAGGGCCGCGCGATGAGCGCCCCGGCCGACGCGTTCCGGCGCCACTGGCCCGAATATCTGATGGAGGCCGCCGGGCTGGCGGCGTTCATGGTGTCCGCTTGCTTCTTCGCGGTCCTCCTCGAACACCCCGGCTCGCCGGTGCACGGCGCGGTCCCGAACCCGGTGCTGCGCCGGGCGATCGGCGGCCTGGCGATAGGGCTCACCGCGATCGCCATCATCTATTCGCCCTGGGGCCGGCAATCCGGCGCGCACCTCAACCCTGGCGTCACGCTGGGCTTCCTGCGGCTGGGACGGATCTCCCGGGTGGATGCCGCGTTCTACGCGGCGTTCCAGGTGGCGGGCGGGGTCGCGGGAGTATTGGTCGCCTGGGCGATGCTCGGTGCCCGGCTCTCGCATCCGGCTGCCCGCTTCGCGATCACGATGCCGGGGCCTTCGGGGACTGCTGTCGCGCTGGCGGCGGAAGCGGCGATCTCCTTCCTGCTGATGACCGCCGTACTGCACGTTTCCGGATCGCGATTCGCGCGCTGGACGGGGGTCGTGGCCGGCGCCCTGGTGGCCCTGTACATCACCGTCGAGGCGCCCCTTTCGGGGATGAGCATGAACCCGGCGCGATCCCTGGCCTCCGCGCTGGTCTCCGGCGACTGGTCGGCGCTCTGGATCTACTTCGTGGCTCCGCCCCTCGCGATGCTGCTCGCCGCGACGGTGTACGCGCGGCGGCGCGCGAGCGGCTGCGCCAAGCTCGTCCACGCGGCGGACAAGCGCTGCATCTTCTGCGAGGAGCGGGCGCGCCGCCCGGACACCGCCGGCCGCAAGCGCATCGTCATCCTGGGCGGCGGATTCGGCGGCATCTTCGCCGCCCGCCGCTTGCAGCAGCTCATGGCCGGGAAGGGCGACTACGAGATCCTCCTCGTCTCCAAGGAGAACTACTTCGTCTTCCAGCCCATGCTGCCCGAGGTCATCTCCGGCACCATCGGGCTCACCGACCTGGTCAGCCCGATCCGCCAGCTCGTCCCCGGGGCCGAGCTGCACGTCCGCGAGGTGGAATCGATCGACCTCGAGCGGCGCACCGTCACCACCGCGCCGGGCTTCTTGCCGCACGCGCACACGCTCCACTACGACCACCTGGTGTTCGCGTTGGGGACGGTCACCGACTTCCGCGGGCTGCGGGGGCTCCCCGAGCACGCGCTTCCGTTCAAGAACCTGCAGGACGCGCTCGACCTGCGCAACCACGTCATCCGCGCCCTGGAGGAGGCGGCCATCGAGGAGCACGACGCGCGGCTGCGCAAGCAGCTCCTCACTTTCGTGGTCGCGGGAGGCGGTTTTTCGGGCGTCGAGGTGGTGGCCGAGCTGAACGACTTCGTCCGGCGCGTGGCCCGCAACTACCCGCAGATCGATCCGGCGGAGATCCGGGTCGTGCTGGTCCACTCGCAGGGACGGATCCTGCCCGAGGTGGGCGAGAAGCTGGGTCTCTTCGCGCAGCGCATCCTGCGCGATCGCGGCGTGGAGCTCTTGCTAGATGCGCGGCTCGCCGCCGCCAGCGGCGAGGAGGCCATCCTGGCGGACGGCATGCGCATCGGCACCCGGACGTTGGTGTCGACGGTTCCGTCGTTCCCCCACCCGGTGATCGACGCGGTGAAGCTCCCCAAGGCCCGTGGCGGGCGCATCCAGGTGACGCCCGAGCTGGAGGTGCCCGGGTTCCCCGGCGTCTGGGCGCTGGGCGATTGCGCCTCGATCCCCACCCCGGACGGCGGCTCGTCGCCGCCGACCGCGCAGCACGCCACGCGCCAGGCGCAGGTGCTCGCCGGGAACATCGTCGCCACCATCCGCGGCGGGCGCCGCCGCGCCTTCGACTTCAAGGGGCTGGGCAAGATGGGCTCGCTCGGCAGCCGCTCGGCCGTCGCGGAGATTTTCGGCCTGCAGATCTCCGGCGCGCTGGCCTGGTTCCTGTGGCGCACCATCTATCTGCTGAAGCTTCCTGGCCTGGGGCGCAAGCTCAAGATCGCGGCCTCGTGGACGTTCGACCTGCTGCTTCCGCCCGACAGCGTGCTGTTCCGCTTCGCGGCCCCGTCCTCCATGCTGCGCGAGCACTTCGAGCCCGGCCAGGAGGTGTTCCACCAGGGCGACCTCGGCGACCGGATCTATTCCATCGTCGCCGGCGCCGCCGACGTGGTGAACGAAACCGCCGACCGCGAGACGGTGCTGGCGCGCCTGGGTCCGGGCGATCTGTTCGGCGAGATTGCGCTGCTCGACCAGACGGTGCGCAACGCCACCATCCGCTGCGTGGAGCCGATGGACGTCTGGAGCCTGCCGAAGCGCGAGCTGGCGCTACTCTCCCACGGAATGCCCGAGGTGCGCCGCAGCCTGGAACGCCTGCGCGACCAGCGGACGAAGAGAGCCTCTTCAGACCCGAGCGCTGGCGCGGCGATGAACCAAAGCCGTCAGTGAGGCCGGGTCGGGTTGCCCGCCGGGGCTTCTCGTCGAAAAAGCCACATTGGCGTGGGTGTTGGCGGGGGACGTCTGACGCGGTGCGTCCCGTCCCAGGACGAGTTGAAGCTTGCAGTGGTGCCGGGGCGTGGACGCGGCAGGAGCCATTGCTCGGGAGGGCGGTAGCAGCGCGAGTTGATGCGCAGAGCGCGCCGCGTTGAAGGCGCGCGACGTTGCGGCGACGGTCTCATTTCAACAAGGAAGTCAGAAGACTCGCGCCTTCACGTACTTGAGCGAGTCGCTTTCACCTATTTGAGCGAGTCGACGTCCATACATTCAATCTTCCATGCTTCCCCGCTCAACCGTCGGACCCTGCGGGTTAGCACACCGAATTGATCCCTGCGGTTGACGATGACGATCGTGACTCGGTCGCGACCGCCTTCTTCAACCGCCTCACGATCGCGTCCTTTACGTCTTCATCGACCTTCGCCAACTCCTTTCCGACCACACGAGCCCTTTCACGAAACGCTTCGATCTCGCTGGTAGTTCGAAGCTCAGTGCGTCTCTCCAATTCCTGGGAAGGCGCTGCAATGATCGCCTGAATTCTGCGTCGCTTGTGGACGAGATCCGCGAACCAAAAGTTTGATGCGTCGTTTGCCGCGCGGATCTCATCCCAATGGGCTTGGCCCGCTTCAGGCTTTGAATTGACCTCGACTGGCGCGCGAGGGTCCACGTCGAGGATGGCCTGCCTTACGGGATCCCAAGAGGCCTCGCAGATTCCGGTCCCGAACATGAAGAACGTGTCGATTGGCTCCGGCTTCCAGGGAGGAGCGGTCACATGTCCAACCTACCACGACTTGAAACGTCCATTCCTCCGGTCAGATAATCGCATCCGCATGAGCGCATTGCGTTGGATTCTATTGGGCTTGTTGGCGCTGCTCGCCACCTCGAAGGTGGTGGCCCGATTCAAAGCAGGCGTCCTTCGGACAATCGAACAGAAGTTGGGAAAGCGTACGATCCTTTTCCTCGGTGTGTTGCTCGTGCTCGCAGTGATTGCAACTCACGTCGTAGAGGCTCTTCAACACGCCGGAGAGGAAAAGACTCGAGTCGCAGAAGAGAAGCGTCAAGCCGCCGAGGCCGAGGCCAAGAGGCCCACGTATATTGGCACGCTCGATCCGGCGGCAGATCCAATGCCGCAGCCGGCGTTCGAAGTGGGACCGAACGCAGTGCTTCTGCTGCTGGGTAGCTTTCAAGTGTGGACAACGAATTCCGCGATCCACACGCTGCGCTGCCGGTCAACAGATTTCATTGAATTGGGGATTCAAGACGGCCACGCCTGGGTCTCGGCCAACGTGGTCGATTCCAGCGGCAGGCGCATCGTTCGGGTGATCCACAATGATTTCGAGGCGACGCCAGGCGTGGCGTTCTACCCGAGAAAGCTGGATGCAAGCACGTATGTTGTCCGCGACTTTGAGGGGGTAGAAGTTCTTCGACTGCGGTATATGAATCCGCGAGCAATTCGTCTGACCGGCAGGTTCGTGCTTCCGTCGGGTGGCGTCTTTGAGATCGGAGCAGATGAGTTGCGTATCGCCGGGCAGCACTTCATCGGCGGCGGCTCGTACAACGGGAACACAGCGTTCAACGTTTGCGGCTAGCGACTCTGGGATTTCAGCCGAAGGATTGCAGCGCGCGCCGACAAGAAGCCCCGTTCTGTAAGAGTCGTCGGCAGCGTCGCCGCATCGAAGCTCGTGCCGTACAACTTGTCCTGGGGCGGGCCGCACCGCGTCAAGTCAGTGCCTCGCGAACGAATCGAGGCTCAGTCCGCCTGCAGCGTGAGCAGCGCGAGCGACCGGTTCAGCGCGTCGAGCCGTCTGCGCGCCGCCCGGACGGCGGGATCGCTCGCCGCGTGCGCGCCGGCCCGGTACGCGAGGTCCCGGAGGTGCTCGTAGGCGACGCGGACGCGCGCGACGAGCTGGATGCGGGCTAGCTTCTGCTGGCGGGCGCGGACTGTGGACGGCGTCTGCATGGCATCGCCTCCTGCTGCACGGCTCGATCGGCAGTCTCCGCGCCAGGCCGTTGCGTTACAGCCGGCCGCACGCGTAACGCCGTCGCGCGCCGGCCAGACTCACTCCTGTGGATGGAGCGAGGCCGATGACGATCCGTGGGACCATCACGAGCAGGGACGTGCTGCTGAACGGCGCGACGATCGTGCGCGAGTTCGGCCCGCGCGCCTGGCTGCGCTGCTGCGTGGCGATGGTCCTGCGCCGGCCGACCACGTTCCTCGACTGCCTGTTCGGTTGACCGCCGCCCTATTCGATGCCCAACCTGCCGCACAGCCAGCGCGCCTGCCAGGCCCGTTCCTCCTCCAGCGCGGCGGGGTCTTTCCGGAGATCGGCGGCCGCGATGGAGGCGATGTACGGGACGCAGCGCGCGTTCCCGATCCGGCTCCAGACCGCGGCGTCGCCGCAGTAGCCGAGGAGCTGGCGGCAGCGGTCGGGAAGGGGCTTGCGCCCCAGCGCTTCGGCGGCCGCGGCGAAATCGTCGAGCGTCTCGCAAGAAGAGAGCGTGCGCGCCTCCGATTCGAACCCTTCCTCCCGCAGCGCCTCGGCGGCGTAGCCGGCGGTCCTCAGGGCGCACTGGAGGGTGAAGTCGCGCCTGGAGGCGGGCCCCCACGCGTCGATCCGCCCCTGCAGCCGAGCGCGCTCGGCCTGGACCTCGTGGCGGACCGGCCGGGCCGGATCGGACAGCTCGACCCGCCAGAGCTCGGCATCGATCCAGTAGGGCAAGTCCGCGGGGCGGCAGCCGTGGATCCAGACCTCGCGCGAAGCGGCCACCCACGCGCCGGGCGTAGTCCCGGAGGGCGGCGGCCAAACCACTCCCGAGAACGGCGAGACGGCGCCCGAGGACAGGAACTTGTACGCGATCACGGCCCGCTCACCCGCGCTTCCACTTGCGAAAAGCATTCAGGAGCGCGTCCCGCGTCTTCTCCGGGATGTCCTCCTCCCGGAGGCGTTTCGCCGCCGCCTTGATCTGCCGCAGCTGCTGCAGGTAGTCCGCGCATCCGTCGCAATAGACCAGGTGCCGCTCGAAGTCGGAGAGCTCGGCCGGCGGGAGCCGGCCTTCGAGATAGTCGTTCATCAGCTCGACCATCTCCTTGCAAGTGAGCTCGCCGGGGACCTCGATCATGCAAGCACGGGTGTCGCACGGTTCAAGCGTTCCATCAAATGGTCCCCGACGCGGAGCGCGTTGGCCATGATGGTCAGCGCCGGGTTCACCGCGCCCGACGAGGGGAAGAAGCTCGCGTCGACCACGTACAGGTTGTCCAGCTGGTGCGCTTTGCAGTTCCGGTCGAGCGCGGAGGTCCGCGGATCGTCGCCGAACCGGATGGTCCCGTTCTGGTGCGCGACGCCCGCCAGCGGGATGCGCTCTTTGAGGTAGAGGCTCCGCGCGAAGAGCCCCTGATGACACTGGTGGCCGTGCATCCCGCAGGCGCGCTGCGCCTTCATCGCTGCCTTGAGCCGG
>DATFTN010000097.1:0-3204 GCA_035261845.1 Myxococcales bacterium | reverse complement strand
GAGAGCCGCGGCGCCGGAGCGTAGCCGGCCGCCTTCGGATTCGGCGTGGGAACGTTGGTGAGGGACGGCCCCGAGGATCGGGAATCGGCGGCTGCAGCGGTGACGATGGCGGCAATGCCTGCGCCGACGAACGGCGCGAGGACGCGACGCTTCATGATCTCCTCCTTCGGGAGTGGTGAGGCCGCGCATGCTACCGATCGTCCGTCCGACCATCGGCCAAGCCTTTGCCACGAACGAGTGACAGTTGCGTGACCAGCCGCCGCCGCCGGGATTCCTAGGCTTTGCGGCGCCGCAGCCGGGCCGTCAGATCGAGGTGCTGCTCCGGCAGGTCGATC
Source organism: Myxococcales bacterium (assembly GCA_035261845.1). GTDB lineage: Bacteria > Myxococcota > Myxococcia > Myxococcales > 40CM-4-68-19 > VBKO01. Next base: position 2,869 of record DATFTN010000097.1, on the reverse strand, counting down.
TCCTCCAGGCGCCTGCCGTGCGCGGAGAGGAGATCGCTCCGGGTCAGCATTCCGATCACCTTGCGCGGATCCTTCCGCGACACCACCGGCAGCCGTCCCACCCCTTCGCGCACCATGTGGTCCGCCGCTTCGCGCAGGGTGCTGTCCTCGTACGCCACCGCCGCGGGCCGGCGCACCAACTCGCCCACCCGCCGCGAGCCGGGGTGCGCCGGGTCGAGCAGATCGCGGCGGGTGACGACCCCTTTGAGCTGCCCGCGCGCGTCCACGACCGGGAAGCCCTGGTGCGCGTGGTCCGGGGAGCGTGCCAGCATCCGGGAGCGGACGGTGTCGAGCGGCTCGTCGGCGGCGAGCGACACCACCGGGCGGGAGGCTGCCGTCCCCGCCTGGATCTGATCGAGGAAATCGGCCGCGTACTCTCCCGGGACGCGCACGCCCCGGCGGGCGATCTTCTCGGTCATGATGGTGTTGCGCATGAACAGGCAGGAGATGAGGAACGCCGCGCTGCAGCCGCCGAGCAGCGGCAACAGGCCCAAGGGCTGGCGGGTCGTCTCGAAGGCGAAGATCACCGAGGCGAGCAGCGCGCGCGACGCTCCGGCGAACATGGCCGCCATGCCCACCAGCGCGCCGATGCGCACGTCGATCCCGAGGTGGGGGGCGGCCGCCGCGGCTCCCGCCGCGAGCGCGCCGCCCAGCCCTCCCCCGATGGTGAACAGAGGCGCCAGCGTGCCGCCCGAGGTGCCGCTGCCCAAGGAGACGCACCAGGAGAGGAACTTGAGCGAGCTGAGCACCAGCATCGCCTGCAGGGTGAAATCGGCGGAGAGGATGTGGTCGATGTTGTCGTACCCCACCCCCAACGTGCGCGGGGCGAAGTAGCCGACCACGCCCACCGCCACGGCGCCGATCGCGGGCCACCACATCCAGTGCACGGGAAGGTGCTCGAAGGCGTCCTCCACGGCGTAGACCGCCCGCGTGACCAGGACCGAGACCACGCCGATCACCGCGCCCAGCACCACGTAGGTGGCCAGCGCGGCTTCGTGCGGTTGCACCAGGTTGGGCATGGAGAACGCAGGCGTAGTTCCCGCGAACGCGATGCGCACGCCGGTCGCGGTGGCCGCGGCGAACGCCACCGGGATCACCGAGCGGGGGCGCAGCTCGAAGAGGAGCAGCTCCACGGCGAGGAGCACCGCGGAGACCGGGCTGCCGAACGTCGCCGCCATCCCCGCCGCGGCGCCGGCGGCGAGCAGCGTCTTCCGCTCTGCCGCGGTGGTGCGCAGCACCTGGCCCACCAGCGAGCCGAGCGCGCCGCCGGTGGCGATGATCGGTCCTTCCGCGCCGAACGGCCCGCCCGTCCCGATGGCGATCGCGGCGGACACGGGCTTGAGCAGCGTGATGCGGGCCGGGATGCGGCTGCGGTTGAGCAGGACCTGCTCCATCGCCTCGGGGATGCCGTGGCCGCGGATGGCCGCCGACCCGTAGCGCGCCATCAGGCCGACCAACAGGCCCCCCAGCACGGGCACCACCATGACCAGTCCCCCCAAGCGGTTGCCGGCGGGGCTCGCGTACGCCGCGCTGAAGCGGCCGTAGAAGGCGATGTTGGTGACCAGCCAGATCAGCCGGGTGAGGACCTGCGCGACGACGCCCGCCGCCAGGGCGATCAGCACCGCGAGCACGCTGACGAACAACACCCGCCTGTCGACCAGCGTACGCTCCGGCGGCACCCGCGCGGCTTCCAGCGTCGGGGCCAGCGAGGGGGCGACCGGGATTCCCTCGAGGGTGGCGCCGGTCACGACGTCATCGACGGGCATGCGATCTCCCGCGGGGCGAAGCGGCCCTGGTCCGAGGCAGGCCGCGGCGCGCCCGATCCTCGAAGAACATGGGCGGCGCTCCGCCGGGAAGCTGCATCCGATCGACGACCTCGGCCAACCCGGAGGCGAGCCCGAGCCGCTGGCCGGCAGGAAGCTGCCGCACGGCCTCGATCAACCGGTCCTGCAAGAGCGGCGGGGCGGTGGACACGACGGCCCGCCCGCGGGCGCTGAGCTGAAGGTCGGTCCGCCTCCGGTCCGTGCGGGACTGCTGGCGGGTGACCAGGCCCGCATCGGCCAGGCGCTGCACCACCGCCGAGACGGAGCTCTGGTGGGTGAGCGTGCGCTCCGCCAGCTCCGAGACGGAGCGCGCCAGCCCGGCCGCGAGTTGCTGCAGCACGAACAGCTGCGCCCCCGAGATGCCCACCTTCCGCTCGGCCTCGCGGGACGACTCGCGCAGCGCGCGGACGATGCGCCGGACGCAGTCCAGCACCACCCGGACGGGCTCGGCAGATGCATGGGATCCCATGGATTTCCCTCTTTAATGGATGGAGAACGCCCGCGCAAGCTTCCAGGTCCTCCAGCCGGCCGACGTCCCGCTCGCTCCCGCCCGGTTGGTCGATCGACGGCATGGAGCGCTCAATCCAGGTACCGCCGCGCAGGCGCGAGGGATGCAACCTTCCAGGCTGCGCGGCATCAAAAAGGTCCGCGTTCGGGAGCGCAGGGCAGGCTGAACGGGCGTAGCGCCGCTGGCTTGCCTTCAACCCCATTTCGGGGTAGGGAGCGCGGCCCTTCAATCACGGGGTCCGCGTGGAAATTCGCGCTCCCGCGGCGCTTGTTCCAGACTGCATTTCGGGAAGGGCAGAGACAGACGTGGCGAACATCGACCTCATCCGCAACATCGGGATCTCGGCGCACATCGATTCGGGCAAGACGACCTTGTCCGAGCGCATCCTCTACTACACCGGGCGGATCCACCAGATCCACGAGGTGAAGGGGAAGGACCAGGTCGGCGCCAAGATGGACTCGATGGAGCTGGAGCGGGAGAAGGGCATCACCATCCAGTC
>DATFTN010000096.1:0-7839 GCA_035261845.1 Myxococcales bacterium | reverse complement strand
TTCGAAGGCCTCGTACTCCCGCGCAGGTCGCTCCGCCGGTTCCCGCGCGGAAAGACCATTCCCCTGTTCCTCTTCGGGCGAGGTCGCTCGGCGCCCCTTCCTGGTCACCGCGAGGACCCGCTCGCCATAGCGTTGCCAGCGGCTCGGGCCGGCGCCTTTGACGGCGAGGAAGCCGCGCTCGTCCTGGGGGAGCGCGCTGGCGAGCTCGCGCAGGGTCGCGTCATGGAAGACGACGTAGGGAGGCACGCGGCTTTCGCGGGCGATCTCGGTGCGCAGGGCCCGCAGCCGTGCGAACACCTCCTCGTCCATGTCTGCCGGCACTTCCACGGGGCGCGAGCGCGGCAACCTTCGCTGGCGCTCCAGCGTGAACTCCTCCGCGTCGGGGGCCCGGGGCCCCGTGCAGCGGTCGCAGGCCGGGCAAGAGAGGGGCGCGACGGGATCGCCGAAGTACCGGAGCAGGTTGCGCCGGCGGCATCCCTCGGTGTCGCAGAAGCGGACCATCCGATCGAGCATCTGCCGCTCGTGCGCGACGCGCGTGGCGGCCACCTCGAAGTCGACCGACGGCTCCTCCACCTCGGGAGTGACGACGGAGAAGTCCTGGCCCCGCCGGGCCAGGTGCCCGGCCGCCTCGAGCAGCTTGAGCGCCGCTTGCGCGTCCGCGGGATGGACCCCGCAGACGGCGGCCAGCTCGGCGACGCCGCCCGAGCCGAGCGCGCGCGCCGCGTCCCAGACCTTGCGCACCGTCTCTTCCTTGGGCCGCGCGCCTTCGATCATGCGCTTCTGCAGCATGACGTCGGCGTAGTTGAAGAGGAGCAAGGCGAGGCTCTCCGCGCCGTCGCGCCCGGCCCGGCCGATCTCCTGGTAGTACGCCTCGATCGAGCGCGGGACGTGGAAGTGGACCACGAAGCGGATGTCGGCCTTGTCCACGCCCATCCCGAACGCGTTGGTGGCGACGACGACCGAGACCTCGCCGCGCAAGAAAGCCTCCTGCGCGGCGCTGCGCTCCGCGTCGTCCATGCCGGCGTGGTACCCGGCCGCGTCGACGCCGTTCGCTCGCAATGCGAGCACCACCTTCTCCACGTTGCGCCGGGTGGCGGCGTAGACGAGGCCCGGCCCTCCCCGGCGCGCGAGCGAGAGGATGCGGCCGATCTTCTCCTGGTCGCCGGAAGCGCGCGCCACCTCGACGAACAAGTTCGGCCGGTCGAATCCGGCCACGAACACCTGGGGATCCTCGAGGCCGAGCGCGCGGACCACGTCCTTGCGCACCTCGGGCGTGGCGGTCGCGGTGAGCGCCAGGATCCGCTCGGCGCGCAAATGCCCCCATGCCTCGGCGAGCCGGAGATAATCGGGCCTGAAGTCGTGTCCCCACGACGAGATGCAGTGCGCCTCGTCGATGGCGAAGAGCGGCACGCGAACCTGCGCGATCGCCTCGCGGAAGGAGCCGGAGCGGAACCGCTCGGGCGCGACGTACACCAGCCGATAGGCCCCGGCGCGGATGCGCGCCTGGCGCTCCTTGCGGTCCGCCTCCGAGAGCGAGCTGTTCACGAAGGTGGCCGGGATGCCCCGCGCGGTCAGCGCGTCGACCTGGTCCTTCATCAGCGCGACCAGCGGCGAGGCCACCACCGTGGTGCCCTCCAGCAGCAGGGCGGGAAGCTGGTAGCAGAGGCTCTTTCCCCCTCCCGTGGGCAGGATGGCCAGCGTAGGCCGCCCGGAGAGCACGGAGCGGATGATCGCTTCCTGCCCGGGCCGGAACCCGTCGTAGCCGAAATGGGTGGACAGCGCCTCGCGGAGCTCCTGCATGTTTCCCCCTTATGCCACGGCCTCGAGCCGCGGCGGCGTTCCCGCCCCGGTACGGGCGCTGTGGAACCCGTCGGCGGCGATGACCAGATGATCGACGACCCGCACGCCCAGCGCCCGGCCGGCCTCGTCGAGCATGAGCTGGAGGCGGTGGTCGTCGGAGGAAGGCGTGGGATCGCCGGACGGATGGTTGTGCGCGAACGCCACGCAAGGCGCGGCGTGCACCAGCGCGGGCGCGAACGCCTCCCGCGGGAGCACCGAGCACTGGGTGAGACCGCCGCAGGCGACGCGCACGCAGCGGACCTCCTCCATGCGCGCCGTCATCAGGAACGCCCAGAACTCCTCGTGGGAAAGGTCGGCGAGGAGCGGCCAGAGGCGGGCGGCGATCAGGTCGGGCGAGACGAAACGCTCCCGCTGGCGCTGCTCGGCGGCCATGGCCCTGCGACCCAGCTCGAGCGCGGCGACCAACCGGGCCGCTTGCGCAGGGCGCATCCGCGCCTCGCGCAGGACCTCGCAAGCGGGCATCCGCCGCAGGCGCAGGAGGCCGCCCTCGAGCAGCCGCGCCGCGACGGCCTCGGGCCGTTCGCGCTTGCCGGTGCCCGCGAGCACCGCGGCGACCAGCTCCACCTCGGACACCGCTCCGGGCCCGACCTCGAGGATCCGCGACATGCCCGCCGCCGTTGCAGCGCGCATGCCACCCCGCCTCAGACGATGGCGACGGGGCGTGAGGGCCTCGAAACGGGACACCCCGTCTCAAAAAGCTTCACCGCGGAGAGCGCGGAGGACGCGGAGACTTGGGATCGAAAAAGAATTCTCCGCGCTCTCCGCGCCTCCGCGGTGAGCCCTTTTATCGTCGTCGCGGGCTAGAAGCGGGCGGAGAGGGCGAAGAAGGCCTTGATCTTGTCGTTCGTCTCGCGCAGGCGGGCGGAGAGCGTGCGCACGAAGGTCCAGAGCAGCTCGTAAGCCAGGTCCTTGTGGAGGAACATGAGCTGCTCGAGGTCCGCCTTCTGGATGACGTACAGCGTGCAGGCGAGGTGGGCCGTGGCGTCGGCCGAGCGCGGCGTGTCGTCGATGAGCGCCATCTCGCCGAAATAGCTTCCGGCCTCGAGGACGGCGAGCGCCTCCTCTCCCACCCCCGGGACCATCTTGGAGATGCGCACCTTTCCCGAGGCGATGATGTACATCTCGGTCCCCACTTCGCCCTCCTGGAAGACGCGCTCGTTGGCCTTGAGCTGCTTCTGGGCGGCGATCGCGCCCACCTTCTGCAGGTGGTCGGTCGTCAGGTTGGCGAAGAGCGGGATCTTCTTGAGCTGTGCGGCGTCCAAGGGATTCCTCGCCGCCACTCTAGCAAATGCTCACTGACCGGGGCGATTTCTCCGCTATGCTGGAGCGCACCGAGGACGTTTCCCGGGCATCCAACGACGTCCCTAGGAGTGATGCTTGTGGAGAAGCATTCGATCGTGATCATCGGCAGCGGCCCCGCGGGGTACACGGCCGCCATCTACGCCGCTCGCGCGAACTTGAAGCCGCTGATCTTCACCGGCCTGCAACCCGGCGGGCAGCTCACCATCACCACCGACGTGGAGAACTATCCCGGGTTCCCCACCGGCATCCTGGGACCCGAGCTGATGGAGCTGTTCCGCGCCCAGGCGGAGCGATTCGGGACCCAGATCGTGGACGAGATGGTGACCCGGGTGCACCTGCGCGAGAGGCCGTTCTTGATCGAGGCCGGCAAGCGCCAGATGCACGCCGAGGCGGTCATCATCGCCACCGGCGCCTCGGCGAAGTGGTTGGACATCCCCAGCGAGAAGGCGCTCAGCGGGCACGGGGTCTCCGCCTGCGCCACCTGCGACGGCTTCTTCTTCCGCAACAAGGACATCGGGGTGGTCGGCGGCGGCGACACCGCCATGGAGGAAGCGCTGTTCCTCACCAAGTTGGCCTCCAAGGTGACGGTCATCCACCGGCGCGGCGATCTGCGCGCCAGCAAGGTGATGCAGCAGCGCGCCTTCGCGAACCCGAAGATCGGCTGGGAGTGGAACCAGGAAGTGGTCGACGTGCTGGGCGACAAGAAGTCCGGCGTGACCGGGGTGAAGACCAAGCACACGCAGAGCGGCGAGCACAAGACCATCCCGATGAACGGCCTCTTCGTGGCCATCGGGCACGAGCCGAACACCGAGCTGTTCAAGGGACAGCTGGAGATGGACGCGGTGGGCTACATCAAGGTCCAGCCGGGAACCACCAAGACCAGCGTGCCCGGCGTGTTCGCCTCGGGCGACGCCGCCGACCCGGTCTACCGCCAGGCGGTGACCGCCGCCGGCACCGGCTGCATGGCGGCCATCGACGCCGAACGCTGGCTCGCCTCCCACGGCGTCCACTGAGCCGCGGCCGAGCCTAGAAGCGTTTCACGCAGAGGAGGGGAGGAGAGGGAGGTCGCGGAGGAACTTGGTTTTTCAAAAAACACCAGGCTCCTCCGCGCTCTCCCCCTCCTCCGCGCCCTCTGCGTGAAACGTTTTCAGCCCTTGGAGGCTTTCTTGCCGGGGCGGGGGGTGGGGTCGGAGTCGCGGACTTCTTCGCCTTCGCGGAGCCATTCGCCGCTGCGGCCGCCGGACTTCTTCACCAGGCGCAGCGAGACCAGCTCCATGCCGCGGTCGTGGCGCTTCATCATGTCGTACACGGTCAGCGCGGCGGCGCAGGCGGCGGTCATCGCCTCCATCTCCACGCCGGTGCGCTCGATGGCGTGCACGCGCGCCTCGATGCGGACCACGCCGGCCTCCTCGTCGGCGGCCACCTCCACGTCCGCCCCCGCGATGGAGATGGTGTGGCAGAGCGGTAGGAGCTGCGGCGTGTGCTTGACCGCCATGATCCCGGCGAGCCGGGCCGCCGCCAGCGCATCGCCCTTCTCCAGCCGGCCTTCGTTGAGGAGCTTGAGCGCCCCGCGGCTGCACTTCAGCTCCGCCCGGGCAATGGCGACGCGGCTGGTCCGCTCCTTCTCCCCGACGTCGATCATCTTCATCGCGCGCCTTTTTATAGCCCGCGATCGCGGAGCTGATCGTCGTCCTCGCCGTTCAGGTGCCCGACCTCGTGGATCAGGGTGTCGCGCACCTCGCGGCGCAGCTCGTCCTCGTTGTGCGCCGCGCGCGAGAGGTTCTTGCGGTAGAGGAAGATGGAGGGCTTCTCCGCCTCGCTCGATCCGTCGGGAGGCGGCCGGAACAGGCCCAGGATGCCGGGGGAGAGGGGCGGATCGGTCGCGGTCAGGTCGCCAACGTCGGGCAGGTCGACGACTGCGAAGTTGGCGTGCTTGAGGCCCGCCTGGACGTCCGCGGGAAGCCGCGCCACTTCCTCCTGCACCACCCGAGAGAACGCCGACAGGCTGGGCGCGGAGGGCGGCTTGAACGCGTCGGCGTCCAGCTTCTGCGCCCGGGCGAAGTGGGCGGCCGCCGCGACCTCGTCCTGCGCCCGCTCGGCGATGAGGCCCAGGTAGTGCTCTGCCCAGGCGTCCGGCTCCTCGGCGTTCAGCTTCTGCAGCTCGGTCCTCGACTCGTCGAACCGGCACAGCTCGAACAGCGCCACGCCCTTCTCCCGCCGGGCCTCGCGGTCCTTGCCGTCCAGCTCGATCGCCTTGCTGGCCGCGGACAGCGCCTCGCCGGGGCGGCCCAGGTCGTCGAGCGCCATCGCCTCGAGCAAATGAAGGTCCTTGAGCAGCGCCCGGTCCTTCATCCGGTGCGCGCGAGGGAAAGCGCGGTGGGTGTATTGGAGCGCCAGCTCCAGGTCGTCGCGCCCTCCCAGGCGGCGAACGTGCAGATCGGCCGCGGAGCGCAAGACTTCGGGGTCGTCGGGATCCAGGGCCAGGGCGCGCGCGTACGCGGTGCGCGCGTCCTCGACGTGCCCCAGCTCGGCGAGGGCGGCTCCGCGGAAATGGTGGGCGGCGACGCTCTGCGGATCGATGCGGGAGGCCTCTCGCGCGCACTCCAGCGCGTCCTCGAACCGGCCTTTCTCGAACTCCCGCGACGCCTGCTCGAGCAGGTCGGGCACCGCCGGCTCGCGGCCCTCCGGCGACGGCAGGCAGGGCGGCGCCGGCGGCTCGGGCTGCGGCCGCTGGGTGCCGCGCACCGCGTCCGAGGCGTCGATCGGCTTGGCGGTCGAGGCCGCCGGGGCGCCCACGATCGAGGCGCTGGCGGGCGGCTTGGCGGCCGGGGGGGCGTCGGTGGCGGGTCGCTGCCGCTTGCAGGCGGGGGCAGCCACGGCTGCGGTGGCGAGGAGAATCGGCAGGAAGCGGCGCATGTCGGTCATGCTGGCCTATCAACAGTAGGTACCGGCGCCCGGCTTCCCGCCCGGGAGCCAGCGCGCTGAGCGCACACGGTAGCACGCGCGTGCCCAGCGGACGAGAGACCCCACGCCTGTGTGCCTGGTTTAGCCGGGGGCGGCTACTTTTCGCCTCTTTCGCACCGGCGTCGGCGCACTCCGGCCAGCGCCAGGAGGGCAGCCACCTCGAGCCCCACTGCGGCACCTCCGCTGGAGCACCCGAACCCACCGTGCGGGAAGGAGGCGTCGAAGGTCGGCTGCTTGACCACTCCCGATCCGCCGTCGGGATCCGCTGCGCCGCCGTCCGGCTGGAGATCGCCCGGGCCGGCGTCGATGACTCCCCCGACGCCGCCGTCGATGTCCGTCCCCGCGTCGGGCGGTGGCGGCGGTGGCGGCGGGGGCGGGAGCGCCGGATAGATCACGACGCCGTCGAGCAGCGTGGCCGAAGCCGCCTGACCGTTGATGCGGAGGGCGGTCGTGGCGGGCGCGTAGGCCCGGAAGTCGGAGATGCCGTCGCCCGAAACCACCAGGGTGGCGCCCTGCAGGTCCGCCTCGATCATCCGAGCGGACGCGCTGGAGAGCAGCTCCCGGGCGCCGTTCTGGTCGGACAGCTTTCCCGGCCCGATCAAGAGAGCGCGCACCGGAGCCCCCGCGTTGCGCGCCGCCATGCCCGCCAGCGCCGAGGTCAAAGCCAGGTCGCCGGCCGCGTATCCGTCGCCGCCCGCGCGGCCGAAGATCCACCGCTCCTCGAGCGCGCTGCCTGGCGCGATCACCGCGCCCGCGCCAGTGTCGGAGGTGGACAGCGGATCGATCTGGACGCGCGATGCCCAGGCCGCGGCGGGCACCGGCACCAGCGCGGTGAGGAACTGGACCGCGGGCGCGGGGGTTTGCGGCCGGACCCGCACCCAGGCGATCGACCCGTCGGGCTCGAAGAGGAACGTCAGGTTCTCGCTCTGGAACCCGGTGGCGGCGGTCCACGACGCGGGCGAGACGACGCGCACGCCCAGCGACATCCCGTTGCGGCCCAAGCCCTGCACCCATCCCGAGGCGGTGTCCACCGTGGCGCCGTCGAGGAAGTGGCAGATCCAGTCGTACGCGTGGGAGCCGCTGGCGGCGATGTCGTCGCGGACCAGGGCATAGCGGCTGCGCGCCAGTACCACGATGCGGTCCCAGCGCGAGAGCCCCAAGGACGCTGGGTAGAGCGAGGCACCTCGTCCCCCGGCCACCGCGTAGTCCGCGGTCCCGGTGGGCAGGAGCAACGGTCGTGCGTCGCGGCTGAAGAACCACGGGTTCGAGGTCTCGCCGTCCGCGCTGCGCACGTCGCCCAGCTCGCCGGTCCCGTCGATCAACAGGCCGTTGTGGAACGTCGTCATGTTGGCCCGCTTGTCCGCCGTGGCCCCGGTGTTCACCCCGGCCATGTACCCGGCCGCCTCGGGAGCGAGCCAGGTCCCGTTGCCCCACATCCAGAAGGACATGTCGTCGTTGTGGTCGTGGCCCCAGTTGAGATGCCCGCCCGGCGCGCCGCCCACCTTCACCCGGTCGAAGTTCGACCTGCCGCCGTACGGCGCCGCCTTGAAGGCGAGCGTCAAGTCCCCGGGGTCCCACGAGCTGTGCAGCACCGAGGCTTGCAGGTCCGGGAGCCAGGTGTCGAGCGGCAGCGTGTGCACGTCCACCGGTGCGACCGAGGGGTCGTAGGCGAGGAACTCGAAGACGTCGTGGAACAGGTCCGGCAAGAAGCGC
>DATFTN010000095.1:0-13655 GCA_035261845.1 Myxococcales bacterium | reverse complement strand
CAGGTGGAGCAGCGAGAGGAGGTCGCGAGAGATGCCTGGCTGCTCGGGGGCCCGGGACAGCTCCACGCTGGAGAGCAGCTCAGAGGATCCGGCCAGGAGCCGGGCCAGGGCGGCGTCGTCGCGGGCGGCGGCGCGATGCAGCGGCGAGCGGATCGAGAAGACGACCACGCCTGCGGCGGCGGCGAGGACCACTGCCACCGCGGCCACGCGCGCGACGGCCGCCGGGGCGAAGGAGCCGAGCAGCGCTCCGCTGCAGAGCGCCAAGGCGGCGCCCGCGGCCAGGAGGGCAGAGGCGCGCAAGAGAGCCAGGCCGCGCGCCCGGCGCCGGGCGCGTCGGAGCAGCCCGTCGATCTCGCGCCGGGCCGCTGTGCCCCGGTCCGTCAGCGCCGAGAGCCGGGAGGGAAGGAGCCCGCCCAGCTCCGGGATCTCTGTCGGCTGCTGCAGTTGCATCGGCTTGGGACCGGATGTGGGTCTATCTACGGGACTCCAACCCCGCAAAACCATCGTAGTCTAGACAACGACCCGGGGCTTACATTCCCGCCCGGCGTGAGACCGGGCAAGCGTGCCGAACCGCCCATTTCCATGAATACGAGCCCGACCCGGCGCGTCCCATGAGCGAAGGCAGGAAGCCGCCCGAGCGGGGCTCGAGTCCGCCGGACGACAGGTCGCTCGTCCGAGCCGCGCAGGGCGGCGACGCGCGGGCTTTCCGGGCTCTGGTGGAGAGGTACCAGCGGCGCGTCTACCAACTCGCGCTCGGGATGGTGAGGGACTCGGACGAGGCGATGGACATCACCCAGGAGACGTTCGTCAGGGTGCACCGGTACCTGCCCTCCTTCAAGGGCGACTCGTCGTTCTTCACCTGGACGTACCGGATCGCGACCAACCTGTGCCTGGACTCGGCGCGCAAGCGGGGGAGGAGCGAGCGGGTGGAGATGGACGAGAGCGACGCGGAGATCGAGTCCCGCATGGACCCGCCCTCGGCGGCGCTGGCGGGTCCGCAGAGGGCCGCCCTCAACGCGGAGCTGAAGGCCAAGATCGACGAGGCCCTCGCCGCGCTCTCGGAAAAGCACCGCGCCATCCTCCTGCTGCGCGAGGTGGAAGGCTTGAGCTATGAAGAGCTGGCCCGGACGCTCGGCATTCGCAAGGGCACGGTGATGAGCCGGCTCTTCCATGCGCGGCTGAAGATGCAGCGCAAGCTGCGCGAGTACCTGGGAGACGAGGCGAAGGACGAGGGGGAGGGCGAGGAATGAAGCGGCGCTGTGAAGAGTCGGTCCCGCTGCTCGGGCCGTTCCTCGACGGGGAGCTGCTCGAGGAGGATCGCGCCTGGGTCGCGGAGCACGCCGCGGGCTGCGACGCGTGCGCCGCACGCCTCACGTTGCTCGCGGCTCAGCGGGACGCTTTGCGCGAAGCAGTGGTGCGCAGGGCGGCCCCCGCCGACCTGTCCCGGATCGCGGACGCCGTGCTGGCGCGGGTTGAGCGCGAGCGCGCGCCCGCTCCGGTGCTGCGCCTGCGGGTGTGGGGTACGGAGATGTGGAGGGAGCGCCGGGGCCGCATCTCCGCGGCCGCGGGGCTGGCGGTGGCGGCCTCCCTGGCCGTGGTCGCCCTGCTCTCGCCGTTCCAGAGCGGGTCGGTCAAGGGTCCCCTGCTCGCCGATGCGCGCAACTCCGGGACCACGGTGGAAGAGATCGACTTCGAGAACCACGAAGGCGCGGTGATGCAGTCGGGCCAGACCACCGTGATCTGGGTCGATGACGACGGCCCGGCGGTGGTGCGATGAAGGCGCTGGCCGCCGCGCTCGTCCTGCTCGCCGCGGAAGGCTCGAACGATGCGGGCACCGCCCAGCAGGGCTCGCGCGTGCGCATCACCGTGCGCGCCATCGCCGCGACGGGCGGCGCCGAGCAGATCGATCCGAAGCTGGCTCCGATCGCGCAAAACCTGGCGGAATTCGCGAAGGATTTCCGTTGGCGGAACTTCCAGCTGCTGACCGAGGAGTCGCTCGACCTGGCCTTCCAGAGCGCCGCCCAGGTCGAATTGCCCGGCTCGCGCAGCGTGCAGGTCACCCCGCGCCAGATGTCGCCGGACGGGCGGATCAAGGTGCACCTGGAGCTGCTCGGGGAGCACCCGGAGCACTCGCGCAAGCTGCACACCGACTACACCATCCAGCGCGGTGGGACCATCTTCGTCGGTGGGCTGCGGCTCGATCCAGCGAAGCCCGGCGCGGGGACCCTGCTCGTCGCCGTCACCCAGGAGATGGGCGGCAACTGAATTGCTGACTCCCAAGCCGCGCGCGTGCCATAAGTCACGCGCCTCGAGGAAAGGACTGCCATGACCCGCCCGATCGTCGCCGTTCTGCTCGCCCTTCCCCTCGCCGCTCGCGCGCAGGTGCCCAAGACGGAGGACGACAAGACGCTGTACGCCATCGGCTACGGCACCGGCAAGCGGGTGCAGTTCCTCCAGCTCAAGTCCACCGAGCTGAAAGTCCTGGAGCAGGGGTTCCACGACGCGGCGGCGGGGGCGAAAGCGAAGATCGAGCCGGAGGGGCGGCAGGAAGCGATCAGCACTTTCGTGCAGGCGCGCGCGAACGCCGCGGCCGACAAGGAGAAGGCGGCCTCGAAGGACTTCCTGGCCAAGGCGGCGCAGGAGAAGGGCGCGCAGAAGACGGCCTCGGGGCTGGTGTTCAAGGTGCTGCGCCCCGCGAACGGCCCGAGCCCGAAGGAGACCGACAAGGTCAAGGTCAACTACGAGGGCAAGCTGATCAACGGCAACGTCTTCGACTCTTCTTACAAGCGCGGCCAGCCCGCCGAGTTCCTCTTGAACGGCGTGATCAAGTGCTGGACCGAGGGCGTGCAGAAGATGCACGTGGGCGAGGAGGCGCAGCTCGTCTGCCCCTCGGAGATCGCCTACGGCGACCGCGGGAGCCCGCCGGCCATCCCGGGTGGCGCGACGCTCATCTTCAAGGTGGAGCTCCTCGGCATCAACGGGCAATAAGCCCCTTCCCATGGCCATTTTGCCCGGGGCGTGGTGGAATCCGCCCCGCCGCGCGGGCTTTCGTCCACGCGGCAGGGGGCATGCCATGAAGACCATCGGCAAGTCGGCGCTGCCGGCGCTCGCCGCGACGGCGCTGCTCGCTTTCCCGGCGCACGGCGCAGGCGACAAGAAGGGCTCGCTCAAGCAGCAGGTGGTGGGGGCCTGGACGATGAAGTCGAACGTCCTCGACCAGGGCGGGACCAAGACGGAGCCTTACGGGTCCGATGCGAAGGGCAGCGTGATCCTGACCAGCAACGGGCGGGTCGCGCTGGTGATCACGCGCACCGACATCCCCAAGTTCGCCTCCAACAACCGCACCACCGGAACGGCGGAGGAGAACAAGGCTGCCGTGGCAGGCAGCATCGCGTACTTCGGCACCTACACGGTCAACGAACCGGGCAAGATGCTGATCATGCAGCTCGAGGGCTGCAGCTACCCGAACTGGGTGGGAACCGAGCAGAAGCGGACCCTCGAGCTGTCCGGCGACGAGTTGAAGTTCATCAACCAGGCCCCGTCGATGGGACAGGGGACGATCACGGTGACCTGGAAGCGCGTCAAAGAAGCGCGGACGACGGCCTCCGCCGCAGGACCGCGGCCGTAGGGAGGACCAGCATGAAGACGATCGTTCGAGCCGCACTGCCGGCGTTCGGCGCGCTGTGGCTGATCGCGTTCGCCGCCGCGGCTGCGGGAGACCAGAAGAGCGGCAACTTGAAGCAGCGTCTGATCGGCTCGTGGACGATGGTGTCCGACACGGTCGACCAGGGCGGCACCAAGGTCGCGCCGTTCGGGCCGTCGCCGAAGGGCAGCATGATCCTGACGGCCGACGGGCGCTTCTCGATCGTGCTCACCCGGCCCGACGTGCCGAAGTTCGCCTCCGGCAGCCGCACCGGCGGGACCGCGGAGGAGAACAAGGCCGCGATGGCGGGCGGGATCGGCTACTTCGGCACCTACACGGTGAGCGAGCCGGACAAGACGGTGCACCTCCACGTCGAGGCCAGCACCTTCCCCAACTGGACCGGCACCGATCAGACGCGCATCGCCGCTCTTTCGGGGAACGACCTGACCGTGACGAACCCGACACCCTCGATCGGTGCCGGCACCGCCACGCTGGTCTGGAAGAGGGCCGGGCAGACCCGGCAGACGGCGCAGAAGTAGCCGGACGCATCCGCTGTCGGAGGGGGGTGCTAGGGATGGGGCCACTGAACGTGGACCCCTTGAAGTCGTTTTGCGGCTTCTGTACAAGCTTTCAGTGATCGCGCCCGGGCGCGGAGGAGGGAACGAGTGGCGAACGCGGAGAAGGAGAAGGCCATCGAGCTGGCGGTCAGCGCCATCGAGAAGCAGTTCGGAAAAGGCTCGGTGATGCGCCTGGGAGTGGACGAACCCCTGGTGCAGGACATCCAGACCATCTCCACCGGCTCGGTGTCGCTCGACCTCGCGCTCGGAGTCGGCGGCGTTCCCCGCGGGCGCATCATCGAGATCTACGGGCCGGAATCGTCGGGGAAGACCACCCTCACCCTCCACGTGGTGGCCGAGGCGCAGAAGAACGGCGGCGTGGCGGCCTTCATCGACGCCGAGCACGCCCTCGACGTCGGCTACGCGCGCAAGCTGGGCGTGCGCACCGAGGACCTGCTCATCTCCCAGCCCGACACCGGCGAGCAGGCGCTGGAGATCTGCGAGATGCTGGTCCGCTCGGGCGCCGTGGACGTGATCGCGATCGACTCGGTGGCCGCGCTGGTCCCGCGCGCGGAGCTCGAGGGCGACATGGGCGACCAGCACATGGGCCTGCAGGCGCGGCTCATGTCGCAGGCGCTGCGCAAGCTCACCGCCACCATCTCGAAGTCGAACACCACGGTGATCTTCATCAACCAGATCCGCATGAAGATCGGCGTGATGTTCGGAAATCCGGAGACCACCACCGGGGGCAACGCCCTCAAGTTCTACGCCTCGCAGCGCCTGGACATCCGCCGCATCGGGGCCATCAAGGACGGCGAGACGGTGATCGGCAACCGCACCCGGGTGAAGGTGGTGAAGAACAAGGTGGCCCCGCCCTTCCGCGAGGTCGAGTTCGACATCCTCTACGGCCAGGGCATCTCGCGCGAGGGCGACCTCTTGGACCTTTCGGTGGAGCACAACATCGTGGAGAAGAGCGGCGCCTGGTTCAGCTACGGAGGCGAGCGCATCGGGCAGGGGCGCGAGAACGCCCGCGACTTCCTCAAGGCGCACCCCGACACGCTGCGCGAGGTGGAGACCCGGCTCTACGAGAAGTTCGGCATCGTGAAGGCGGCGCCGCCGCCTCCACCCGTCGAGCTGGACGAGAAGCGGGCCCGGGTGAAGGCCGTCAAGTAGCCGGGCCCACCCCGGAGCCTCTGCTACAATCGTCTCAGGACAACGGGGTGCAGCATCGAATCGCTTCGTCACCAGGGCCGGCAAGCCGAGCTGCCGGTGGGCAGCACCGACTGGCTGCTCGCCGTCGTGGGCGCGGTCGCCGTGCGCGTCACCAAGGGGCCGGCGAACCGCCTCGCCCTGCACGAGCGCCGCGACCGCCTCGAGGTGATGCTGCGCTCCTCCGGGCTCGCCTACGGTACCGGCGCGGTCGATCCCGCCGTGGAGCTGCCCCCCGACGCCGTCCCGGGCGCGCGCGCGTTCGCGCACTTCGTCGCCGGCCTGGTGCGGCTGTGCGCCAAGGCGGCCGCGCTTTCGGCGGCGCCCGGCTTCGCCGAGAAGGGGCCGGAGCTGGCGCCTGACGTCGCGGTCGACACGCGGCGCAACCAGCTCCTCGCGGTGCTCGGCGCGGTGGCGGGGCGCACCAAGGAATCCGTTCGCTTGTTCGCGAATCCGGTGGGCGCCAGCGAGGCGGCGCTCCAGCGGCTGGCCGGGCGGATCGCCACCCGCCTGGCGCGCCGCTATCTGGCGTTGGGCGGTCCATTCGCCGGACTGCCGCTGCACAACGGCCTCTGCGCCATCGAGGTCCGCACCTGCGCCACGGTGGCGCTGGCCGCGTTCGCGCACGGGCGCATCTCGCCGGCGGCGGTGGGGATCGCCGATCGCGCCGCGCTGATCTGGCGGTGCGTCCTGGTGGAGCTGCTCTCCGGCCTCGCCGCCTCCCAGGAGAACGGGAGGCAAGTGGCGCGCAGCATGGACCAGGTCCTGCGCGCGCAGAAGCTGCCCGCCCGCGAGTATCGCCTCCTGCAGCGCGCGCGGCGCGATCCCCGCCCCATCGAGCGGATGGCGCACGCCCTGCGCGCCCCGCCGCTGCGCCGGTTCGCCGTGGAGCAGGTGCTCCTGGCCGCGCTGGTGGACCGCCAGCTCGAGGCAGGCGAGATCGCCTTCGTCGAGCGACTGGCGGTGGCGCTCGGCGTGGGCACCGAGGAGCTCGCCGCCCTGGAAGCGCAGGTCGAGGACTTCTACCGGCAGAACCGCGACGCGGTCACCGCGCTGCGGCTGGCCGAGACGCCCGAGGGCCTCGCCGCCTCGCTCACCAGCCGGCTGACGGCCGCCGTGGCCGACAACCTCGATCGGATCCTGCAGGAGATCCGCGAGACGGGCGAGCTGGCCCAGCTCCTGGCCCGCGCCAGCGCGGGAGCGACGCTCACGCCCCAGGAGAAGGTGAAGGTCCGCGAGCAGCTCATCGACGTCGCCAAGACGATCCCCGCGCTGGCCATCTTCGCCGCCCCCGGCGGCATGCTGCTCCTGCCGCTCCTGGTGAAGCTCCTCCCCTTCAACCTGCTGCCGTCGAGCTTCTCCGATCCGCCCCGCCCCGCCGGCGAGCTGGCGCCCGCCCGCCCGGAGCGCACCCGCAAGTCGGGGTCGTAATTCGACGCGGGCCGCTCGATTGCCGACAAAATCGTGGGGATCTGCGGGGGACCCCCTACCGCTGCGCCCGGACGCGTGGTTAGCGTGCATGCATGAGCTACCGCATCCTGGTCGAGCCGGCGGCCGGGCAGCGGCTGCGCACCTTCTCCTCCCACGTGGTGCAGCGGCTGGGCCGGCTTCTCGCGGAGCTCGCGGATCTGGCCAGCATCGCCCCTCCCCCCACCTTGGCATTCGCCCGCCACTCGAGTCCCCAGGCGGACCTCCTCCGCATCGAAGTGGAGGACGTGACCGTCTGGTACCGCATCGACAAGCGGGAGGAGACGCTCACGATCATCGAGGTCGCAAACGGCGCCGACGACCATCCGGGCGCGCAGGCCGGATAGCTTTTCTCCGAGTAGTGCTGCGGGAACACGAAGGCCCGGCCTCGAGCAACCAGGCCGGGCCTTCGGATTTTCGGGCGTCAGCTCAGGAGAGCTTGCGCACGTTCTGGGCCTGCAGGCCCTTGGGACCCTTCACCACTTCGAACTCCACCTTCTGGCCTTCGGCCAGCGAGCGGAATCCCTCCGCCTTGATGGCGGTGTGGTGGCAGAAGACGTCCTCGCCTCCGCCGTCCTGGGTGATGAAGCCATAGCCTTTCGTGTCGTTGAACCACTTCACGGTACCAGTCGCCATTCGAAACAGTCCTTCTCGTTTCGGCTGCGGTCTGCAGGCCGGCCCCGAGCTTCCCTGCTGGGAGCGCGCGTCCGTTTACCGGGGGGCGGGAAGCAGGTCAAGGGAACATCCGGTCAGCCACCGGACCGTCACGCGCCCGCGCCGGGGAGATCGCCGATCGGGCGGATGAGCACCTCGCGGGGCTTGGCGCCGTCGGCGGGCCCCACGATGCCGTCGCGCTCCATCCGCTCGATCATCCGGGCTGCCCGGTTGTAGCCGACGCGCAGCTTGCGCTGCAGCAGCGAGATGGAGACGAAACGCATGTCGGACACTGCCGCGATCGCCTGATCGTACAGCTCGTCCGGACCTTCGTCGTCCTCCGGCATCCCCTCGCCGTACTCGGCGCGCGGCCGCAAGATGTTCGGGTCGTAGACCGGGGCGCCCTGCGCCTTCCAGTGCTCCACCACGGCGTGGATCTCCTTCTCGTCGACGTAGGGGCCGTGCACCCGGGTCAGCGTCGAGGTCGCCGGCGGCAGGATGAGCATGTCGCCCATCCCGAGCAGGTTCTCGGCCCCGGGGGAGTTGATGATGGTCGCCGAGTCGTGCCGCGAGGCGACCTGGAAGGAGATGCGCGCCGGGAAGTTCGCCTTGATCACCCCGGTCACCACGTCCGTCGAGGGACGCTGGGTCGCGACCATCAGGTGGATGCCCGACGCCCGCGCCATCTGCGAAAGGCGGGCGATGTACGTCTCCACCTCGCGGGAGGCGACCATCATCAGATCCGCCAGCTCGTCGATGATGATCACCAGGTAGGGGAGCTTGCGGAGCGGGTCCGGGCTCGCGGCTTGCGGCTCGCCGCTCGAGGCAGCGGGCTCCGCCCCGAGCTCCGCCGAGGCGCCCAGGGCGTCGGCAAGCGTCAGCTGCGGGTCGGTCAGGTCGATCACCCGCTTCTCCTTGGCGGCGGGCTTGTGCGGCCGGCGCGCGGCGTCCCCTTCCTTCTCCACCTTCTTGTTGTACGAGGCGATGTTGCGCACCCCGCACTCGGCCAGGAGCTGGTAGCGCCGCTCCATCTCCTCCACGGCCCAGCGCAGCGCCATCGCCGCCTTCTTGGCGTCGGTGACCACCGGGAGCAGCAGGTGCGGGATGCCCTCGTACACGGACAGCTCGAGCATCTTCGGGTCCACCATGAGGAACCGCACCTCCTCGGGGGAGGCGCGCAAGAGCATGGAGACGATCATCGAGTTCACCGCCACCGACTTGCCCGATCCGGTGGTGCCCGCGATGAGCAGGTGCGGCATCTTCGCCAGGTCGGCGATGTACGGCATGCCCTCGATGTCCTTGCCCAGGCACATCGCCAGCTTGCTGTGCGCCTTCTGGAACGCCTCCTGCTCGGCGAGCTCGCGCAGGACGACCATCTGGCGTTCCTTGTTGGGCACCTCGATCCCGACCACGCCGCGGCCGGGAATGGGAGCGACGATGCGCACCCGCAGCGCTTCCATCGCCATCGCCAGATCGTCGGCCAGCGAGGCGATCCGGGACACCTTCACGCCCGCGGCGGGAAGGAACTCGAACATGGTCACCACCGGCCCCGGCCGGATCTGCGTGACCTGGCCCTGGATGCCGAACGAGGCCAGCTTCTGCCGCAGCTTTTCGGCCGTGGTGGTCAGGCCCTCGCGGTCGATGGGCCCGATCGCGCCCGCCTCTCCGGTGAGGATGGTGATCGGCGGAGGCGTGAAGCTCTTGCGCCCGGGGTGCAGCGTGAAGCCGGCTCCGGGGCTCTCTAGCTCCTCCTTTTTCTCGTCCTTGCGGCCGGCCCCGCGCGCAGGCGGCCGGGGCTCGACGATGGTGGGTGCCATCGGGAGCGCTTCCGCCGGAGCGGCCGGCGGGGTCGAGGCGGCTCCGAACAGCCGCTTCTTCCGGCCAGGATCGGACGCCGGCGGCACCGGCAGCCGCGGATCCTGCGGCGCCTCGGACGCAAGGCCCAGGCGGAGCGCGGGGTCCGTTCCGCGCGGCTCGAGCGTGATCCGGACGTCCGGATCGGGCTCGAACGGCTCGTCCTCCTCCTCGCCGCCGCCGGCGCCCACGGCCCGGACGCGCGAGATCGCTTCCGCCGCGCCCTTGACCGCGTGCGCTCCACCGGCAAACCCCAGACGCCCGGCCGCGAACGCCGCGCGCAGCGCCCACAAGTTGGTGGCGACCACCAGCGCCGCCGCGCCGATCGCGCCGATCAGGACGGCGGCTCCCCAGGTCGACAGCGCCGCCCGCGCTCCACCGGCGATCAGCGCGCCCACCAGCCCGCCGGGAGCGTGTCCCTGCAGCCGCGCGCGCACCCAGAGGTGCACGAGCGCCATCAGCGAGATGCAGAACAGCAGCCAGGAAGCTGCGTTCGAGATCGAGACCCGCGGCCGGCCGACGACCAGAGCGATGGCGATGGCGATGATCGAGATGGCGAGCGCATACGCGCCGACGCCGGCGACTTCGAGGAGCGCCCCGGCGACGGCGTGTCCCACCGGGCCCGCCCAGTTCGCGTCCGGCGTGCGCGGGCCGTAGCTCCACAGGCCCAGTAGCGCCACCGCGGCGATCCCCGCCAGCAGGATCCCGGCCACCGGCCGCTTCCACGCGGCTTCCGCAGGTCGCCCCGCCGACTTCTTTGCGCGCGCCACGCTGCCTCCCTCCCCCTACAGCGCACGAGGGCCGCGCAGGGGCAGGCCCGACTGTAAGAGCGGCCGGCATTCCGTCAATTTTCGGCCTCCCGTCCAGCGGCTTGGCCCCCGGGCTCACTCATCTTTTTCCGCGTGCCCGCCCGAACGTTCGGCTCCCCTCGTACCCGCCTTTACGTTAGAGTACGGTCTTGCATAGGTACCTGCATTTCACCACCCGGGCGCACACCGGGCCCGGGCCGTGTTCGCGCCCGAGGGGACGCACCATGGACGTTCGCTGCGACAAGTGCCAGGCGCGGTATCGGATCGACGACGCGCGCGTCGGTCCCCAGGGGCTCGCCATGCGCTGCGGCAAGTGCGGGAACACGTTCCGCGCCACGCGCGAAACGCCGCAACCCGCCGCCGCTTCTCCCGCTCCTGCCTCCGCTGCCGCGGCGGTCGTCCCCCCCACCAAACCCGCCGTCGCGACCGCGCCTGCGAAGCCTCCGCCGCCGCCCGCCGCACCGCCCGCAGCGCCGCCTCGCGCGGCGCCCAAGCCTTCCGAGGGCGGGGGCGCCACCGTGATGTTCTCCGCGCCGCCGCCTGCGGCAGCCGCGGTGACCCCGGCGGCGGCCGCGGCAGCTCCGCGCCCCGCTGCTGCTCCAGTCGCCCCCGCGGCCCCTCCGTCTCCGCGCGCCTCTGCACCTGCGGCGAAGACTGCGACATCGCCGAAGCTCGCCAACTCGGCGCCCTCCGGAGCAGCCATCGCGCCCTTGAGCGACGAGGCCGCCGGACGGACGATGATGTTCAACGCCGCGGCGTCGCTCAAGACGCAGCCGCCGTCGCGGACGCCGGCCGGGACGGTGAAGCCGCTGGGAAGGCCCACCGATGCGACGGGCGCGACCCTGGTGTTCGGCGCCGCTCCGGCCGCGGCGCAAGAGCCCAAGCCGAAGCTGGAGGGCGGCTCCGGCGCGAGCGCCACCATCCTGTTCGGCACCCCGCCGCCGCCGCTGGCAAAGCCCGCCGCGCAAATTCCCACGCCTCCGCCTCGGACGCCCACTCCCCCGCAGGCGGCCGGCGAGCCGACTGACGAGGCCGCGGCCACCGGATCCGTCGCGGAGCAGGAAGCGAGCGAAGAGGTGGCCGCGCCCGGCAACGCGGAGGCGGCCGGACCACCCGAGGCGGCGGAACAGGCCCAGGCGTGGCGCGGTCCGCCGCGCGCCCTGGTCGTCGCGGTCGCCGCTGCGCTGGGCCTGGTCCTGGTCCTCGCCGGCGCCGTGCTCGCCTTCAAGAAGCTGGGCCACCGCCCGCCTCCCCAGGCTGCCCTGGACGCCCTCGCCGACGCGAGCGCCGCCGCCGACAAGGACACGCTGGTCTCGCTGGCCGACGCCGAGGCCCAGACCAACGCCGCGCTCCAAGCGGCGCCGAAAGCGCATTTCCCGCAGGCCTGGGCGCAGCTCGCGGAGGTCCAGATCGCCTGGTCCGACGCGCTCAACGACCAGGCCTGGTACTGGGGCGAGCAGGCCAATCGCGCCTACGGCTCCGGCGACGACAAGAAGAAGGCCGAGTCGGAAGCGAAGGCGGCCGCGCTGCAAGACTCGGCCAAGGCGCGCCTCAAGACCGCGTTCGAGGCCGCGGCGACCGGCAACAAGATGGACCCCAAATCGCCCGACGTGGCGCTGGCGCTGGCGGACTACTACCGGGCGGCGCGTTCCCGGCTGAACCTGAGTCGCGAGCTCAAGCGGGCCGCGCTGCTCAAGGCGGACGAGGCGCGCATCTCTTTCATCCAGGGGGCCGAGCTTCTGGCGCAGGACGACGGCGGGGCCAAGGCGCTGGAGAAGCTCAAGGCGGCGCTGGCCGGCTCTCCGCGGAGCGCGCGGATCCGTTTCCGGATGGCGATGGCGTACCTCTCGATGCGCCAGGACGCCGAGGCGAAGCGGGAGCTGCTGGCGACGCTCCAGCTTTCGCCGCAACACGAGCGAGCCCGGATGGCGATGGAGCTCCTGGCGCCGCCCCCGGCGCCCGGGCAACCTGCCAGCCCGGAAGGGAAACGGGAATGACCATCGTCAAGCCGTCCTTGCTGGAGGACGAATACTTCGCGCGCGAGGACGCCGAGCGCATCCGACAGCTTCATTACGACGAGATCCGGCGGCTGAAGGAGCACGAGAAGGACGAGCGCCGCCACCTGCACCAGGGACATTGCTCCGAGTGTGGCATGCGGCTGGTTCCCGAGAAGATCGAAGAGGTGATCGTGTACCACTGCCTGAGCTGCGGCGGGGCCTTCCTCCCGCGCCGCTCGTGGGAGACGCTGCACAAGTCGGCCGCACACGGAGTGGTGGACGCGGTGCTCAACTGGTTCAGGCAGGCGGCGAACACGCCGTAGGGGAACAGAATGGCGATCGACCGGAACACGGTGCGCCACGTCGCGCGCCTGGCGCGCCTCGCGTTGACGGAGCCGGAGGAGGAGCGCACCGCCGCGCAGCTCGGCCACGTGCTCGAGTACATCGAGAGACTGAAGGCGGTGGACGTCTCGGGAGTCGAGCCGCTCTCCTTCGCCGGGGAAGCGAGCGAAGCCGAGGCCGTGATGCGGGACGACGTGGTCCAGCCGTCGCTCCGGCGCGAAGAGGTGCTGGCCCAGGCGCCCGAGCAGGACGGCAGCTCGTTCGTGGTGCCGAGGATCATCGAGTGAACCCCTCCCTGCTGCCCCTGGGCGAGCTGACGCGCGCGTTCGAGCGCGGGGAAGCGCGCCCGAGCGCGGTGCTGGAGGAGTGCCTGTCGCGCATCGCCCGGCTCGACGGCAAGGTGCACGCCTTCCTCCGGCTGACCGAGGGCGAGGCGCGCGCCGCGGCCCGGGCCGCCGACGAGCGGCGCGCCCGCAAGGCGCCGCTGTCGCCCTTGGACGGGGTGCCGGTGGGCCTCAAGGACCTCTTCTGCCAGGAGGGCATCGAGACCACCGCCGGCTCGCGCATCCTGGAAGGCTACCGTCCCCCGTACGACGCGACCGTGGTCCGCAAGCTGCGGGAAGCGGGCGCGGTCTTGATCGGCAAGACCAACATGGACGAGTTCGCGATGGGCTCGTCGACGGAGAACAGCGCGTACGGCCCCACCCGCAACCCGTGGGACCTCGAGCGAACTCCGGGCGGATCCTCCGGCGGGTCGGCGGCGGCGGTGTCGGCGCGAATGGTGCCCGGCGCGCTGGGCACCGACACCGGCGGATCGATTCGCCAGCCGGCCTCGCTGGTCGGCGTGGTGGGGATGAAGCCGACCTACGGCCGGGTGTCGCGCTACGGGGTGGTGGCGTTCGCCTCTTCGCTGGACCAGGTGGGGCCGTTCGCTCAGGACGTCCGGGGAGCGGCCCTCCTCTTGCGCGCCATCGCCGGGCACGACCCGAGCGATCAGACTTCGAGCAAGCGCCCGGTGCCCGACTACGACGCCGGGCTCGAGAAGCCGGTGCGCGGGCTCACCATCGGCGTCCCGAAGGAGTACTTCGG
The DNA here is from genome assembly GCA_035261845.1 of Myxococcales bacterium. GTDB lineage: Bacteria > Myxococcota > Myxococcia > Myxococcales > 40CM-4-68-19 > VBKO01. Next base: position 34 of record DATFTN010000095.1, on the reverse strand, counting down.
CGAGGGGATCGATCCGGCGGTGGAGAAGTCGGTC
>DATFTN010000094.1:0-16010 GCA_035261845.1 Myxococcales bacterium | reverse complement strand
AACGGCCTCGAGCTGCTGGAGGCGATGAAGGGCGACGCGCGCTTCAAGCGCATCCCCGTGGTCCCGGTCACCACCGAGGGGAGCGAGGAGCAGACCCAGCGGGGCCTGGACGCGGGCGCGGTCGCGTACGTCAAGAAGCCGTTCCGCAACGAGGAGCTGATCGCGGTCGTCCAGCGCCTCACGAGCCCCGCCGCGTGACCGTCCGGGTCCCCAAGCAGACCGAGGACCAACCGCAGCGCCGCGCCGACGCGCTGGCGGAGCTGCAGTCCACCCTTGCGCGGGCCGGCGAGCTGCTGCACTCGCTCGAGCAGTCCGCCCGGAGGCCCGCGCCGACCTCGGTGAACGAGCTGCAGGACCGGCTCAACGACGTGGTCCAGGACCGGGACGAGCTGTCCCGCCGGCTGGCCGAGTACGAGCAGCAGACCGGCCGATTGATGAACCTGTACGTCGCCACCTATCAGCTGCACGCCACGCTCGATCCGGGGGAGGTGCAGTCGACGATCGCGGAGATCGCCACCAACCTGCTCGGCGCCGAGCGCTTCGCGCTGCTCTTCTGGAACGCCGACGGCACCCAGTGCGAGATCGCGCTCGGGCAGGGGCTGTCGCAGGACGCCAGCGGCTTCTATTCGGCCGGCAAGTACGCGGGCGGCGATCCCGCCGTCGACGCGACGCTCACCGACGGCGTGCTCCGGATCGGGCCGATCGACGGATCGGAGACCGTCGCCGTGGTTCCGCTCACCGTGCAGGGAGCGGTGGTGGGCGCGCTAGTCGTGCTCAAGCTGTTCGAGCACAAAGCGATGCTGCGCCCGGAGGACCGCGAGCTGCTCGATCTGCTGGCGGCCCACGCGGCCTCGGCCCTGTTCGCCGCGCGCGTGTATCACCAGACCGACCGCAAGCTGAAGACGCTGGAGAGCCTGATCCAGCTCGTCAAGCGCGGCTGACGCGCGGAGGGGCCTCCGCCATGAGCCTCTCCGGCAACCTCGAGGACGTCTCGGTCGCGGACGCCCTCCAGTTCATCCATCTGGGCGGACGCACCGGCACGCTCACCCTGTCCCGCGGCGAGGTGAGCGCGGAGATCGGGTTCCACCAGGGGCGGATCGTCAACGCCTGGGGGCCGGATTCCAAGCGGCTCGGCGACCTGCTGGTGGACAACGGGAGCATCTCCCAGGACACGCTCGACCAGGCCTTGCGGGAGCAGGAGCGCGAGACGCCGCGGCGCTCGCTGGGGCAGATCCTGGTCACCATCGGCGCGCTGTCGGCCGAGGCGATGTACACCGCGGTCCAGCAGCAGATCGAGCGCACCGTGTACGACCTGGTCACCTGGACCAGCGGCACCTTCCACTTCGCGCTCGACGACTTGAAGCCGATCGACGACATCTCCGTCTTTCCCGGAGACATCGTGGGCCATCTGCGCCTCGACACGCAGGCGGTGCTACTCGATGCGCTGCGGATCTTCGACGAGAAGAACCGCGGCGGCGAGCCGAACGGGAAGGCGCCCGCCGTCGCCGCGGAGGAGACGCCGTCGCTGGGGCTGGAGCCGGACACGCCCGCGCAAGCCGTCGTGCCCGCGGGAGCGCGGGCCGTCCCGGTGGCCGAGCTGGAGCCCAAGCCCCGGCTGCAGGTGGTCTCCTCCGACAAGCAGCTCGCGGAGAAGCTCGGGCAGGCAATTCCGGCCGAGGAAGCCACCGTTGCGCGGGTCACCCTGCGCGATGCCGGCGGACCGCCGCCGGGGGAGGCCCCGCCGTTCGTGCTGGTGGACCTGCGCGAGGGAGGAGTGGCGCTCGACGCCGTGGAGCAGCTGCGGCGCGCGCGGCCCCGGGCGGTGATCATCGCGGTGGTGGACGGGGGCGTGTCGGTCGCGGCCACCTATGCAGCGGGAGTGGTGGCGGCCATCCCCGGCGACGTGGCCACCATCGCGTCCTGCTTTCGCAGCCTGGTGCAGGCGCGCAAGGACATCCTGACGGGGGGTGCCTCTCGCGCCGACCGGGTGCAGTCGAACCTCGCCAAGCTGCGGCGCATCGTCGGCGACCTGCGCAGCGGCCTCATCTCCACCACCATCTCCCTCAGCTTGATGAACATCATCAGCGAGTCGGTGGAGCGCGCGGTCCTGTTCCTGGTGCGGCGCGAAGGGCTCACCGCCCTGGGCGCGTTCGGCAACAGCCCCAGCGGGCAACCCCTGGCGCAGCTCACCCGGGGCTTGCGGCTGCCGCTGACGGGCAAGAATGCGCTCACCCGCGCGCTGGACGACGGCGCGGTCCGCTCCCTCACCTTCGACGAGACCGGGCTGCCCGACGCGTTCACGCGGGTAGTGGGCAAGCCTCGCTCCGGGCAGTGCGCCGTCTTCCCGGTGATGGGCGGGCAGCGCGTGATCGCCGTCGTCTACGCGGACAACGGGCCCTCCAGCCGGGCCATCGAGGAGCTGGACATCCTCGAGCTGGCCGCGGCGCAGGCCGGCCTCGCGCTGGAGAACGAATTGTTGCGAAGGCAGTCCACGCAACATTGACACAACGCCAGCGCTCGACGGGCTGCCCATGATTGCGCGCCTCCGGGAGGATGTTGACCGTTGCAGCATGCGCGTCCTTCTCGTGACAGGCATCTCGATCGCGCTCGCTTCCCCGGCCGCTCTGGCGCGCGTGTCCCGCGAGCAAGGCCGCGCGCCCCGCCCGCCGCCGCGCCTGCAGGCGCCGCGGATGTGGACGGAGCACTCGGGCGCTTTCTCGATCGAGCGTCCCGACGGCGACCGCTGGAGCTTCAAGGGGAACGCCCGCGGGCCGGACGGCGAGCGCTTGCCGCTGGTGGCTCGGGCGCCGGAGGCGGGCGCGCAGCTCATCGTGCAGAACGCCGATGGGATCAGCTCGCTGCGCCAGCTCGCGAGGCTGCTCGCCGATCACTTGCAGACGGAGCAGGGGGTGCACGTCGAAGACGTGAACCGTCTCCCCGCCCGCGGCGGCGAGGCGTACGGCTTCACCTTCAGCGTTTCCGACGAGGCGCGCGGCCGCGTCGCGGTGGTGCGAGCGGGCGAGCACGTGGCGCTGGTGATCGCGAGCTGGCCGATGGGCGCTCCTCCCGTGGTGGCCGAGGACGTGGAGGCGATGATCGGGAGCCTGGGCCCGCCGCCGGACGCGCTTCCCCCGGGGGTGTTCTGAGCAGGGACCCGATCTCCGGCGAAGGCCGCAGCTCGAGCATCGCCCGGACCAGCTGGTCGTAGAGCGACAGGGTTTCGCCGTCGAGCGCCGCCCGATGCGCCTGGACGGTCGCCACGTCGCCTCGCGCCACCGGCCCGGTGAGCGCCTCGGAGGGAGAGCGGTGCTCGAGCGCTTCCAAGGCGCCCCGCGCGAGCGGCAGGAGCGCCGCGCGCGCGATCGGCTCCGGAGCGCCCGTCGCGTCCTGGAACGCCTGGACGGCGCGCGCGAAGAGGGCCACCTGCCCGCCGGCGGCGAGCACCGCAGCCGCGTGGTAGAGGACGCGCGATCCGTCGCCCACCGGGATGGGAGACATCCCCAGCGCCCGCGCGACCTGCTGGAGGGTCTCCCGCGCTTCCGCGTCCGACCCGGCCACGCCGGCGGCGGCATCGCGCAGCGCCCCGGCCGCGCTGCCCCGGGGGATGGCGCGGAGCGGGTGCAGGGATCCGGTGCGAGCGCCAGCCTCGAGCGCAGGTCGGAGCGCGTCGAGCCCCAGCGCGCCTGCACAGTGCGCGACGAGATGCCCGCGCCGGAGCAAGGGAGCGATGCGCGTGCAGACCTCCTCGACCGCCGCGTCGGCGACCGACAGGAAGATCAGCTCCGCCCCGCCGATCCCCTCCAGGTCGGACTGCCAGCCCCGCTGCTCGCTGCGGTTCCACGCCAGGACGACGCGGATGCCGGCCCGGTTCAGGGCGGCGACCAGGACCTGGCCGACGGCCCCGCCGCCCAGGACGGCCGCCGTCTTGGGCAGGACGCTCATCCCTCGCGCCGGAACTCGACGCCGGCGGGCCCCGCGCAAGCGAGCAGACGCTCACCGGCGCGGATCCGCCCGGCCAGGATCTCGTCGGCCAGCGGCGACTCGACCAGGCGCTGGATCGTCTGGCGCATCGGGCGGGCGCCCAAGGACAGCTGCCAGCCCCCCTGGGCGATGAGGTGGTCGACCAGGCCGGGACCGGTGCGGAAGGCGATCTGCCGCTCTTCCCACAGCCGGCGCGACGAGTCCGAAAGGAGGAGGTCGGCGATCCGGGCCACCTCCTCGCGTCCGAGAGGAGCGAAGACCAGCCGCTCGTCGAGCCTTCCCCACAGCTCGGGCGGGAACGCGGCCCGCGCCTGGTCCAAGGCCCGCGCGGCGCCGGCCTCGGGACCGGCCGCGTCAGCCCGCTCCGCGGTGCCGAACCCGACCGCGCGCCCCTCGCCGCCGAACGCGCTGGCGCCGACGTTGCCGGTCAGCACCACCACCGCGCCGCTGAAGTCGATGCGCCTGCCGCGCCCGTCGGTGAGCTGCCCCTCGTCGAGCACCTGGAGGAGGAGCTGGAGGACGGAGGGATGCGCCTTCTCCACCTCGTCGAGGAGCACCACGCAGGCCGGGCGGCGGCGGACCGCCTCGGTCAGCTGCCCTCCCTCGCCGTAGCCGACGTATCCCGGCGGCGCTCCCACCAGCCGCGCCACGCTGTGGGCCTCGGAGTACTCGGAGAGGTCGATGCGCACCAGCGCGCCCGGCTGCGTTCCTCCTTCGCTCGCCGGATACAGCTCCTCCGCCAGCACCCGCGCGGTCTCGGTCTTGCCCACTCCACTGGGGCCGACGAACAGGAACGAGGCGAGGGGGCGCTGGGCCGAGAATCCGGCGTAGTTGCGCCGCACCGCGCGCGCGATGGCGGCGAGCTGGGGAGCGTGGCCGACGATCCTCTCTTGAAGCTTCCGCTCCAACGAGAGGAAGCGCTCGCCGTCGGGTTGCAGCAGCCGCTCCTCGGGCAGGCCCGCCATGCGCGCCACCGCGCGCGCGACGTCCTCGCGCAGGACCTCGCTCCGGCTTTCGCGGCGGACGCGCGAGCCGGCCAGGTCGATGGCGGCGAATGCCTTGTCGGGCAGGCAGCGGTCCCGCACGTAGCGGGCGGTGAGGAGCGCCGCGGCCTCCAGGGCGTCCGCCCGGAAGCGGACGCCGTGGTGCTCCTCGTAACGGGCGGCCGCGCCGCGCAGGATCGGCACCGTGGCCCGCGCGGTCGGCTCGCGCACCAGCACCGGGACGAACCGCCGTTCCAGAGCGGGATCTCCTTGCACGTGGCGGCGGAACTCGTCGTGCGTGGTGGCGCCGACGCAGGGGAACTCGCCCCGGGCGAGCGCCGCTTTCAGCTCGTTGGCGGCGTCTTGGGGGCCCTCGCCGCTGGACCCGGCGCCGATGAGCATGTGCAGCTCGTCGATGAAGACCACCACGCGTCCCTCGGCGCGGCGGACCTCCTCCTTGATCCCCAGGAGCCGCTCGCTGAACGATCCGCGCAGCTGCGTGCCGGCGACGAGGCCGGAGAGGTCCAGCTCGAGCACGATCCGGTCGGTCTGGAGATCGACCAGCCGCTGCGCCAGCCCCTCCACGATGGCGGTCTTGCCCACCCCCGGTTCGCCCACCAGCACCGGGTTGTTCGCCCGGCGTTTGCCCAGGATGTCGAGGACCTCCTCGACTTCGGCCTCCCGACCCAGGGCGGGGTCGAGCTGCCCCATCGAGGCCAGCGCGGAGAGGTTGCGGCCGTGCGCGCACAGGTAGGGGAACTCGCGGGGGTCGAGGGCCCACTGCGCGGCCGCGTCCGGAGTGGGCGCGGCGCGTGGGGCGGAGAAGGAGATGGAGATGGGGGGCGGGTCCGAGGGAGCGGAGGAAATCGAGGGAGGGGGTGAGGGCGAGGTCGAGGTCGAGGGCGAGGGGAAGGCCGAGGGAGAGGGGAAGGTCGAGGGAGAGGGCGGGGTCGAGGGCGGGGTCGAGGTCGAGGGCGAGGGTTGCGCACGGGTCAGCGGTGCCGCGCGGGGGATGGCTGGGGAGGGGCGCGCGTACGCCTGACGCTCCGCGGTGCCGGACGTGCCGACGCGGACTTCCTGGGTCACCCGGCGGCGGGGGATCGAGCCGGTCAGGTATCCGAGCGCCGTGGTGCGCAGCGAGGGAAGGTTCAGCAGGCGGTCGAGGAGCGCGGCGGCGGCGGAGCGCGAGAGGCGCGCGAGCGCCACCAGCAGATGCAGTCCCTCCGCGCTGGGGCTGGCGCAGTCGTCGGCCAGCCGGCGGGCGCGCTCGAGCGCCTGGGCGAACAGCTCGGCCGGCTCGGCGGCGCGCGCGCGGGACAGCTCGTCCAGGACGCGGTCCTCGTCGCAGCCGCGCTCGCGCAAGAGGACGTCCGCCGCTCCCGGCACGGTGAAGGTGGCGAGCAGGAGGTGCGCGGTGGTGGGCGCTTGACCGGCGCTCTTCGCGATGTCCAGGGCCTCGGCGGCGATGCGGGAGAGCTCGGGAGAGTCGGTGGCCATCGATGGCCTGGCATCCTCGCCCACCGGGATCGACCGGCGCAAGTCTCGGCGAACGGCTTTTCACGGCGCCGCCGTTATGGGATGCACTGTCGCACCTTGCGCGCTTTGACCATCGGCATCGCGGGCGGGACCGCCAGCGGCAAGACCACCGTGGCGCGGCGGCTGGTGGAGCGCCTGGCCGGGCATCCGATCGCGCTGCTCGATCAGGACGCGTACTACCGCGACCTCTCCGACGTGCCGATCGAGGAGCGCCGCAACTTCAACTTCGACCATCCAGACGCCTTCGACACGGAGCTTCTGGTCGAGCACCTCCAGGAGCTGAAGGCGGGCCGGGCGGTGGAGAAGCCGGTCTACTCGTTCGCGCTGCACTCGCGCACCGGGGAGACGCAGCGGGTGAACCCGGGGGACGTGGTGGTGCTGGAGGGGATCCTGGTTCTGGCGCTGGAACCGGTCCGCGCGCTCCTCGACGTCAAGGTGTTCGTCGACTCGGACGCCGACGTGCGCGTCTTGCGCCGCCTCTCCCGCGACATCAAGGAACGCGGCCGCGACTTCGACAGCGTGGTCGAGCAGTACTTCCGCACCGTACGCCCGATGCACCACGGATTCGTCGAGCCGTCGAAGCGCTACGCGGACATCATCATCCCGCACGGCGGACTGAACGAGATCGCCATCGACATGGTCGCGGGAGCAGTCCGGCAGAAGCTAGGCTAGCTCTTCCGGACCACCCGGCCCTTCGAGTCGAGCTTGTACGAGGCGGGCAGGGAGGCCTCCATCTTCGGCGTGTAGCCCTTCACGTCGAAATGGGTGTCGGCCAGAAGACTCGCCAGGGCTTCGCGGACCCGCGCGTTGCTGGCCTGGTGGGCGCGGAGGAAGTGCTGGATGAGCGGCTCGCGGGCCCGCTCGTCCTTCTGCACCGCCATGGCCTGCGCGGCGGCGATCTGCACCTCGTCGTCCATGTCGTCGAGGAAGGGAAGGGCCGCCGGAACCGCGTCCCGGCTCTGGTGCTGGGCCAGCGCGTGGAGCAGCAAGACCTTCTTCTCCGGCACCCGGCTGTATTCGCCGGCTGCCTTGCGCAGCGCCTCGACCAGGAACGCGACCACCTCCGCCTCGGGCAACAGGTCCGACAGAGCCTTGAGCGGCCAGGAGACCTCGTCGCGCCGGAGGATGAAGCTCTTCAGGACCGGCACGGCGATGCCCGAGCCTGCCTGCTGCACCAGCGCCAGGACCCGCTGCTTCTCCTCGTCGTCGGTGATCCCGGGTTCGACGCGCACGGTGTAGCGCATCAGCAGGGCCTCGACCGCCCGGGGCGTGCGCATCTCGCCCAGCTCCTCGATCGCTCCCTGCCGGTTCTCCTTCGGACCGTATTTCTCGACGGCCTTCTTCTGCAGCTTGCGGACGGAGCGCGTCTCGCGCTCCTCCTTGGTGCCGCCGATCCCCAGGAGGTCGAGCAGTCCCATCTAGAGCCTCACGTCCTGTCGCACGTCGGGCGGATACAGCTTCTGGAGCTCGGCGACGGCGGCGCGGGCCGCGGCCGAGTCGGGGGGAAGGACGATCTGCAGCACCACGTAGAGGTCGCCGCGCGGGGCTCCCGTCGCTCCGGCCCGCAGCGCCGGCAACCCGCGCCCGCGCAGCCGCAGCCGGCGCCCGCTCTGCGACCCCGGCGGGATCTTCAGCTTCACCGGTCCCTCGAAGGTGGGCGCGGTCACCTCCGCGCCTTGCAGCGCCTCGGCGGCGGTGATGGGCAGGTCGAGCGAGAGGTCCCGCCCGTCGACCTTCACGGTCGGGTGGGGGCGAACGGTGATGCGCAGGTACAGGTCGCCGTTCTCGCCGCCGCGTTCTGCGGGGGAACCCTGGCCGGCCAGGCGCACCCGCGAGCCGGTCTCCACGCCCGGCGGGATCTTCACCCGCAAGCGCACTTCCTCCGGCGCGGTGCCTTCGCTGCCCCCGGGACGCTGCAGGGAGATCTCGCGCTCGGCGCCCAGCACCGCGTCGCGAAGGTCCACCTCGATGGCGGCCTCGATGTCGTCGCCGACCAGCGGCTCGGCGGCGCGGCGGCGCGCGGCCCCCTGGCGACGCCGGGTGAACAGGTCCTCGAACATGGAGCCCAGGTCGCCGAAATCGGACGGATCGAAGCCGCCGCCGGAGAACCCCTCGAACCCGGCGCCGCCCCGCCCGGCCCCGGCCGCAGCCCGCTGGTATTCGCGGAACTTCTCCGCCTTCTCCTCGTCGAACCCCGGACGCAGGGCCACCTCGCCGAATTCGTCGTAGAGGGAGCGCTTCTTCGGGTCGCCCAGCACCTCGAACGCGGCGGAGACCTCCTTGAACCGCTCCTCGGCCTTCTTGTCCCCCGGATTCATGTCGGGGTGCAGCTTCTTCGCCAGCTTGCGGTAGGTCTTCTTGATCTCCTCGGCGCTGGCGTTCCGGGCGACACCGAGAGTGGCGTAGGGGTCTTTCACGGCCGGCGTACCGTAACCAGCCCCCTCCGGGTGGTCAACGAACGCACCAGGAGAATTGACCGCACGGCGAGCGGGTCGTTACGATCCCGGAATGCGTATCCTGCTGGTCGCCGCGTTCACCGCCTTCGCCGCCGGCGCGCAAGAGCGCCAGCTGATCGACGAGGTGGTGGCCGTGGTCGACGCGCACTCGGTGACGCTGTCGGAGCTGGCGGCGGAGACCCGGATCCACCTGGTGGAGCAGCAGGGTCCGCAGACGGCCTCCGCGCAGCTGGACCGGGCGATCCTGGCCGCCTCGCTGCGGCGGCTGGTGCAAGAGCGGGTGGTCCTCTCCGAAGTGGAGCGGCTCAAGCTGTTCGACCTCGACCACGCCGAGGTCGATGCCGCCCTGGCCCGGCTGCGCGCGCGGTTCGCCACCGCCGCGGCTTGGGAATCGTTCACCCGCCAGGTGGAGCTGACCGACGATGAGATCGGCGCGGTGCTGGCCCGCGAGCTGCGCGTCGCCCGTTACCTCGACAACCGGCTCAAGCTGGCCGCGCAGCTCCGCGACAGCGAGCTCGAGGAGGCGTGGAAGGCCCAAGGAGCGCAGGGCGATCGGGAGCTTCTCCGGCAGCGGCTTTCGAAGGAGAAGTACGAGCGGCTGCTGACGGAGCTGCTCGGCGGCCTGCGGCGCAAGGCGACCGTGCGGATCGTGGATCCGCTCGAGGACGCGAATCGCTCCATCGCGGAGGGGAGGCGCTGATGGCCGTCCGGCTGCGCCCCAAGTTCGAGCTGCGGCGCATGCGGCCCGACGACCTCGAGGAGGTCATGGTCATCGAGCGGGCGGCCTTCCGCCACCCCTGGTCGACCGAGCTCTTCCGCCGCGAGCTGGAGCACGACTGGAGCACCATCCTCATCTGCCTCGAGCCGCTGACCTCGGCGGCCGGCGGCCGGGCCACCGAGCGGATCGTGGGGTTCCTCATCTACTGGCTGGTCCACGACGAGGTGCACATCCTGAACGTGGCGGTCTCGCCCGAGCAGCGCCGCCGGGGCATCGCCCGCCAGCTGATGGGAGAGACGGAGAAGCGCGCCGTCCAGGCGGGCGCGACGCTGATGACGCTGGAAGTGCGCCGCTCGAACGTCGCCGCGCTCGAGCTGTACCGCGCCTTCGACTACCGCGCCGTCGGCGTGCGGCCGAACTACTACGTCGACGAGGGCGAGGACGCCATCGTGATGGTGAAGGAGCTCCGCAGACGGTAGCCGGCCGCACTGGGCTAAAACCGTTTCACGCAGAGGGCGCTGAGGAGGGGGAGGGCGCCGAGGAGACTCGGTTTGGAAAAAAATCCTCTGCGCTCTCCCTTTCCTCCGCGCCCTCCGCGTGAAATGTTCTTCGTCTCGATCGCGGTCAGTCCGGCGCGTGCTGGGGGAAGCCGCGCTGGTACTGGGGCGGAGCGGGCAGGGCGCCGGCGTGACCCAGCGTCCGGGCGGCGTGGAGAGGCCAGTAGGGATCGCGCAGCTCGGCCCGGGCGAGCATCACCAGGTCGGCCCGGCCTTGGCGGACGATTTCGTCCGCCTGCGCCGGCTCGGTGATCAGGCCTACGGCCGCGGTCGCGATCCCCGCTCCGCGGCGCACCGCCTCGGCGAAGGGGACCTGGTACCCCGGCCCGAGCGGGACTTGCGCGTTGGGCACGTTCCCGCCGGAGCTGCAATCGACGACGTCCACGCCGCGCTCGCGCAAGAGCGAGCCCAAGCGGACGCTCTCCTCCGGGGTCCAGCCGCCCGGGGTCCAGTCCGTGCAGGAGAGGCGCACCGACAGCGGGAGGTGATCGGACCACTCGCGCCGGAGCGCCTCCACCACCTCCAGGGTGAAGCGGACCCGATTCTCGAAGCGGCCGCCGTACCCGTCGGTGCGAGCGTTCGACAGAGGCGAGTGGAAACTGTGCAAGAGGTAGCCGTGAGCCGCGTGCAGCTCGAGGAAGCGGAAGCCGGCGTCCCGCGCGCGAGCCGCGGCCGCTCGGAAGTTGCGCGTGATCGACGCGATTCCGGCGGAGTCGAGCGGATCGGGGACGCGCCACCCTTCCGCGAACGGGATCGGGCTGGCGCCCACCACCGGCCAGCCGCCCTGGGCGTCGGTGATCGGTCCGCCGCCGCGCCAAGGCGCGGCGGTGCTTCCCTTGCGTCCGGCGTGCGCCAGCTGGATGCCGGGTACCGCGCCCTGCGACTCGACGAAGCGCGCGATCCGCGCCAGCGGCTCCGCGTGCGCGTCGCTCCACAGGCCCATGTCCTCGGGCGAGATGCGCCCCCGCGGCTCGACCGCGGTGGCCTCGACGAACACGGCGCCGGCGCCGCCGACTGCACGCGACCCGAGGTGGACGAAGTGCCAGTCGGTGGCGAGGCCTCCCGGCGAGCTGTACTGGCACATGGGGGAGACGACGATGCGGTTGCGGAAGTCGACGTCGCGCAGCCGCAGGGGGCTGAACAGGTGCGTTGCCATCGCCGGATGGAGATGCCGCAGATCACCCCGGGTTGCGCCGCTTGCCCTCGCGGCCGCGCAGCTTGTCCGCGACCTCCGGCAGCCCGATCCCGTGCGACTGCAGCAGGACCAGCAGGTGATACAGCACGTCGGCTGCCTCTTCCGCGACGGCGTCCTTGTCCCCGCGCAGCGAGGCCATCACCAGCTCGGTCGCTTCCTCGCCGATCTTCTTGTGCCGCAGGTTTTCGTCCGAATAGAGCTTCGCGGTGTACGAGCCCGGCGGCGCCTCCGACCGCCGGTCACGCAGCAGCTGGTCCAGACGCGCCAGCGTCTCTCCCGGCGCTTCGGCCGCCTCCGGGGCCCCGCCGATCACCTCGAAGAAGCAGGACCGCGCCCCGGTATGGCAGGCGGGTCCCCGGGGAGCCACCCGGAGCAGCACCGCGTCGTGATCGCAGTCGGCCCGGGCCGCTCGGACCGCTTGGGTGTTGCCGCTGGTCGCTCCCTTGACCCAGATCTCCCCGCGGCTGCGGCTCCAGAAGGTGGCCTGCCCCGATCGCAGCGTGCGCTCCAGAGCCTCGCGCGTCTGCCAGGCGAGCGCCAGCACCTCCCCCGTCGCGGCGTCCTGCACGATGCACGGGATGAGGCCCCGCTCGTCGTACTTGAGCTCCTCGGTCCGCACCATCTCAGTCCTCCAGCGGCCAGCGCATCGGGAGACCGCGCCGGGCACACTCCTCCTTCACTTGCGCCACCGAGAACGTGCCGAAGTGGAACACGCTGGCGGCCAGGGCGGCCGAAGCTCCGGCGGCGAACGCCTCGGCGAAGTGCGCGGGCCCGCCGGCGCCGCCGCTGGCGATGACCGGCACCGGGACCGCGGAGGCGATTGCCCGGGTCAGCTCCAGCTCGAACCCCGCGCCGGTGCCGTCGCGGTCGATCGAGGTGAGCAGGATCTCCCCCGCGCCCCGGTCGACCGCCTCGCGGGCCCAGGCCACCGCGTCGCGGCCCGTCGGCCGGGTGCCGCCGTGCGAGTACACCTCCCACGAGGGGACTGCCGCGGCCACCCGTTTCGCGTCGATCGCGATCAGGGCGCTCTGGCTCCCGGTCAGCCGGGCGACGGCGGTGAGCAGGTCCGGATCGGCGAGGGCCGCCGTGTTCATCGACACCTTGTCCGCCCCAGCCCGCAGCAGCGCCTCCGCGTCACTCACCGTCCGCACCCCGCCACCCACGGCGAAGGGGATCGCCAGCTCGCGCGCGACGCGCTCCACCAGCGAGACCAGGGTCCCGCGGGCCTCCAGCGACGCGCTGATGTCCAGGAAGCACAGCTCGTCGGCGCCCGCCCGCCCGTAGGCGCGAGCCTGCTCGACCGGGTCCCCGGCATCGCGCAGCTGCTCGAAGCGGACGCCCTTGACCACGCGGCCGTCCTTGACGTCCAGGCAGGGAATGATCCGGCGCGTCAGCACTCAGGGCCTCCCCTCGAGCGCCGCCTGGGCTTCGCGGACGGAGAACCTTCCCTCGTAGAGCGCGGTCCCGGCGACGGCCCCCGCCAGGCGAGGCAGGCCGGCGGCGGCCAGTGCCTCGAGGTGGCCGAGCGAGCCTGCGCCCCCGCTCGCAATCAGGTTGGCCCGGGGCGCGGCGGCGGCCACTTCCCGAAGCAGCGGCAGGTCGAATCCCTCCAAGGTGCCGTCCCGCGCCACGGCGGTGACCACCAGCCACTCGACGCCTTCCTCCGAAAGGCGCCTGGCCAGCTCGCCCGCCGAGGGGCCGCGGGCTTCCGTCCAGCCTCGGGTAGCCGCCTTGCCCTCCTTGACGTCGATTCCGCAGGCGATGCGCGCCGCGCCGAACCGGCGGGAGGCTTCACCCGCCAGCGACGGCCGTTCGACCGCTGCCGTGCCGAGGATGACGCGCGCGGCGCCGGCCTCGATCGTGACCTCGATGTCCTCGAGTCGGCGGATGCCGCCGCCGACCTGCACGGGCAGCGGGTCCACGGCCGCGGCGATCGCCTCGATGACGGCGGTCTGCCGGGCTTCGCCGAATGCCGCATCCAGGTCGACCACGTGCAGCGAGAGGGCCCCCTCCGCCGCGAACGCCCGCGCCCGGGCGGGCGGATCGTCCGAGTACACCTTCGCCGTGCGCCGCTCTCCCTGGCGCAGGCGCACCGCCTTCCCGCCGAGCAGATCGATGGCCGGGTAGAGGAGGGGCTTCACGGCGGCGCTTCCGGCAGCTGCAGGAAGCGCGCGAGCAGCGCCTCGCCGTCGCGCGCGCTCTTCTCGGGATGGAACTGCACTCCGTGGACGTTGCCGCGCCCCACCACGGCCGCGATCCGCGCACCCGAGTGATCGGCCACCGCTTGCGTGACCTGCTCCGGCGCTTCGCAGCGGTAGGAGTTCGCGAAGTACGCCCAGGGCGCGGCCCCGGAGAGGAGCGGCGACGGCGCGATGATCTGGAGCCGCTGCCACCCGATGTGCGGCACCTGGACGCCGGCCGGGAGCCGCGTCACGCGGCCGGGGAGGAGTCCCAGGCCCCTGCGCAGACCGTCCTCCTCGCCCTCCTCGAACAGGATCTGCATCCCCAGGCAGATGCCCAGCACGGGAGCCCCGCGGCGGAGCGCCTCGTCCAGCGCTCCTCGCAGGCCGAGCTTTTCCGCCCGCTCCATCCCCAACCCGAACGCCGCCACGCCCGGCAGGACGATCCGCCCGGACCGGCCGATCTCCCGGGCGCCGGCGGAAAGCCGGGGATCGCCGCCCGCGCGCACCAGCGCTTGGAGGACGCTGCCCAGGTTGCCGAGGCCGAGGTCGACGACGGTGACCCTGGCGCTCACAGCACTCCCTTGGTGCTCGGCACGCCGCCCATCCGCTCGTCCAGCGCGCACGCCTGCCGCAGCGCCCGAGCGAACGACTTGAACACCGCCTCGCATCCATGGTGGAAGTCGCGGCCGGTGAGCAGGTCGACGTGGACGTTGGCGCGCACGCCGTCCGCGACCGCCTTGAAGAATCCCTCGATGACCGAGAGATCCATGGCGCTGCGCGGACCCTGGTCCAGCTGCACGTTCCAGTGCAGGAAGGCGCGGCCGGAGAGGTCCACCACGCTGCGCGCCAGCGCCTCGTCGAGGGGGAAGTAGAAGCAGCCCGCCCGGGCGATGCCCTTGCGGTCCCCCAGCGCCTGGTCCAGGGCCTTGCCCAGCGCGATGCCCGTGTCCTCGACCGTGTGGTGCTGGTCGATGTGCAGATCGCCCTTGCAGCTCACTTCCAGCGTCAGCGCGGCGTGCTTGGCGAGCGTCTCCAGCATGTGGTCGAAGAAGGGGATCCCGGTGTCGACCTTGGCGTCGCCCTGGCCCTCGAGGTCGACGCTGACGCGCAGGTCGGTCTCCTTCGTCTTGCGCTGCACGGCGCCGGTGCGAGCCATCGTCTAGACTCCTGTCTCCGCGAGAAGCCGGTCGAGCGTTCGCGTCGTGCCGTCCGGTCCCGCCACGTGAGCGTAAACCAGGGGCGTGCCGCGCGCTCGCGCCGCTTCGGCCGCGGCCTGGTCGTCCGCCGTATCGCCGACGAAGAGGGCCTCTCCACCGGAGCGCAACAGCTCGCCGCACAGCCAGACCAGGCCCTCCGGGTCGGGCTTGCGCGGGCGGCCGTCCGACACCCAGCAGAGGCGCTGCGGGACCTGCAGCTCGCAACGGACCAGCGCCAGCGCCGCCTCGCCGGCGTTGCGGCCCGTGTACAGCGCGACCGGGAAGCGCTTCGCGACCCGCTGGAGGAGCGCGGGATCCACCAGCAGCGGCTCCCGCTCCCACAGCCCGCGCTCCGGCGCGTCGGGGAGCGCCTCCAGCGCTTCGAACCCGAACAGCTCGCGGCAGTGGGAGCGGCCGCCGTACAGCGCGCCGCACAGGCGGGAGATCCTCTCTTGAGGATACATGGCGGCGATCAGCGGCAAGGCGTTCGCGAGCCCCGCCACGCCGGCGCCTTGCGCCGCCTGGAGGAAGCGCTGGAGCCCGGGCGCGGCCCCGCGCTGGCGGAGGTGCAGGAGCAGCGCGATTCCCCGCGTCATCTCCCAATCGTCGTTGAAGCGCCCGGCCGCCTTGAACTGGGGCACTTCGCCATCGCGGTCGAACGGCGCGGTGCACGGCTCCCCGAGCACCTCCGCGACGGCGCGCCGGGCGGCTTCCTCGGCCACCGCGTGATAGCTCGCCCGGGCGTCGAGCAGCACCCCGTCGACGTCGAAGATCACCGCCCGCACGCGCGACCAGCTCACAGCTCCGCCCGCAGCGCCGCCAGGAAGGCGTCGTTCGCCGCCGGCGCGCCGATGCTGACCCGCAGCGCCCGTGAAAGGTCCCGGGCGGAGGAAACGTTGCGGATCAGCACCCCGCGGGCGAACAGCGCGCGGTGCAGGTCGTTCGCGGGGCGGCGATCCTGCTCGAACAGCAGGAAGTTTGCGCCCGAGGCGTGGACGGTGCATCCGGCGGCTCGCAGCCCCGCGGCGACGCGCTCCCGCTCGTCCGCCACCAGCTGGGCGCGGGCCCGCACCAGCTCCGGCCGTGCGATCAGCGCCCGCGCCACCAGGCAGGTGACGGCGCTCAAGTTGTAGGGAAGCTGCACCTTGCGCAGCTCGGCGCAGAGCGAGGGAGCGCCCAGGAGCGCCCCGCAGCGCAGCGAGGCG
>DATFTN010000093.1:0-3920 GCA_035261845.1 Myxococcales bacterium | reverse complement strand
CATGTTCACCCTGCCGACGCTGGCGATGGGCGGCCAGGGCGTCATCTCGGTGGTGGGAAACGTGGCGCCGGGAGACCTCGCCACGCTGTGCGACGACTTCTTCGCCGGCCGCCTCGAGGCCGCCCGGAAGGCGCAGGTCCGGTTCGCGCCGCTGGTGCGCGCGCTGTTCTGCGAGACCAATCCCCTGCCGGTGAAGCACGCCCTCTTCCGGATGGGGAAGATCGGGCCCGAGCTGCGTCTGCCCCTGGTGCCCGTGTCGGAGAAGGGGGCGGCGCAGGTCGACGCGGCGCTCGAGGCGTACGGCCTGACATGAAGCCGGTCCGGGTGGTGGTGTGCGGGGTGGCGGGTCGCATGGGCGGCCGCGTCCTGCACGCCGTGCGCGGCGAGGAGGGGATGCTGGTGGTGGGCGCCACGGAGCGGCCGGACAGCCCGCAGGTGGGGCTCGACGCCGGCGCGGTCGCGGGCGGTCCGCCGGCGGGAGTCCCGGTCTCGGGCTCCCTGGAAGCGGCGTTGGAGCGGGGTGCCGACGTGGCGATCGACTTCACCGCGCCCGCCGCCGCGCCGCACCACGCGCAAGTCTGCGCGGCGCGCAAGGTGGCGCTGGTCCTGGGCACCACGGGCATCGCGGCCCAGGCGCGCGCGGAGATCGCCGGGCGCGCCCGGGAAGTGCCCATCGTGCTGGCGCCCAACATGAGCGTGGGCGTCAACGCGCTCTTCCGGCTGGTCGGCGAGGCCGCGCGCGCGCTGGGCCCTTCCTACGAGGTGGAGATCGTCGAGATGCACCACCGGACCAAGCAGGACGCTCCTTCGGGGACGGCGCTGCGCCTGGCGGAGGTGGCGGCGGAGGCTCTGAAGCTCGACCCGAAGAGCGCCTTCGTCCACGAGCGCCGCGGCGACACCGGCCCGCGGCGGGCCGGCACTATCGGCCTGCAGGCGCTCCGCGGGGGCGACGTGGTGGGCGATCACACCGTCTTCTTCCTCGCCGACGGCGAGCGGCTGGAGCTGACCCACCGGGCGACCAGCCGGGACAATTTCGCGCGGGGCGCGGTGCGCGCCGCGCGATGGGTGGTGGGCAAGCCGCCGGGGCTGTACGACATGCAGGACGTGCTGGGGTTCAAGGGAGCGACGAAGTGACCAAGCCTGTGCGCATCGCGCGATTTCAAGGTGAGGACGGCGAGATCCTCGAAGGCATCGTCGAGGGCGACGAGATCGCGGAGGTGAGCGGCCTCGACTCGATGCTGCGCGGCGGCCGCCGCGTGGCCGGGAAGCCGCGGAAGTTGTCCGGCGTGCAGCTCTTGCCCTGGGGCGTGGGGCGCAAGGTGGTCGGCGTGGGCAAGAACTACGTGGCGCACGCGAAGGAGTTCGACGGCCAGGTCCCCAAGGAACCGCTGCTCCTGGTGAAGGTGTCGTCGTCCCTGATCGGCCACGGGCAGCCGATCGAGCTGCCACCGCAGTCGCGAGAGGTGCACTACGAGGCCGAGCTGGCCGTGGTGATCGGAAAGCGCCTGCGCCGGGCGAGCGAGAAGGAATGCGCGGCGGCGGTCGCCGGGATCACTTGCCTGAACGACGTCACCGCGCGCGACATCCAGCGCGCCGAGGGGCAGTGGACGAGGGCGAAGGGTTTCGACACCTTCTGTCCGATCGGTCCCTGGGTCTCGGTCGGCCTCGACTGGAGCGATCTGCGCGTCGCCTGCCGGGTGAACGGCAAGGTCAAGCAGGACGGCCGGACGCGGGACCAGATCTTCCCGGTGCCGGCGCTGCTCGCGTTCATTTCGGCGGGCATGACGCTCGAGGCGGGGGACGTGGTGACCACGGGCACGCCGGAGGGGGTCGGCCCCATCCAGGCGGGCGACACGGTCGAAATCGAGGTGGAGGGCGTGGGCGTGTTGAAGAACCCGGTGGTGAAGGCCGGATGAAGACGCCGCTGAACCCGCTCTTGCGCAAGCTCGAGGGGTACTTGCAGGAGCAGGCGAACGTGCAGCGCGAGGCGGCCCTGCGCCGGGGCGGACCCGTCTACGACTTCGGCATCGGCGATCCGCGCGAGCCGACGCCGCCGTTCATCCGCGAGGCGTTCAAGGCGGCGGTGCCGGAAGTGTCGCAGTACCCGTCCGTGTCGGGCATTCCCGCGCTGCGCAAGGCGATCGCCGGGTACCTGCAGCGCAGGTTCGGGCTCTCGATCGACCCGGACCGGGAGATCCTCCCCTGCCAGGGAGCGAAGGAAGCGCTGTTCCACCTGCCGCTCGCGGCGCTCGATCCCGCGCGGCCGCTCTGCTTCTACCCCGACCCGGCGTACCCGGTGTACGAGCGGGCCATCCTCTTCGCCGGAGGCACGCCGCGCACGCTGCCGCTGCGGGCGGAGCGGGGCTTCCTGCCCGACTTGGGCGCGGTGCCGGCGGCCGACTGGCGGCGGACCTCGATCGTCTACGACAACTACCCGCACAACCCCACCGGCGCTGCCGCGACGCGCGCGCACCACCAGAAGCTCGCCTCGCTGGCGAAGGAGCACGGCTTCCTGCTGGTCTGCGACGAGCCCTACGTCGACCTCTACGTCCGCGAGCCGCCGCACACCGCGCTGCAGGTTGCCCGCGAGAACGTGCTCGTCGTGCATTCGCTTTCGAAGCGGAGCGGGATGACCGGGTACCGCAGCGGATTCATCGCCGGCGAGCCGGACCTCATTGCTTCGCTGCGCGAGGCGCGGGCGAACTTCGGTGTCGCTCCGCAGACCATGGTGCAGCAGGCCGCCGCGGTGGCCTGGAGCGACGACGCGCACGTCGAGGAGCGGCGGCGCGTCTTCGCGGACAAGCGTGCGCTGATCCTCGCGCACCTGGGCAAGCTGGGCCTCCAGGTGGGTGGCGAGGGGGCCTTCTATCTCTGGGTCCACGTTCCGCCCGGCGAGACCAGCGAGTCCTACGCGGCCCGCCTCGCCTCGCGCGGCATCCTGGTCGTCCCCGGCCCCAACTTCGGCCCCTCCGGAGCCGGCTTCATCCGCCTCGCCATGGTCCCCACCCTGGAAGACTGCAAGAAAGCCGCAGCCGCCTGGCCCACCTAGCCCAAGACCGTTTCACGCAGAGGTCGCAGAGGGATGGGAGGAGGGGAGGAGCGAGTTGATAAAAAAAGAAGATTTCCTCCCCTCCTCCTTTTCCTCCGCGCCCTCCGCGTGAAATGTCTGCAGGCCCGATTACGTGCTGCGCGGCAGGCGGGAACGTGCAATTCTTTCGGGGATGCAGGATCCGGCTAATCCGGAGATGAGGCAGCCCGGTGCGGGCGTGGCGGAGCTGCGCGCGCAGGTCGAAGCCGTCCTGCAGGAGCGGGACTTGTTGCAGAAGGGGCACGCCCGCGCCGTGCGCGAGGTCTTGTACCGCCTCGACCGGGGTGAGCTGCGCGTCGCGGAAAGGACCGAGGGGCCCGAGCGGTGGATCGTGCACGGGTGGATCCAGCAGAGCATCTCCCTCTACTTCGCCCTGGCGCCTCTCGAGACGTACCAGGCGGGGGACCTGGAGTTCCACGACAAGGTCCCGCCCAAGCGCGGGCTCGCCACCACCGGAGTCCGCGTGGTCCCTCCGGGCGTGGTGCGCTACGGCGCTCACGTGGAGAAGGGCGCGATCGTCATGCCCGGGTATGTGAACGTAGGCGCGCGCGTGGGCGCCGGAACCATGGTCGACACCTGGGCGACGGTCGGGTCCTGTGCCCAGGTGGGCCGCAACGTGCATCTCTCCGGCGGAGTGGGGCTGGGCGGCGTGCTGGAACCGCCCGGCGCCAGGCCGGTGATCGTCGAGGACGGCGCGTTCGTGGGCAGCCGCTGCATCGTGGTCGAGGGCTGCCTGGTCGAGGACGAGGCGGTGCTGGGCGCGGGGGTGGTGCTCACCGCCTCGACGCCCATCTACGACGTCACCGGTCCACAGGAGCGCGTCCTCAAGGGG
>DATFTN010000092.1:0-12014 GCA_035261845.1 Myxococcales bacterium | reverse complement strand
GAGGTCGCGGGAGAGCTGGTGATCGAGGCATTGGCTCGGGTAGCCCGCGTGGTTCCGCCCGGCGGACCGTTTACTCCGGGGATCGGCATCGCGTTCCTGAAGATAGGCCGCGACATCGAGGAGCTGATCCTCCACTACGTCGAGGGCGAGCTGGCGCGGGCTTGAAGTGGGAGCGCAAGACCACACGGCCGCCTACCCGGACGGCGGCGCGAAACAATCCGAAACATCGCCGAAACGCTTGCGAAACCTCTCCCACGTTAAGCCTTCAGGGTCAGCGCGGAGCTGATCGGCGGGCAAGCGGCCCGCAAAGGAGGCAGCATGAAGTGGAAGAGGATCGCGCTCGCGCTCGGTATCGCTGGAGTGGTGGGCGGAGCCACCGCGGCCCTGGCCGCCGCGAACGGCCACCGCGGGCGGAATTTCCAGACCATGATCACCGCGCGGGTGAACCATCTGCTCGACGAAGTCGAGGCCACGCCCGATCAGCGACAGACCATTCTCCAGGTCAAGGACGACGCCATCGCCAAGCTGCAGGAGAAGCGCCAGCAGCACGCGAGCGAGCACGCGCAGTGGATGAGCGCGCTCGCCGCCGACCAGGTGGACGTCAACGCGCTCAACGCCGCGGCCGACCAGCACGCCCAGGACATGGCCGCGACGGCCAAGGAGATCATCATCCCGGCGCTGGTCAAGGTGCACGACACCCTGACTCCGGCGCAGCGGCAGAAGCTCGCCGCCATCGTCAAGAGCCACCACCAGCCCCAGGGCGGGTTCGGCGGACCGCAGCAGTGACCTTCGCCGCCTCCGGAGGCGGCACGCGTTCTCGGAGGGCCCGGGCAATCAGCGCCGGGCTTTCCACTTTGCGGACGTTATGACATGCACCCCGAGATGGTCCACGCGCTGCTGATCGAGGACGACCGCAAGCTCGCCTCGCTGCTCCGCGAATTCCTCGGCCAGCACGCGGTCGAGGCGACGGTAGCGGAAGACTCCGCGCACGCGCTGCGCGAGCTGTCCGCGCAGCGGTTCGACATCCTGCTGGTCGATCTCATGCTCCCGGGCATGGACGGCCTCTCGCTCACCCGCCGCATCCGCGAGAGGTGGAAGACGCCCATCATCATGGTCACCGCCCGGGGCGACGACGCGGACAAGATCGTCGGCCTGGAGCTGGGCGCGGACGACTACCTGGCGAAGCCGTTCAACCCGCGCGAGCTGCTGGCGCGCATCCGGGCCGTCCTGCGCCGCGCGCCGGCCGACGCCGAGGCGCCGGTCTTCGAGTCAGGCGGCCTGCGCATCGACTTCGCCGCCCGCGAGGTGCGCGTCGACGGGGTCCGGCAGGGCCTCACGGCGCACGAGTACGACCTGCTCTCGGCGCTGGCGCGCAACGCGGGCCGGGTGCTGACGCGCGATCAGCTGCTCGAGCTGGTCAAGGGAGAGGACGCGGACGAGGCGTTCGACCGCTCCATCGACGTGCACGTCAGCCGCCTCCGACAGAAGATCGAGCCGGACCCGCGGCATCCGCGGTATGTAAAGACCGTGCGGGGCGCGGGATACCTCCTGGCAAGGGAGTCCTGACGGTGCTGCCGCGGCGGCTGTACTTGCGCCTGTACCTCTCGTTCCTCGGCGTGCTGGTCGCGGTGCTGGGCGCCACGATCGGGGTGACCCTCCTCCTCGGGCGCGGTTCGATCCATTTCTTCATCCGCCAGGCGCCGCGCTTCGCAGAGCACCTCGCCCGCGCATTGCCGCCCCTGGACGATCAGGCGGCATTGACGCGCGCCCTGGAGCAATTCCACGAGGAGCTGGGCATCGACGCGTTGGTAGTGGACCTGAAGGGGCAGCCGCTCGCCTCGGCGGGGACGCCCATCCCGGTGCCCGACCCTCAGGTCCTGGCGGCAGGACAGCGCGGGCCCAGCTGGATGCCTCGCCCGCCCCTGCTGGGAGCACCCGTGCGCGCCCGCCGGACCGCGCCGGCGCAGAGCGTCCTGATCGTGCGCCTGCCGCCCGAGGGCGCGCGCGCCATCCTCCGCCCGCTCCTCTGGCTGGCCGTGGTGCTGCTCGTCTCGCTCGCGCTCATCTACCCGCTCTCGCGATCCATCACCCGGCCCATCGAACGGCTGACCGCGGCGGCCGAGGCGTTCGGCCGGGGCGAGCTCTCGGCCCGGTCGGGGGTCAAGTCGGACGACGAGGTGGGAAACCTGGCGCGTTCCTTCGACGAGATGGCGGCGCGGATCGAGGCGGCGCGCAAGGCCGAGAAAGAGCTCCTCGCCAACGTCTCCCACGAACTGCGCACGCCGCTCGCCCGCATCCACGTCGCGCTCGAGCTGATCCAGGCGCACGACGAGGACGTGCGCCGGCGCCTCTCGGTGGTGGGCGAGGAGCTGGACGAGCTGGAGCGCCTGATCGCGGATGTGCTCACCACCAGCCGCCTCGAGCTCACCGACGCCCCGCTCCAGCGCTCTTGCATCCCCGCCGCGCAACTGGTGGAGAAGGGCCGCCAGCGCCTCCTCGCCCTGGAGCCGGAGCGGCCAGTGCAGGCCGACGTGCAGCCGGGGCTCCAGGTCATCGCCGACGAGCCGCTGCTCGCCCGCGCGCTCGACAACCTGCTGGACAACGCCCGCAAGTACGGAGGAGGCCCCCACACCCCCATCCGGGTCGACGCGCGGCAGGAGGACGTCGAGACGGTGATCGGGGTTTCGGACAGCGGCGAAGGCATCCCGCCCGACGAGCTGGATCGGATCTTCGATCCCTTCTACCGCGGCACCACCGCGCGGGCCCGCGAGAGCGGCTTTGGCCTGGGGCTCGCGCTCGCGCGGCGGATCGTCGAGGCGCACGGAGGGACGATCCGCGCGAGCAACGTGCCGGGCGGTGGGGCGCGCATCGAGATGCGGCTCCCGTCGGCTTGACCCGCCGGCTTCCTCATCCGAACAGCGAGGAGAGCAGCTCGTCCGGCCCGGAGCGCACCGGGAGCGCCTCCAGCAGCGCGGGCCCGACGAACCCGGCCGCAGCTCGGTCAGCCTGGGGTGGGCAAAGACATCATGCATTCCGCATGGGTCAGCGAAGCCGTTCAGCTCTTCTTCCCCAGGACCCGGTCGAACACCGCGTCCACGTGGCGCAGCTCGTGGTCCAGGTCGAAGGCCGCGTCCAGGTCCTTCGGGCCGAGCAGCTTCTTCACTTCCGCGTCCTGGGCGAGCAGGGCCTTGAAGTCCTTCCCTTCGTCCCAGACCTTCATGGCGTTGCGCTGCACCACCGCGTACGCCGCCTGCCGCTCCATCCCGCGCTCGATCAGCGCGAGCAGCACCGGCTGGGAGTAGATCAGCCCGCGGGTGGCATCGAGGTTCTCGCGCATCCGCTCGGGGTAGACGCGCAGTCCGTCGATCAGCCCGGCGAAGCGGTGCAGCATGAAGTCCAGCGTGACCGTCGCGTCTGGACCGATCACGCGCTCGACGCTGGAGTGGCTGATGTCGCGCTCGTGCCACAGCGGCACGTCCTCCATCGCGCTCACCGCGTAGCCGCGCAGGAGCCGCGCGAGCCCGCTCAGGTTCTCGCTCAGGATCGGGTTGCGCTTGTGGGGCATTGCCGACGATCCCTTCTGCCCCTTCCCGAACGGCTCCTCCGCCTCGCGCACCTCGGTGCGCTGCAGGTGCCGGATCTCGACCGCGAACTTCTCGATGGAGGCGCCGACCAGCGCCAGGGCCGAGAAGTACTCGGCGTGCCGGTCGCGCTGGACGATCTGGGTCGACACCGGCTCCGGTGAGAGCCCCAGCGATCGCAGCGCGGCTTCCTCGATGCGCGGAGAGAGGTGCGCGAAGGTGCCGACCGCGCCGGACAGCTTGCCGTGGGCGATGACCGCGCGGGCGCGCTCCACCCTCGCCCTGGCCCTGGAAAGCTCCTCGGCCCAGACCAGGAGCTTCCATCCGAAAGTGGTGGGCTCGGCGTGGATACCGTGCGAGCGGCCGATGGTCGGCGTGTGCTTGTGCTCGATGGCGCGCTTCACCACCGCCTCGCGGGCGCGGTCGATGCCGGCGAGGATCAGATCGGCCGCCTCGCGAAGCAGGATCGCCAGCGAGGTGTCCAGCACGTCCGAGCTGGTCATCCCGAAATGCAGGTGCCGCGCCGCGAGGCCGATCCGCTCCTCGAGGAAGGTGAGGAAGGCGATCACGTCGTGGCGGGTGACCTTCTCGATCTCGTCGATGCGCTCGGCATCCTGCGGCGTGAAAGTGCCGCATTTGCGGACGCACTCCTCGACCGCCTCGCGGGGGACCAACCCCGCATCCGCCATTGCGCGGGCGGCGGCCAGCTCGACGGCCAGCCAGGTCTGGTAGCGGTGCTCGGGCGTCCACAAGCGGACCATCTCCGGGCGGCTGTAACGGGGAATCATGGGCCGGGTGTACCGGCTGCAGCGCCTGCCTGCAACAGCGTCACAGCTTGCGGCGCAAGAGGATGATGAGGAGCGCGATCGCGACCAACAAGATGACGAATTTCATCTCAAGTGCCGAACAAGGCGAGCTGCCGGGGACGCCGGCCCACCGAGGAGCCGTCGGGATCGAGCAGGATGGGGGCGAGAGGGCGAGCTTGCCCGGCCAGGTGGAGCGCCGCCCTGCTGCCGCGCACCTCCAACACCGCCTCGGCCTCCCGGCGCGCGTGCGAGGGCGTGTTGTTGTGCTCCGACAGGTGCGCAAGCACCAGGTGCCGGAGGCCGGGATGCAGGAGCCGCGCGACGAGCTGGGCCGCCTGCGCGTTGGAGAGGTGCCCGAGGTCCGAGCGGACGCGGCGCTTGAGCGAAGGCGGGTAGGGCCCCTCCAGCAGCAGGCGCGCGTCGTGGTTCATCTCCAGGACCAGCGCGTCGAGGCCGCAGAGCGCCTTGGCCAGGGCCCGCGGGGCGCAGCCGAGGTCGGTGACCACCGCCGCCCGGACGCTGCGGCCCGCGTCGAGCCTCTCCTCGAAGGCAAAGGCGACCGGCTCGACGGCATCGTGCGGGACCGGAATCGCCCGGACGTGGAGGCCGCGTCCGAGGAGCAGCACGCCGTCGCGTGGGAGCGCGAAGCAGAGCTGGGCTGGGGGCCGATCGCGCAGCGCGTTCAGCGTGCCGCGAGTCGCATGCACGCGCGCTCCCACCTTCCGCGCGATGGTCGCGGCTCCGAAGCAGTGGTCGGCGTGCTCGTGGGTGAGCAGGACGTCGGTCAGCTCGCGCAGGTCGAGCCCCACCTGCGCGCAGCGGCGGCGCGTCTCGCGCCAGGAGAGCCCCGCGTCGACCAGCACGCGCGCTCCGCCCGCCTCGATCCAGGCCGTGTTGCCGCCGCTTCCGCTGGCGAGCACGCAGAGGCGCACTGAACGCGTGTACCAGAAGCGCCCGACCGGCGACAAGCCCCCGCGCCCGCGGCGCGTGCGCTCGCGGGCCCCGCTCTCCCCGTGGTACAGAGGCGCGCGACTTCGCCACCGGAGAGCGCATGGCCCGCACCAAGAAGAGCGTCAAGAGCCGCAGCAAGGAGAAGCGCAAGGCGCTCAAGCGCCGCCGCGTGCGCCGGAACAAGAGCCTGCGCCGGGGCAAACGCGGCCGCTAGTCGCCGCCGTATTCGGCGGCGCTATGCTTTTTCACGGCGCGGACGTTATGGGATGCGTTGTAGGGCTCTACCGCCAACGGTGCACCGTCATCGGCATTCCGTATCGCGCCCGGAGCGTGATGCTCGGCTCCGGCTCGATCGGATGCCCGGGAACGAGGTCCACGCGGAAGCTGCGCCAGAGCGTGGCGAGCACCAGCTGCGCCTCCATCAGCGCGAAGTTCGCCCCGATGCACTGCCGAGGTCCGGCGCCGAACGGGAAGTAGGCTCCCCGGGGGAGCGACGAGGCGCGCTCCGGCGCGAAGCGATCCGGGTCGAACCCTTCCGGGTTCTCCCAGATGCGCGCGTCGCGGTGCATGATGAACGGGCTGACGAACACGATGGACCGGGCGGGGATGCGGAAGCCGCCGATCTCGTCGTCGTCGACCACCGACCGCGAGATCAGCCAGGCTGGCGGGTACAGCCGCATCGTTTCTTCGATCACCATCCGGGTCAGGGTGAGCCGCGGCAGATCGGCGAGCGAAGGTTTTCCCGCCAGCTCGCGGTCGAGCTCGAGCCGGAGCGCGCGGCCCACCGATGGATGCCTGGAAAGCAGGTAGAACGCCCACGTCAGCGCGTTCGCCGTGGTCTCGTGGCCGGCGAGGAAGATCGTCATGGCCTCGTCCCGGAGCTGCCTGTCGCTCATCTCTTCTCCGGTCTCCTCGTCGCGGCTCTCGAGCAGCAGGGTGAGGAGGTCCTCCGGCCGCTCGGTCGCGCGGCGCCGCTCCGCGATGATCTCCCGCACCACGCCGTCGAGCGTGCGCAAGGCCGCCGCGAACCGGAGATTTCCCGGGGTGGGCAGGCCTTGCGGAAGGTCGAGCAGGCTGCTCATCCTGAGATTGGCGGCATGCAGCACGTAGGTCAGCGCGCGCCCCACCCGGTCCGCTTCCAAGGCCACGTCGCGGCTCAGCATCGTCCGTCCGATGATCTGGAGCGTGAGCCGCGCCATCTCCTGCGCGACGTCCACCGGCTCGCCGCTGGCGGCCAGCTCGCTCCAGCGCCCGGTGG
The DNA here is from genome assembly GCA_035261845.1 of Myxococcales bacterium. GTDB lineage: Bacteria > Myxococcota > Myxococcia > Myxococcales > 40CM-4-68-19 > VBKO01. Next base: position 5,418 of record DATFTN010000092.1, on the reverse strand, counting down.
TCCGCTCCGTCTCCCGCACCATGGTGTCGGCGAAAGAAGCGAGCCGCTGCCGGTGGAAGGCCGGCTGCGCGATGCGGCGGTGCTGGCGCCACGATTCACCTTCGGCGGTGAGGAGCCCGTCGCCCAGGATCTCGCGGAGCTTGAGGAAGCCGCGCGTCTGCTTCCCGTAGTTCTTGCTGTTCTCGACCAGGACGTGCTGCACGCCATCCGGGCTGGAGATCATGTGCGCGGTGACCCCGGCGAAACGCATCCGCACCACGTCTCCGAAATCCATCGCCGCCCGTTGGAACGTCTGGAGCGCATTCCTCCGGACCGCGGGAAGCATGCCGAGAAGGAGATGGCCTCGCGGACCTGGGGCGATACCGGCGGGCACGGCTTCACCGTCCGCTGTGGCCGAACCCGCCGGCGCCACGGGCGGTGGCCGGCAGCTCGGCGACCTCCGCGAGCTCGGCCCGCGACACCGGCGCCACGACGAGTTGCGCGATCCGCTCGCCGCGCGCCAGCGCGACTTCCTCCTGGCCCAGGTTGACGAGGATTACGCAGAGCTCGCCCGTGTAGTCGCTGTCGATCGTTCCTGGGCTGTTCAGGCAGGTCACGCCGCTCCGCAGCGCCAGCCCGCTGCGCGGGCGGACCTGCGCCTCGTATCCAGGCGGCACCGCCACCGCGAGACCCGTGGGCACGAGCGCCCGCTGGCCCGGGCGCAATGTCAGAGGCGCATCCGCGCGCAGATCGAGCCCCGCGGAGCCCGGCGTGGCGTGGGAAGGCAGAGGAAGCGGGTCGCCCCGGTTCCCGACGCGCTGCACGTCGATGCGGAGGGTCATCGGACGCGCAGGATGCGACGGGAGGGCACCGATGTCGAGGTCGAGTTTCGAGCTTCGGATTCGTTGCCGTTCGTGGGAGAGAAACAGGCGTGGACGTCGTGGTCATCGGGGGAGGAGTGATCGGGCTGCTGTCTGCGTTGCGGCTGGCGCAACGCGGGTACGAGGTCCGGATCGTCGAACGTGGCGAGCCCGGGCGGGAGGCGAGTTGGGCGGCGGCTGGCATCCTCGGAGTGGGCGCTGAAACCGATGCGAAAGGGCCGTTCCTGGAGCTGTGCTTGCGGTCGCTGGCCCTGTACCCGGCCTTGGCGGCGGAGCTGGGGGACATCGGATTCGCGAGATGCGGGGTCCTCGAGCTGGCGTTCACCGAGGACGAGGCCGACCACCTCCGCGCCCGCCGTTCGTGGCAGTCCGCCGCTGGCCTGCGCGCCGAGCTGGTGACACATCCAGGCGCGCGGCTCGCGCTGTGGCAGCCGGACGACGGCGTGGTCGACAACCGCAAGCTCGTCGTCGCCTTGCGCTCCGCGCTCGACCGCGCCAGGGTCCCGGTGCTGCGGGCCAGAGCTGTGCGTTTGCGCTTCGGCGGCGAGGCGCTCGATGCGGTCGAGACGGACCGCGAAGTCCTGCCCACGGGCGCGGCGGTGGTCGCGGCGGGAGCTTGGAGCGGCGAGATCGCGGGCGCGGGGATCGCCCCCGGCGCGCTGGTCCCCGTCCGCGGGCAGATGATCGCGTACGACGTGCCCCCGCCCGCGACCGTGCTCTTTGGCGCCGGCGGCTATGCGGTGCCGCGCCCCGGGCGGGTGCTGGTCGGCGCGACGGTGGAGCACGAGGGCTTCGACAAGAGCACCACTCCCGAGGGACTCGCATTCCTGCGCGAAGTCGCCGCGCGCCTGCTCCCGCAGCTCGCTGCCCTCCGTCCTGCCGAGCACTGGGCCGGCCTCCGCCCGGGATCGCGCGACGGGTTGCCGCTCCTGGGCCGGACGCGCCCGGGAGTCGTGGTCGCGACGGGGCACTACCGCAACGGCATCCTGCTGGCTCCCGCGACCGCCGAGCTGGTCGTCCAGCTGGTCGAGGGTGCTTCCCCGGAGTCGAGCGCGTTCGCGCCCGGACGCTTTCTGGAGGGCGCGGTCGCTTCGCACGCGTAGCCTGCTAAAATACACCTCCCCGCAGAAAGGAGCCGCCCGTGGCCGACCCCAAAGGAGAGCGCCTGGTCCGCGTTCCCCCCTCGTTCGCCGAGAAGGCGCGCATCGGCTCGAGGGAACGGTACCGCGCCCTCTACGATCGCTCCCTCTCCGACCCGGACGGGTTCTGGGCGGAGCAGGCCGAGCGCATCCACTGGTTCAAGAAGTGGGACAAGGTCTCCCGATGGGATTTCAAGACCGCGAAGATCGAGTGGTTCATCGGCGGCAAGACGAACGTTTCGTACAATTGCCTCGACCGGCACGTTGCGTCCCCGCGCAAGACGAAGGCCGCGCTGATCTGGGAGGGCGATTCTCCCGAGGAGTCGCGCGTCCTCACCTACCAGGACCTGCACCGCGAGGTGCAGAAATTCGCCAACGTCCTGAAGAAGAACGGAGTCAAGAAGGGCGACCGCGTCACCATCTACATGCCCATGGTGCCGGAGCTTCCCATCGCCATGCTCGCCTGCGCGCGCATCGGGGCCATCCACAGCGTGGTGTTCGGCGGCTTCTCCGCCGAGTCGCTCAAGAACCGCATTCTCGACTGCAAGTCCGAGATCGTGATCACCGCCGACGGTGGCTACCGCGCCGGCCGCCTGGTCCCGCTCAAGCAGACCACCGACGACGCGATCAAGGAGATCCCTTTCGTCAAGCGCGTCATCGTGCTGCGCCGCACCGGTAAGGAAATCCCTTGGACGGAGGGGCGCGATCACTGGTGGCACGATCAGATGAGAGGCGTCCCTGCGGAGTGCCCCGTCGAGCCGATGGATGCGGAGGACCCCCTCTTCATCCTCTACACGAGCGGCTCCACCGGAAAGCCGAAGGGCGTGATGCACACGACTGCCGGGTATCTCGTCTACGTCTCTGTTTCGCACGAGCTGATCTTCGACATCCGCGACGACGACACCTACTGGTGCACCGCCGACATCGGCTGGGTGACGGGCCACAGCTACATCGTCTACGGACCGCTGGCGAACGGCGCGACCAGCCTCATGTTCGAGGGGGTTCCGAACTACCCCGACTGGGGCCGCTTCTGGGACGTGGTCGACAAGTACGGGGTGACGATCCTCTACACCGCGCCCACCGCCATCCGCGCCATCGCCCGCGAAGGCGACGAGCCGGTGAAGAAGCGGAGCCGCAAGTCGCTGCGCCTGCTGGGGACGGTGGGCGAGCCGATCAACCCCGAGGTCTGGCTCTGGTACCACCGGGTGGTGGGAGACGGGCGCTGCCCCATCGTGGACACCTGGTGGCAGACCGAGACCGGCGGGATCCTCATCACGCCGCTCCCCGGGGCCATCGACCAGAAGCCGGGCTCGGCGACGCTGCCGTTCTTCGGAGTCGAGCCGACGGTGGTCGACGACCAGGGCAACGTCCTCAAGGGCGCTTGCACCGGGAACCTGTGCATCTCGCGGCCCTGGCCGGGGATGATGCGCGGGGTCTACGGGGATCCCGACCGCTTCCACAAGACGTACTTCACCACCTTCCCCGGCCGGTACTTCACCGGCGACGGGTGCCGGCGCGACGAGGACGGCTATTACTGGATCACCGGCCGCGTCGACGACGTGATCAACGTCAGCGGCCACCGGATCGGCACCGCCGAGGTGGAGAGCGCGCTGGTGTCGCACAGCGGGGTCGCCGAGGCGGCCGTGGTCGGCTTCCCCCACGACATCAAGGGCCAGGGGATCTACGCGTACGTCACGCTGAAGCAGGGCATGGTGGGGAGCGCTTCGCTGCGCGACGAGCTGATCCAGCACGTGCGCCGGGCCATCGGCGCGCTGGCCACGCCCGACGTGATCCACTGGGCGCCGGCGCTTCCCAAGACCCGCTCCGGCAAGATCATGCGGCGCATCCTGCGCAAGGTCGCCGCCGGCGAGTTCGACCAGCTGGGGGACACCTCGACCCTGGCGGACCCGGCGGTGGTCGATCAGCTGGTGCAGGAGAAGAAGGCGCGCACCGGCAGGTAGCTTCCAGGGCAGGAAGCTCACCCGCAGCCCCAGGCCCAAAAACTCGTGCAGCGTCTTGTCCTCGACGCCCGAGCTTACCGCCGGGCGCGGCGGCGGGGCTTGGGCGTGCGCGTGCCCGCCGCCACCACGCGGTTGCGCCCGTTCTTCTTCGCCCGGTACACGGCCTGGTCGGCCGCCTCGAACAGGTCGCGCTCGCTCTCGTCGTCGCCGAGCTGAGCCACCCCGATGCTCACCGTCACGGCGATGCCCACCGGCACGTCGTGCCCGCTCTCCCAGCGGGTCTGCGCCACCTCCACCAGCTGCCGCAGGCGCTCCGCCACCGCCATCGCCTCGGCCAGCTCGGCCTCGCGCGCGAGGACCACGAATTCCTCGCCGCCGAAGCGGGCCAGGATGTCCTCGATGCGGATGCCTTGCTGCAGCGCCCGCGCCACGCTCTTGAGCACCTCGTCGCCGGCGAGGTGCCCGTGCTTGTCGTTGACGCGCTTGAAATGGTCCACGTCGACCATCAAGAGCGACAGCGCCCGGCCGTGCCGGTGGGCCACCGCGACTTCGGCCGCGAACCGCTCCTGGAAGTGGCGCCGGTTGTAGAGTCCGGTGAGCGGCTCTCTCAGCGCCGCCTCCGCCATCTTCCGCTGCACCGCCGCTTCCATGTCGTCGGCGATGGCGAACTTCAGCGTGGTGGAGACGCCGATCTGGAACCTGTCGTCCGAGCCGAGCAGCTTCTCGCGCACTCGCTCCCCGTCCACGTAGGTGCCGTTGGCGCTGCCCAGGTCGACCAGCAGCGCTCCCCGCCCGCGGGGCTGGATGCTGCAGTGCTTGCGGGAGATGCCGTCGTCGTCGATGCGCAGGTCCGCCTCGCCCCGGCCGATCACGGTCGGCTGGTCGGGCTTCAACTTGTGCAGCTCGCCCACCTGGGGCCCGGAGAGCACCAGCAGGAACGCGCTCTTCTCCAGCGTGGCCCGCTCGGGCGCTGGAGCCGCGCTGGTCTCCTCCAGCTTGTCGATCGATCGCGGCATCGCCCTAGGGCTCCGAGGCCTTCTGCTTCCGCGGGCGCGGGATGTTGAACGCCGCCAGCCGTTTCACCAGCGTGCGCCGCGAGATGCCCAGCGCCTGGGCCGCCTCGGTCTGGTTGCCCGCGCACCGGGAGAGCGCCTCGACGATCCGCTGCCGCTCCGCCTGGGCCAGCTGCTCGCGCAGCTCCGCCGGCAAGAGCGGCGCCCCGCGCAGGCCGATCGGCGGCGGCAGCGGGGCCGGGGGACCCGAGGTCGCATGCGCGGTCCGCCGCGCTGCGAAGTGGGAGGACATCTTCTCGGCGGGGAGGTGGGCGACATGCCGATGACGACCCAGGTGAAGCTCCTGCGCGTCATCGAGGAGCGCAAGGTCCGCCGGGTGGGAGCGCTGAAGCCGCTGCCCATCGACGTCCGCTTCGTCGCCGCCACCAACCGCGACCTGGAGCAG
>DATFTN010000091.1:0-16739 GCA_035261845.1 Myxococcales bacterium | reverse complement strand
TTCGAGGAACGAGTCGACCGCGTCGACCACGTCGCCGATCTCCGGGGAGTCGGGGTCCTCGCCCTCCAGCTCGACCAGGCGGCGCAGCTCCTTTCGCCGGGCGGCGCGGTCGGCGAGATCCAGCGGGACGAGCTCCAGCAGCTTGTGCGCCAGTGTGCCGCGTTCCGCGGGGTCGGCGGTGCTCGCCTCGGCGGCGCCCCGAGGCCTTTCCTCCAGGCCGAGCTCGTGCAGGAGCTGGTACCTGCGCGCGCAGGCGCTCGCGTCGGCGAGCTGGGTCACGGGCGCGAGGACCGTTCCGTGCGCCTGCGCGCCGGCGCCGGTCTCCGCACGGGCGACCCGCTCCTGGGCGCGCAGCGCGCGCGCTTCCCGAGGGGAGTCCCCCAAAGGCGCAGGCAGCTCGGCTGGGGCCTCGGCACGCACCACCGCGCGCAGCAGCCCGGCATCTGCCTCCACCAGCGCGGCGCCGGCCGGGGAGACGGGCTCGGCCTGTCCGGTGGCTCCGTTGGGGAGGACGCGAATCAGTCCGGCGCACTCGGGCAACGCGCGGTCGATCCACTGGCGCCAGGTCTCGACCTTCGGTGACGACTCCCGGCCGGACAACAGGAGCAGATCGCGCGCGCGCGTCGCGGCGACGTAGAACAGCCGGCGGCCCTGGGCGGCCTCGCGCTCCTTGCGCAGCTCGCGGATCCGAAGCCCGTGCGTGCCCCAGCGCTTCCACCCGGCGCCCCGCACTCTGAGCGCGAGGCCCAGGTCGGGATCGAGCACCACGCCCTCCATCCCGCCCCGAGGCTGCGCGGCGCACTCCGGCACCACGACTACGGGGAACTCCAGCCCCTTCGCCGCGTGCACGGTGAGCAGGCGCACCGCGTGGGGGTCGCTCTCCTCGACCACGAAGGCGTCCGCCTCGCCCGCGTCCTCGTCGGCGAGCCGCCGTACCTGGGCCACGAAGGTGCGCGCGCTCCCGCCGCGCAACTCGTGCTGGCGGGCGAAGGCCAGGAGCTTCTCGATGTTCGCGGCGGCCTGCTCGCCGTAGAGCCCCCCGGCGATGGCGGCCAGGAAATCGCTCTCCGCCAGCGTCGCCTCCAGGAGCGCGGCCGGCCCCAGGCGATCGCACTCGCGCTGGAGCCGGGACAAGAGCAAGAGGACGCGGTCCAGCGCCTCGGCGTCGTCGGGCGCAAGGCCTTCGCGCACCGCCGGATCCCGCAGCGCGCGCAGCCGCAAGCGGTGGCCGCCGTGGCTGGCGAGGAGCACCAGCGCGTCGTCCGAGAGCGGTCCCAGCGGCGAGCGCAAGACCGAGAGCAGGGCCAGGTCGTCGTCCGGGTCCACGGCCAGCGCGATCAGCTGGTGGAGGTCGGTCACCTCGCGCGCCTGGTAGAAGCCGCGGCCCTTGAAGACCAGGTGGGGGATCCGGCGCTTGAGCAGCGCGCGCCGGAACACGTCGACGTTGGTGAACCGGCGCAAGAGGATGGCAATGTCGCCGCCCCGCACCGGACGCGGGCCGCTCTCGTCGTACACCCGCTCCGGAGCGCCGGGCGCGAGGAGCAGGGCGATGCGCCTGGAGACGACTTCCGCCTCGGCCTCGACGCCGGCCCCGAGGACGTCCAGCAGCTCGGCTGCCGGGCCGGATCCGCCCTCCGCGCGGTGGGCGGTCAGGGCGTCCTCCTCGCCGAACGGCGTGTCGAACGGCCGATCTGCCGCGCCCAGGGCCGTGCGGAAGAGGCGGTTGGAGAACTCGACCAGGGGCCGCAGCGAGCGGCGGGAGGTGCGCAGGACGAACCGCTCCGCTCCGTCCCGCAGGGCGCGGGAGGCGAACGCCTGCGCGGAGGCGACGTCAGCCCCGCGGAACTCGTAGATGGACTGCTTGCGGTCGCCGACGACGACCAGCTTTCCGCGGGCAACCGGCCGCGCTCCGGGCAGGCCCGAGCCGGCGGGCGCGCTGCCCTCGCCGTCCTCGACCAGCCACCCGAAGAGCTCCAGCTGGGGCCGGCTGGTGTCCTGGAATTCGTCGATCAAGAGGACGCCCAGCCGCTCCTTCTCCATCCGCCGCACCGCCAGGTTCCCGGCGAGCAGGTCGCGGGTGAGCCGAGTCAGGTCGTCGAAATCGAGCGCCAAGGCGCGCGACTTGTCGGCCCGGTACCGGCGCCGCGCCTCGGCGGCGAGGAGCGCCAGCTCGCGGGAGAGCCGGGCCGAACGAACCTGGGCGTCCGCTTCCAGCAGCGCCTCCAGCGCCTCGCGCGCCGCGCGCATCAGCTCGCCGGTGCGGCCCCCCAGGGTCCGGGGGAGAGCCGGGCGCAGGGGGCGGATCTGCGCCCACGCCTGGGCCAACTCGCCGGGAGGCGCGGCGGCGACCGCGGAGGCCCCGGCGGCGCGGTACTCCTCGATCCCGGAGAGCGCCTTGATCGCGGTGGGACTCGGCGCCCGGCGCAGGCGGGCGGCGCGCAGCTCCGACTCCAGATCGTCGAGGGCCCCGGCGAAGGCGCGGCGCGCCTCGCCCTCCGCCGCCACCGCGTTGCCCGCGTGAAGCGCGGGTGTCGACTCCACTACCTCGGCGACTTCGCGCCCGCACTCGCCCAGGGAGGCGAGCAAGGCCGACAGCTCGTCGGCCAGACCGCGGCCGAAGCGGCCCGAGCCGCGCAGGCCCAGCTCCGCGCAGAGCTTGCGGGCCGCGTCGCGCACCGGCCCCGTTCCTTCCAGCGCCTCCAGGGCGGTGGCCAGGCAAGCATCGGCGCGCAGCTGCCGGGCCTCGACCTCGTCGAGCACGGTGAATTCCGGATCGAGCTCGGCGGCGGCCGCGTGGCGGCGCAGGATCTGGCTGCACAGGCCATGGATGGTGCCGATCTGCGCGGCGGAGAGATCGCGGCGCACCCGCCGCCACAGCGCCGCGGGCGGCGCACCGGAAGCGAAAAGCTCGGGCTCGATGCGCGCCACTTCCTCGGGCGGGCATCCGGCCAGCGCATCGACCCGCTCCCGGATCCGCCCCTTCAGCTCCGCGGCCGCCTTCTCGGTGAAGGTGACCGCCCACAGGCACGCCGCGGGAAGCGGCTCGGCCCTCCCCGCGCCGCCGAGCAGGTGCAGGCAGAGCGTGACCAGGTTGTGCGTCTTGCCCGTCCCCGCGCCGGCCTGGACGACCGCGCTCTCCGCCAGGGCGAACAGGGTGCCCGGCTCAGCCACGGGGCGCCTCGTTCGCAACCGGCGCGGCGCGGGCCGCCGTTCCGCCGTTCTCCTCCGGGTCGGGGGGGAGCGCGACGATGCGGCAGGCAGGCTTCAGCTCGCAGAAATCGCAGCTCAGCGGCTGCACCGGGAAGAGGCCCTGGCGCATCCTGCCGACGCGCGCCCAGACCGCGTCGGCGAGGTTGAGCGGCGGGCCGGGCGAGCGGCGCAGCTCGGCGCGGCGGCCCGGGTCCATCTCCAGCAGCGCTCCGAAGTCGACCGCCCTGGCAGTGGCGTCCCGCAGCGTGGAGGATCGCTCCGCGTCGCGGAGGCTGACGTAGACGGCGTCGACCTCGCTCGCGGGCTCCCGCTGGCGCAAGAGGGCCGCGTACAGGGCGAGCTGGAACTCCGGCGCCAGCAAACCCGCCGGCTGCAGCTTGCGCGAGAGCGACTGCCTGCTGCTCGACTTGTAGTCGATGACCAGCAGCGCGCCGCCCTCGCCGCGGTCGATGCGGTCGACGGCGCCCCGCACGAAGGCGATCTCCGCTCCGGTGGGATCGGGGATGCGGAGCGGCTCCCACGAGTCCGGATAGCCGAACCTGCGCTCGAACTCGATCGGGCGCCCGGCGAGCCGCGTCTCGGCGACGACGATGTCCTGCAGGGTCCGGAGCAGCTCGCCGCGGCGCAGCTCCCAGAGCGCGCGCCGCCCGACGTGCTCCTCGGCGGCGAATGCCTCCAGCTCCTCCGCCGCCACTTCGGTGAGCGTCTCCAGCTCCGCCGGGTCGCCGCACAAAGGCAGGCGCCCCTCCTCGTCGAGCCTGCGGAAGTACGCGTCGAGGCACCGGTGGAGGAGCGAGCCGCGCTCGCGAGCCGCCAGGTCGTCCTCGCCGGGTTCCTCCTGCTCGACTCCGAGAAGCTTGTGCGCCAGGGTCCGGAAACCACAAGTAGCGTGCTCCTCGAGCTGATGGGCCGAAAGCGGCGCGTCGGGTCCGAACCGGAACTTCGGCAGGGCCGCCTGCAGCGCGGCGCCGGAGAGCTTCCCGGAGAAGCGGCCAGGCTCGATCTCGCCGACGAAGGCGCGCAGCCGCTCGCGCTCCGCCGCCGCCGCGCGGGCCACCCGCGACAGGCGCGCCCCCAAAGGCGATCCCGCCACTGCTGCAGTCAGCGCCCAGGCGTCCTCCCGAGGCATCGGCGCAGACACCCGCCAGGCCGGATCCGCCAGCGCTTCCAGCGCGACCCGGGCGAGCAAGTCACCCCGGGATCGGCAGGCGTCAGCGCCAGGCACCGGCGAAAGCGGCGCCGCGCTCCGCCGTTCCTCCTCGGGCGAGAGGCCCAGAGCGCGCACGGTCTCGTCCACGAAGGGAGAGCGCAGCGCCATCCGGCCCCGCGCGTCGGCGCGCGGCCAGAACAGCCACGCTCCGCGCTGCGCCGCGCAGAGGCCGAGGTGGAAGAGGAGAGGCTCCTCGGATTGCCGCGGCGGCAACAAGGCCGCCTCTCCCTCTGCGGGCGGCGCGCGGAAGACGCCCCGCCCGGCTGCCCGGTTCACCGCCCGGCGGTCGTCGTCCGAGAGCAGCGGGTCGATGGGCGGCGGCGCGGGCAATTCCCCATCGACGAGGCCGGCCAGGAGGACGTGGTCGAACCGCCGGCCGGGCAGCTCGCGTAGCTCGAGCAGCTGCACGGCGCCGCCGCGCGCGCCGCCCGAGGGCAGCGAGGCGTCCGCCAGGGCGGCGGCGAGCAACTGCGCCCATTCGACGCGCGAGAAGGTGCGGTCCTCGTCCCCCAACGACGCGGCGGCCCGGGCCAGCGCAGAGCAGGCATCCTCCAGCGCGCGCAGCGCCGACTGGTCGCGGGCAAGCGCGGCCGCGGCGGCACGGGTGAATGCCCCCGTTTCGTCGCTGCCCGGGTCGTGCTCGCCGCGCCTGAGCCTCCCCGGCATTCCCCACCGGTCGAGCAGCTCGAGCAGCGCCGTTCCGTGGTCGCGGAGCGTGGCTCGGTCGGGCAGCGACTGCACCCGCCGCAAGATCGACTGGACGCGGGCCAGCACCTCCTCGACGTCGGCCGCGGCGCGGGCGGCATCCGCCAGCGTGGCCGAGGCGGCGGCCGGGTCCTTGGCCTCTGCCGCGCGGGACCTCGCCCGCGCCTGGATCCGGGCGGCGAGCGCGCGGAGGCGCTCGGAGTACCCGCCGTCCAGCGCATCGTCGCGGACGTGCGCCTCCCGCAGCCAGTGCACCGCGGCCTGCGCTGGCAGGGGGCGGCCGTGGTCGGGCAGCCACAGCAGGCGCGAGCTGAGCACCTGCTCCACGTCCTCGCGAGGGAAGCGCCGCTCGGGCAGTCCCAGGATGCGCAGCGCCAGCTGGAGCGGAGGCGCCGGCAGCGCGGGCCGCCCGCGGCGCTCGCGCCACGGGACGCCCATCCGGTCCAGGGCCGCCGCCAGCTCCTCGGCCGCGCCACCCGCCAGGCTGCGCACCGCGACGGCGATGGAGTCGGGCGGCGTCCCGGCGGCGATCAGGTCGGCGCAGGTCCGCGCCACCTCGCGCGCCTGCGCGGTCGGGGAAGCGCAGGCCCGCAGCGCGACCGGCGCGCCTCGGGCGGGACCCGCTCCGCCGAACAGCGCGTGGAGGAAGCCCGAGAGCCCTCCGCCCTCCGCCGGATCGAACAGCTCCAGCTCGGGCGCCGCCTGGTCCCCGCCGAGCGCCTCGAACGCGCGCAGCGCCGGCTCGACGGCCTCGCGCAGGTCGGGCTGGGCGGACCAGGGCAGCCGGACGCGAACCCGCAGCCGCCCGGCCAGGACCGCCACCATCCGGACGCGCAAAGGTGTCCAGTCGAAGATGGCGTCGAAGGTGATTTCCGGCGCGCTCCGCAGAGGCGCAGGCAGCTCCCCGCCGGCGGCGAGCGCGTCGATGGAGAGGCGGAGGGCGCGGTTCGGGTCGGCCAGGCCGCGGCGGTCGAGCGCGTGGCGGGCGCGCACGAGCAGCGTGGACAGCGGCGCGATCCGCTCCCGCGCCTCTTCTGGGAGGGGCAGCCGCAAGAGCTCGGCGGGCTCGATCAGCCCATGCGCCAGCGCCGCGAGCAGATTTTGCGCGGCGCGGGCGAAACCCGGCTGATCGCGGATGCCCCAGAACGGCCCTTCGCGCGGCGTCTCCTCCCGGCAGACGTCGCGGAAGAGCAGCGAGAGGGCCTCGGGCGAGGCGACCTCGGGACAGGCGCCGGCGGCCCGGGCCTCGCGGACGAGGTCGCGCTCCAGTTGCGCGAGGGTGCTCGCCACCCGGCCGGCGACGAACGGCGCCGCCCGCCGGACGAGGTACTCGTCGACCCGGGCGGCGTCGGGCAGCACGGTCAGGGCGGGCCCGGCCGGCGCCTTCCGCCGGGCGTCGTCGAAGCTGAGCTGGGCCGCCCTGCGCATCGCATCCTCCTACCACGGGGGTCCGACATCCCCGTTTGCTTCCGGGGATGCCGAGGCATTTCAGTGGCCCGCCTGCGCCCTCCCCGAGTATCGTTTCCCTCATGCGCTCCGTCGCGGCCGCGATTTGCCTGGCACTTTGCGGCTGCGACTCCGTGCATGCGCTGTTCGCTCCGCGCGCCCGGACGGCCGCCGCGGCGCCGGAGATCGCCATGGGGCCGTGGCTGCTCGACCCCGCCCCCGGCCAGATCACCGTCGCCTGGACCACCGCCGAGCCCGCCAAGGGGCGGGTCTGGTACCTGGACGATCGGCTGGCGCAGGAGGACGCTCCCCGCACGGATCACCGGGTCACGCTCCGCTCCCTGCCGCAGGACATCGAGGTGCGCTACCGCATCGAAGCCTCGCCGCCGGTGGCGGGCGCCTTCCACACCGAGCCCGGCCCCAAGTCGGCCTTCCGTGTCCTGGTATACGGAGACAACCGCACCAACAACGGCGATCACGCCCTGGTCGCCCGGGCCGCCGTGGCGGAGGGCGCGCGGCTCTTGCTGCACACTGGCGACATGGTGGTCAACGCGGCCGACGAGGAGCTGTGGGATCGCTGGTTCTCCGAGGAAGCGGATCTGCTCTTGCGCGCGCCCTTCGTCCCCACCCTGGGGAACCACGAGATCACCGACAACGGCGTTTCGTACAGCCGCTTCTTCAAGCAGCCGTCCCGCCCCGCCTACCGCTCGCTCGACTACGGGCCCCTGCACCTGGTGGTGCTCGATTCGTTCGAGGTGGCCGCCGGCGCCGATCCGCACATGGGCGCGGTCTCCGACGCCCAACTGGCGTGGGTGGAAGAGGACTTGCGCGGCGTTCCCGAGGACAAGCACGTCTGGGTGCTGGTCCACCAGGGCCCGTTCGCCCATCCCGCGCACATGCGCCCAGGCCATGGCGGGAGCGAGCGGGTCCGCCTCGCCATCCAGGCGGCGGCGCGCCGGCATCCGATCGAGGCGGTGTTCGCCGGACACGAGCACTTCTACGAGCGCGGCGAGGTGGACGGGCTGCGCTACTTCGTCGTGGGCGCTGGCGGCGCGCCGCTGGAAGACCCCGATCCGACGTTCCCCACCGTGGAGGCCGCCCACAAGGCGCTCTCCTTCGTCACGGTGGACGTCTGCGGCTGCCACGTGTCCGGCAAGGCGAAGGACATCGCGGGACGCGTGCTGGATTCCTTCACGCTGTCCAGCTGCAAGGAGCCCTGCGGCGCGCCCGTGGCGGCGAAGGGAGGCGCGCCGTGAGGATCTGCGACCTGCTGCGCTTCGCGGGGGAGCGCGGCGAGCCGGTGTTCTCCTTCGAGTTCTTCCCTCCCAAGACGGACGCGGGCGTGCAGGCGCTGTTCGAGACCGTCCGGCAGCTGCACCCGCTCCAGCCGGCGTTCGTCAGCGTCACCTGGGGAGCGGGAGGCTCGACCCGCGGGCGCACGCTGGAGATGGTGACGCGGATCAAGCGCGAGCTGGAGATCGAGGCGATGGCGCACGTCACCTGCGTCGGCGCCACCCGGGAAGAGCTGAAGGCCGCGGTCGAGACCATCATGGTCGAGGGCATCGACAACGTGCTCGCGCTGCGAGGCGACCCTCCCAAGGGCCAGCCCACCTTCATTCCCGCCGAAGGCGGCCTGCGCTACGCGAACGAGCTGGTGCAGCTCGTGCGCGAGGTGTCGGACGCCAAGGGCCGGCCGCTGTGCATCGGCAGCGCCTGCTATCCGGAGGGCCACGTGGAGACGCGCGACCTCCAAGCCGACTTGCGCAACTGCAAGCGGAAGGTGGACGCGGGCGCGCAGTTCCTCATCACCCAGCTGTTCTTCGACAACCGCTGCTACTTCGACTTCGTCGGGCGGGCGCGGGCCGCGGGGATCGACGTGCCGATCATCCCGGGCATCATGCCCATCACCAACGTGGAGCAGGTGCAGCGCTTCACGGCGATGTGCGGCGCGCACGTCCCGGCGAAGCTGCTCGCCGCCATGAAGGTCCGCAAGGACGATCCCGACGGGGCGCTCCAGCTCGGGGTGGCGCACGCCACCCTGCAGTGCGCGGACCTGCTCCGCCGGGGCGCCCCGGGGATCCATTTCTATACACTGAATAGATCCCCTGCCACCCGGGCCATCCTGGCCGCCTTGCGCGCCGCGGAACCGTGGCTGGACGCGTGACGAGTAACGGGGGGCATCCGCTAGACGTGCCCGAGGAGGTCTGGGCGTGGCTGCGTGGGGATTCGTCCCGGGGCGGGACGCGATGCGTCAATCCTGGGGGTGTGCTCGAGCCTTCGCGTCCAAGAAAAAAAAATTTATTTTTTTTTCGGGGGGTCAGCCGGCCTGCAGCTGTGCCCGCGCGGCCGCGAGCGTGTTCTTCAGCAGATAGGCGATGGTCATCGGCCCTACGCCCCCCGGCACCGGTGTGATCGCCCGCGCCCGCTCAGCCGCCGGGGCGAACTCCACGTCGCCCTTCAGCTTGCCGTCGGGCAGCCGGTTCATGCCCACGTCGATGACCGTCGCGCCGGGCTTGATCCATGCTCCCTTGATCAGCTCCGCCTTGCCGATCGCCGCGACCACCACGTCCGCCCGGCCGACCTCCGCCGCGAGGTCCCGGGTACGCGAATGCGCGATCGTCACCGTGGCGTGCCGCTCCAGCAAGAGGAGCGCCATCGGCTTCCCCACGATCAGCGACCGTCCCACCACCAGGGCCCGGGCTCCCTGCAGCTGTGTCCCTGCCTCGTCCAGCAGGTGGATGCATCCCGCCGGAGTACAGGGCCGCAGGCCCGGGCGGCCCATGGTGAGCGCCGCCACGTTGCGCGGGCCGAAGCCGTCCACGTCCTTCTCGGGCGCCACCAGGTCGATCACCCGGTGGGGGTCGATCTGCTTGGGGAGCGGGAGCTGCACCAGGATGCCGTGGACGCGGCGGTCGGCATTCAGCCGCGAGACGAGGCCGAGCAGGTCCTCTTGCGAAGTGCGCTCCGGCAGGGCGTGCTCGAACGACTCGATCCCGACCTCCCTGCACGCCTTGATCTTGTTGCGCACGTAGATCACCGACGCGGGATCCTCTCCCACCCGGACCGCCGCCAGCCCCGGCGGCATGCCGGCGCGGGCGACCAGCTCCTTGACGGCCTCCGCGACCTCGGCCCGTACCCGCGCGGCGATCGCCTTCCCGTCGATGATCATATGGCAGGCCTCCGGTCTCCATTCTAGAACGTCCCCATGACTCCACGGACCGTATTCATCACCGGCGCCTCGAGCGGCCTGGGCCGCGGCCTGGCGCTGCACTACGCAAGGGCGGGCGCCGCCGTGCACGCCGTCGCGCGGCGCAAGGCCGAGCTGGATTCGCTGGCCGCCGAGGCGCCCGAGGGGCGCGTCCTGCCGGTCGTCCTCGACGTGACCGACTCCGAGAAGCTGGTCGCGGCGATCCACCGCGCCGAGGCGGCGGACGAGGGCGCTCTCGATCTGGTGATCGCCAACGCCGGGGTCGGCGCCACCACCAACGCGCGGAAGATGGACTGGACGGCTGTGAAGAGGACCTTCGAGGTGAACACGACCGCCGCGGCGGTGACCATCGCCGCCGCCTTGCCGGCCATGGTCGCCCGCGACGCGGGACACGTGGTCGCGGTCTCCAGCCTGGCCGCCTTCCGGGGCATGCCGGGCCATGCGGCGTACTGCGCCTCCAAGGCGGCCCTGCACGTCTTCATGGAGAGCCTGCGGGTCGATCTGCGCGGCACCGGCGTGCAGGCGACGACGATCTACCCGGGGTTCGTCAAGACTGAAATGACTGCGAAAAACAAGTTCCCCATGCCGTTTCTGATGGAGCTGGACGACGCCGTGCGGGTGATGGCCCGGGGCATCGAGAAGGGGAAGGCGACGATCGCGTATCCCCTTCCGTTGGTCGCCATGGTGCGCTCCCTGGGCGCGCTCCCGCGCGCCGTGTACGAGCCGATCGCCGGACGTTCGCGGATGTCCTGATCGGACCTGCCGGGCAGGCAGGCGGCCGCACGCCCTGGCTCCGGACCGGCTTGCGCCCGCGCCCGGAGGAGAGCAAGTTGAGCCTGCGCTCGAGAGGCGCCACGGGGGCCGTATGTCGTTCCCACGGGTCGTTGCAGCGCTGCTGTGCCTGGCTGCGGGCGCGGCGTGGGCAGATGCGCAACAGGCGCAGCCACAGAATTCAGCCGGGAAGCAGCCGCAGCCCGATCCGGCGGCGAAGATCAAAGTGGAGCAGCGGGAGACGCGCACGCTCCAACTCGGCGGCGGCAGCTACATCCGCTACGAAGTGATGCCGGGCGACGACGAGCAGCCTCCGGGCGAGCTGGTGGTGATGCACATGGAGACGCCGCCGCCAGCCGCGACGCAGCAGCCGGAGGCGGCGCCCGACGACCAGGCCGGCTCTCGCGCGCGCGCCGCGGTGCGGGCGGCCCAGCAGCGCCGCGCCGTCTGCGACGACCTGCGCATGCAGCTCGCCGCGCGGCTGCTCGAGCTGCGGGGAGTGCAGGTCGATCCGGACGTGGCCCTGTGGGTGACGCGCAACCTCTACATCACCGGCGACGGAATCCCCGCGGTGCAAGTGTTCGCGGACCCGCTGTTCTTCTCGGCGATGCAGACCGACACCACCGCGCGCGGCCTCGCGGTCGACCTGGCGCACTGCGAGCAGGCGGTGGTCCACCGCGGGTAGCGGCGGTCAAGACGCCTCGAAGGACTGGAGGACCTGATCGCGCAGCCGGGGGGCCGCGCGCGACGGGTCCGCGCCCGCAGGCTCGGCGCGGGCGGCGCGCAGCACCTCGTCGAGCGCCCCGGCGAATCCCTCGGGCGCGGGACCGGATTGCTCCCGGAGCGGCAGCTCCGCCTCTCCACGCAGGCGCTGCAGCGCCAGCGCGCGGAGCGCGTCGCTGGCGCGCAGCGCGGTGGGGGCGATTCCGGCTGCCTCCGCCCGGGGACCGAGCTCCACGGGGGACAACCCCAGCGCGCGCAGGAGCGCGACGACGCTCTCGGCCTCGTCCAGCAGCCGATCCGCCTCGGCCACCTCCGCCGAGGTGGCGAGGGCGCGGCGGCGGCCGGGCGCCGACGGATCGGGCCATGCCGGGCGCTTGCGCTGCAGGGCTTCCACCACCTGCGCCAGAGGGGGGTCGAGCAGGGTGACGTTCTGCGCCTGCGGCAGCCGCGCGGACTGGGCGATGCGGCGCGCTCGCGATTGCAGCCGGTAGGGCTCGGCCAGTCCCGCCTGGAAGATCTCCCGGCTCGGGCGCTTCGCGAGGGCCGCGGCCGCGCGGTCCGCATCGCCGCCCGAGAGCGTCTCCAAACCGAGCGCGAGGGTGGCTCGCGCATCGCCCAGGGCGGCGCGCACGTCTTCCGGCTCGTCCATCGAGACGCCCGAGGCGACCAGGGCGGCGTTGAGGGCGTAGACGAGGCCCTCCTCGGCGCGGTCGCGGGCGGCGGCGTCGAGGCGGGAGAGCGCGGATTCGAGAAGGCTCGGGGGCGGCTCGTTCCTTGCGGTCAGGGAGGTCGAGGGCGAGGGAGAGGGAGAGGGAGAGGTCGAGGTCGGGGCCGGGGTCGAGGGAGAGGGTGAGGGAGAGGGTGAAGTCGAGGCAGAGGGCGAGCTTGGGGGCCGCGCTGGCCGTGCATAGAACGCCAGCGCTTCGTCCAGGTCGGGGAAGCCGAGGTCGCGCAGGCGGCCGTCGCGCCAGCGGCGGGCGGTCTCCTCCAACTCGGTCGGCACCTCCCAGCGGAGCGACTCGAGGAGCCGGGTCGTCCCCAACACGTCCTCCGCGTACAGGTCGTCGAGGAGCTGCTTCAGGGTCCCGAACTCGCCTCCCTCCGGGAGGAACTCGACCAGGTAGCGTCCCTCGGGCGTGTGGAAGGTGCGCCCCGGGTCCGCGACGGCCGGCTCGGTCTCCTCTTGAAGGTCGTGCACCCGCATGGCCTTGCGCAGCACCAACGAGCGCATCTCCGGATCGAGCAGCGCCAGCTTGTCCAGGTAGCGCCGCCACGCCCGGTCTGCGTTTCCGCCTCCCTCGCGCGCCAGGTGCAGCCAGCGCAGCACGGCGCGCGGGTCCGGGCCCTCGTCGCGGCGCGGCCAGGCGCCCAGGTCGACGAAGTGGCGGAACTGCTCGGGCGAGGCCAGCGCCACCACCTCGGCGGCGTCCTCCGGGCCGACTTCCAGGACGGCGAGGTACAGCTCGTGCGGGGGGATCGACTGGACCAGCGCCTCCGGATCGGGCGCGGAGAGCAGGAGGTGGACCTTCTCCTGGCCGTGCGCCGCCTGGAGCGCCTGCCGCGCCGCGCGCGGATCGAGGAGCGCCGAGCCGTTTCCAGTGCTCATCGGGCCTCCCGGCCCGGGCTACGCCGCCTTGGCGACCTTGCCGGCCTTGAGGCACCGCGTGCAGACGCGGAGGTGCACCCGGCGGCCGCCCACCACCGCGTGGACGCGCTGCAGGTTGGGCAGGGTGCGCTTCTTCGTCTTGTTGTTCGCGTGGCTCACCTGGTTGCCGGTGAGTGGACCCTTGCCGCACACGTCGCACTTGAAAGCCATCTGTCCTCTTCAGCTCCGGAAAGGAATCGCTCAACCTACCCGGGAATTCCGGCCTGTCAAGTCGCCGAGACCTGCTTGCGGCCGCTCAGGTCCAGCGCCTGCGTCGCGCAGGCGCGCGCAGCCAGGATCGACCCTTCCAACCCGAATCCCGGGTAGACCTCGCGGGAGGCGAACAGCACCCGTTCGTGCGCCGCCGAGACGGGCCGCAACCCGATCGGCTCGGAGTGCAGCCCCTCGTGCGGCTTGAGAATCCTCTGGCCGTGCAGCGGATCCAGATCGGCGGACTCGTGCACCACGTGCCGATCGAAGAAGGGCAGCACTGGATCCAGCGCTTTTCGCACCGACGCGAGCAGCGCCGCCGCGTCGGAGAATCCAGCCTCGACGATGCGTCCCACGGTGAGCAAGCGCTCGCCCGCTGCCTCGCCGCGGGCGCGGCGGGCCGGCACCGCCGAAATGACCAGCGGGCCCACCGGGTCCCCGAGCAGCAGGGCCGCTTCCTCCAGCGCCTGAGGCAGCCCCTCGGTGCGGACCACGAAGTGCGCCAGCGCCTCCTTGCGCTCGATGGTCAGCTCCGCTTCTTCCACGACGGCCCGCTCGGACCGGCCGCCGCCGTCGCACAGCTCCCTCACGGTCTGGGGCGGGCAGGCGAGCACGACCAGGTTCACCTGCACCTCGGCGCCGGCCAGGTCGAACATGGCCGATTTGCGGCTCAGGCGCAGCCTCGAGCAGCTCTCGTTGGTGAGGTGCGCGCCGGCGGTCTCCGCCTTCGTCCTGAGCAGATCCGCCAGCTGCGCCGCCCCGCCCCAGAGGCGCAGAGGCGCGCGGAACAGGGCAGCTGCCTCGCGGGCGGTGGCCTCCGGCGCGGTGTCGCCCACCAGCGAGGCCGCGAAAGGAGCCAGCGCGTGCAGCGCCTCCCCGACGAGGCCTTGCGGCACCTCCGGGGGAGGGTTGGGCAGGATCTTCCGCAGCTTTCGCCGCTCGAAGAACCCGCGCGCGGGCAGCGGAGGGGGCTCGCCCACGAACGGGTCCCAAGCGCGGCCGAGCTGCTCCAACGACTCCAGGGCGGCTTCCGCGGCGCCGGCCTCCTCGCCCAGCTCGCGGCGAAGCTCGGCTCGGCGCCGGAGCTGATCGGAGGGCAGCGAGAGGCGCAGCTCTTCGCCGAGCAGCTGGAAGGCGCCCGTGGCGGTCCCCGCGGACTGGCGCTGCAGATCCGCGGCCAGGCCCAGCTCGTCGAGCGCGAAGATGCTGCCGGAGAGCTGCCGCAGCGGCGGGATCATCGGATGCGCGGCGGGGAGCAGCCAGCCTTCGCTGTCGCGCGCCACTCCGGCTTGCAAGAGCGGAACCATCAGGACGCGCAGCCCGCGCTTGGCGAGGAGCGCCGCCGCGGCCGCGCCGCCGATGTCGGGGCCGATGATGGCCACGTCGTAGACGCGCCGCTGCAGGGGCTTGTCGGGGAGGGTCGGGACGCGGCGGGACGCGAAGGGGCTGGGAGGAGGGCGGCTGGCGCCGGGAGGAGTAGGGATGCCGGATCGGGTCGCGGTGGGGGGCTCGCGGGGGACTGGGAACGAGGAAGAGGGGGAGGTCGAGGGCGAGGTGGTGGACGGCTGGCCGGGTGTCCCGTTGTTTTCTTTCGGATCGGTCACGGCTCCACCGGAGGTGAAGAAAACGTCCGCGCGGGGTCGCCTTGGGGGGCGGAGACGCGCACGCGCCGAGCCTCGACTGCGATACGGCCCTCGGCGACCAGCTGGATGGCGCGCGGGTAGATGCGATGCTCCTGCGAGAGGATGCGGGCCGCGAGCGACTCCTCCGTGTCGCCCTCCAGCACCGGGACCGCTGCCTGGATGACGATGGGCCCGCTGTCGGTGGCCTCGTCCACGAAGTGCACGGTGCATCCCGACACGCGCACGCCCGCCCGGAGCGCCTGCCGCACGCCGTGCATCCCGGAGAAGGCGGGCAGGAGCGAGGGGTGGATGTTCAGCACGCGCTGGGGAAAGGCGGACAGGAGCACGGGCGTGACGATGCGCATGAACCCCGCCAGGCACACCAGCTCCACTCCCCGGGAGCGCAGCTCGGACACCAGGCGGGCGTCGTAGTCCTCCCGCCGCGCGTGCTCCTGGTGCGGCAGGAGCACCGACGGGACTCGCGCCTCGGCGGCCCGCTGCAGCGCCCGCGCTCCCGGGACGTTGCAGATCACCACCGCGACCTCGGCCGGGATGCTTTTCTTTGCGCAGGCGTCCAGGATCGACTGCAGATTGGACCCCGTTCCGGAAGCGAGGACGCCCAGTCGCACGGGACGCGCCATCAGCGGAAGACCACCTCGGGCTCGGCCAGCCCCGGGGCGGCCTCGATCGTGCCGATCTCCCAGGCTGGTTGCCCGCGCGCCTGCAGCAAGTCGCGCGCCGCGGCGGCGTCCTCGCGGCGCACCACGGCGCACATGCCCACGCCGCAGTTGAAGGTGCGGAACATCTCCGCATCGTCGATCTTCCCCGTCCGCTGCAGCAGCTCGAAGACGCGCGGCCGGGGCCAGCTCGCCTGGCGAAGGACGGCCCGGTGCCCGGCGGGCAGCACCCGGGGGAGGTTCCCCGGCAGCCCTCCCCCGGTGACGTGCGCGAAGGCGTGGACGTCGACCGCGGCCCGCAGCCCCAGGCAATCCTTCACGTAGATCCGGGTGGGCTCGAGCAAGAGGTCGAGCAGCTCGCCCGCCGGGCGGTCGCCGAAGACCTTCCGCGCCAGCGAGTAGCCGTTCGAGTGCAGGCCGCTCGAGGCGAGCCCCAGCACCGCATCGCCGGCGCGCACGCGCGATCCGTCGAGGATGCGAGACTTCTCCACCACGCCTACGCAGAAGCCCGCCAGGTCGTACTCGCCCTCGGCGTAGAAGCCGGGCAGCTCCGCGGTCTCCCCGCCGATCAGCGCGCAACCGGCGCGCAGGCAGCCCTCCGCGATGCCGGCGATCACGCGCTCGGCCTGCTCTGCGCGCAGGCGGCTGGTGGCGAAGTAGTCGAGGAAGACGACCGGCTCGGCGCCGCAGACCACCACGTCGTTGGCGCTCATGGCGACGAGATCGATGCCCACCGTCTCGTGCCGGCCGCTGCCGAACGCCAGCTTCAGCTTGGTGCCGACTCCGTCCGTGCCGGCGACGAGCACCGGCTCGCGGTAGCCTTTCGGCACCTCGAACAGCCCGCCGAACCCGCCGATCCCCGCCAGTACCTCCGGCCGCATCGTCCGGCGGGCGTGGGGCTTGATGCGCTCGACCAGCGCGTCGCCCTCCTCGATGTCCACGCCGGCGTCGCGGTAGCTGAAACCCATGGCGGGGCGCACCTTAGATGGATCCGGCCCGGCGTGCCAGCGCAACCAGCGCCCGTGAAAGAACGGCCCCGCGGAGCGGCACGCTCCGCGGGGCCTTTGGCGCTCAGTCGTCGTCGCGGGCGCCGGTCCGGGTGATCTTCCAGATCACGCCGGTCTTGGGGATCTGCACGAGCGGGCCGTCTTTCGGGCCGATGAACTTGCTCTTCGGGTCCGACTGGCCGAAGTCCCGCACCGCGCCGTAGTCGACGAGGTACAGTGCCCCGTCGGGGCCGAACTGGACCTGGAGCGGCCGGTTGATGCCGTGGATGATCCGCTTGGCGGTCGAGGCCGCGAAGGCCTGGTCC
>DATFTN010000090.1:0-28355 GCA_035261845.1 Myxococcales bacterium | reverse complement strand
CGCGCCGACCCAGAAGAGCACGGCCGGCACGCCGGCGTGTCCGTATTCGCTGAAGTCCTCGGACCCCATGTCCCGCGGGAAAGAGACCACGTTGTCGTCTCCCAGCGCCCTCCGCAGCACGGCGGTGAGCTTCGCGGTCAGCGCCTCGTCGTTGAAGGTAGCGCGGGTGGTGCCGTGCGGGTCGACTACGACGGACGGCTCGCGCGGCGCGCCGGCGGCCGCCGCTTCCCCTTTCGCCACGCGGGCGATGGCCGCGAGCAGCTGTTTCTGCACCTCTTCCTTGTAGGACCGGACGGTGATCTGCAGCTTCACCTCCTCCGGGATGATGTTGCTCTTGGTCCCGCCGTGGATCGATCCGACGCTCACCACGGCCGGGTCCTGGGGATTGATCTCGCGCGAGACGATGGTGTGGAGCGCGACCACCGTCTTGGCGGCGATCAGCACCGGATCGACGGCCCGGTGCGGAGAGGCCCCGTGGCCGCCGCGCCCGTAGAGAGTGACCTCGACCGTGTCCATGTTGGAGAGCGCGAAGCCCGGGACGAAGCCCACCTGGCCCGCGGGCAACAGGGCCTGGTCGTGCACGGCGACGGCGAAATCCGGCTTCGGGAAGCGGGTGTAGAGCCCGTCGGCGAGCATCGCCGCCGCTCCGGAGACGATCTCCTCCGCCGGCTGCCCGACCATCACCACCGTCCCGCGCCAGCGATCCTTGCCGCGCGAAAGCAGGGTGGCCGCCCCGATCCAGGAAGTCATGTGCACGTCGTGGCCGCAGGCGTGCATGACCGGCACCACCTCGCCGGCGTCGTTGCGCGCTTTCACCTTGCTGGCGAAAGAGAGGCCGGTCTTCTCCTCCACGGGCAGCGCATCCAGGTCGGTGCGGAGCAGCACGGTAGGGCCAGGCCCGTTGCGCAGGACGCCGACCACTCCGGTGCGACCGACGCCGGAAGTGACCTCGAATCCGAGCCTGCGCAGCCGCTCGGCCAGCTTCGCCGCCGTCTTTTCCTCGTGGAACGACAGCTCCGGCGTCTGGTGCAGGTCGACGTACAGCGCGTCCAGCTCCGGGTAGATCGCGCCGATGCCCAGCGGATCGGGGGCAGCCCGGGCCGGCGCCGTGAACGCGAACGCGCAGGAAGCTGCGCCCAGCCAGCGCAGCGCGCATCGGATGTGGAGGCGGACGGCCATGGACCCCCTGGGGCTACCCGAACAACTCTTCGATCTCGCGGGCGAACCGCTGGTTGACCGCCTTGCGGCGCAGCTTGAAGGTGGGCGTCAGCTCCCCCGACTCGATGCCGAACTCCACCGGGAGCAGCCGGAACTTCTTGATCGTCTCGTAGGAGGCGAGGCCGCGGTTCACCTCGTCGACGCCGCGGGCGATGCGCTCGATGAAGCGAGGGTCCACGCAGAGCGCTTCGACCGTCCCCGCGGCCGCGCCGCAGGCCTGCGCCTCGCGCACCGCCGCCTGGCGGTCCAGCGCGAGCAGCGCCACCAGATGCTTCCGCGCGTCGCCCACCACCACCGCGTGGGCCACTCCTGGGATCCGCGTCAGCTGGCCCTCGATGTTCTGGGGCGACACGTTCTTGCCGCCCGAGGTGATCAGCAGGTCCTTCTTGCGGTCGGTGATGTGGAGGAACCCGTCGCGGTCGATCCGCCCGACGTCTCCGGTCTGCAGCCAGCCGTCCGGCGTGAGGGCCGCGGCCGTCGCTTCGGCGTCCTTGAGATAACCGAGGAACACGTGCGGACCGCGGATGAGGATCTCGCCGTCGTCGGCGAGGCGCAGCTCGGTGCGGGGAAGCGGCCTGCCCACGCTGAACACCTGACGGTGCTCCTGCGTGTTGGCGGTGGTGGCGCCCGTGCACTCGCTCTGCCCGTAGAGCTCGTACAGCGGCATCCCCAGCGACTCGAAGAACTCCAGGGTGGCGCGCGGGATCGGCGCGGCGGCGGTGGCCAGCAGGCGCGCGCGGTCCAACCCGAGCGCCGCGCGCAGCTTGCGCAGGACGAGCGCGTCCGCGGCGGCGTGCAGGAGCGGCCGCTCGCCGCGGGCGCGCGCCAGCGCCAGCTTTTGCGCCCAACGGATCAGGGCCCTTCTGCGGGGGGCTGCCTGCTGAAGGCGCTCCTCGATGCGGGACTGCATCTTCTCCCAGACGCGCGGCACGCCCACGAACAGGGTAGGGCGCACCTCCCGCAGCATTTCGGGCAGCTCTTCCAGCTTCTCGCAACAGGCGATGCAGTAGCCGTTCACCGAAGGCGAGTGCAGCGAGCACATCTGCTCGGCGATGTGGCTCAAGGGAAGGTACGAGACCAGCTCGTCCCCCGGGCGGATGTCGAGCTGCTCTCGCACCACGTCCGCGGCGAAGAGCAGGTTGCCGTGCGAGATCATCACCGCCTTGGGCGGCCCGGTGGTTCCGCTGGTGTAGATCAACGTGGCGAGCGCATCGCTCTCGAGGCCCTCGAGGCGCTCGTCCACGGCGGAATCCGGGATCTCGTTCGACCGTGCGACGAACTCGGTCCAGCTGAGCGCGCCGGGCGCGCTCCCTTCCATCAGCACCCGGGCGCGAAGACGCGGCAGGCGGGCGCGCATCGCGTCCAGCTTGGCGAGCTGGTTCGCATCGTGGACGACGGCCACCACCGATTCCGAGTGCTCCACCACGTAGGCGGCTTGCTCCGCGGGGAGCGTCGGGTAGTACGGCGCGGGGATTGCGCCGGCGGCCAGCGCCCCCAGGTCGGAGAGCAGCCACTCGGGCCGGTTGGGGCCGCACAGCGCGATGCGCTCGCCCGGGCGGACGCCCAGGGCGATCAGCGCACGGGCGATCCGGCGCACTTCGCGCGCATACTCCGCGCGGGTCATCGCGGACCACCGGCCGGGGGAGAGGCGATGCCTCAAGGCCACCCGATCGGGCTCCTGCGCCGCCGTCTCGAAGAAGGCGTGAATGGTCGAGGTTCGCTTCATCGCCGCACGGCCTTTGCGGAATCGAAGTAGGTATACCTCGTGTCCCCCGACCAGACGGTCTTGGTCCGCAGCTGGAAAGTATAGCTGCTCTTGGCCGGATCGACGTCCTTCCCGCCCGGGTCGGTGGGGAGCTGGATGATGAGTCCCGTCGCCGGCGCGTCCGGCTGCAGCACCGCGCTCTCGACCCGGTACTCGCCGGCGGCGGCGCCGCCCGCCATCGCCTCGAGCAACGGCCGTCCGTCGGTAGGCTGCAACGAAAGGCCCAGGATGCGGGCGACCGTCGGGGCGAGGTCCACGTTGCCGGTCGGAAGCGCGTCCTTGAAGCCGCGCCGGAAATGGGGGCCCGCGGCGATCAGCACGTTGTGCACGTCTCGCGGGCTGAAGCTTCCGTGCATCCCCCGGTACGCGTTGCCTTGGAGGATGCCGGCGTACTCGATGCCCGGCACGCCGCTCACCACCGCGTTCTCGTCGTAGTCGTAGCTCAGGAGGATGTCCGGGCTGCGGGTCGCGTGCTGCGCCCGGATCGCGCCGAGGGGCAGCGTTCCGGGAATGCGGCCGTACCGCTCGTCCACGAACAGGGCACCCACTTCGCTGCGGCCCTGCAGGAAGCGAACCGCCCTTCGGACGGCCTCGGGGTCGTGATCGGGCACGTAGACGTAGTCGCTGCCTCCGTTCACCGCGACGACCAGCGCGCCGCGAGGCAGCTCCGGCGGCACCTTCATCGCCGGCGCCTGGTATTTCTGCCCGGCCTTGCCGCAGGCGGTCCCGTCGACGTCCGTCGACACCGGGTACACGGGCGCGCCGTCCGCCTTGATGCCCGCGAGCGGTGCGTACGTGCATCCGATCCCGTCGTAGGCGGCGAACCCCGCCCGGCGCAGCAGATCGGCGAGGCGGACCAGGCCGGAGACGGAATAGCCCTTCGGATCGACCTCCGCGGAAGCGCGGTCGCGGATGGCCCGCAGCGGGAACCACTGGACCGCTCCGGACACGCTGCTGTGGCCGTGGTCCGAGACGACGATCAGGTCGGTGACGGGCTCCAGGCCCAGCTGCTTCAGCTTGTCGCGGATACGGCCCAACATCGCGTCGGTGGCGCGGAGAGCGTCGTGCCAGTTCCGGGTGCCGAGCCCGTAGCTGTGCTGGGTCGAGTCGGGGTCGCGCAGCCAGAGGAGGCTCAGCCGCGGCTGCTTGCGGGGGAGGACCTGGTCCAGATACGCGGCGACCATGTAGTCCAGCCCGGCCTTGAAGCGGCTGCCCGACGCGTCGGTCGGATCCGACGAGACGCCGTCCTTCAGCCTCTCCGGAGGCTGGAACAGCGTGGGGTCGCCGTTCGCCGACGACAGCGTCAGGTTGCCGAGTCCGTACGCGTATGGAGCGGTGGCCGGCAGCGGGACGCCGAATCCCTGCAGGTCCTTGGCCAGCCAGAGGGGAAGGACGGTCTTCTCGTCGAGAAGCATGCCGCCGCGCTTCAAGTCCTGCAGGTACGCCGCGCCGTTCTTCCCCAGAGCGAAAGTGGCGATTCCAGCCTTCTGCGCCGCCTCGAACAACGTCGGCGCGAGGAGCAGCCTGCCCTGCACCTGCCGGCCGAGATCGTCGAGGACGGCATAGTCCTCCGAGAACACCGGTTGCCGGAAATCGACCGGCTTGGCCGACGAGTCCTTCCCTTCGGCGCCCGGCTGCCAGACCACGTTCCCGTAGAAGCCGGCAGTCCCGGGGAAGCCGCCCGTCGCGAAGCTGGCCGAGTTCATCATGGTGAAGGTCGGGTACGTGGAATGATGGTCGGCGAACTCGGTGCCGATCTCGCGCAGCCGGAAGAGGTTCGGCGTGTCCTCCGCATCGACCGCGTCGGGGCGCAGGCCGTCCCAGACGACGATCACCACGTTCCGGGCAGGTGGCTCCTCGGGCCGGCCAGGAGCGCCCGCGCAGGAGATGAGGAGGAAAAAGGCGGCGGCGATCGCGCCGCGCAGGGCTGCCTTTCCTGGCATCTGCATTCCCGTGTCCGCGGGCACCAGCTAGACCCGGATCCGCGACGGAGTGTCAAGCGCGCGGCGATCCCGGGGCAGATTGCGAGGCTCGCGGTAGTGCGCTATAGGCGCGCCGCCTGCACTCCGGAGAAGACGCCATGCCTCGCAAGAAGATCGCGCTCATCGGCGCCGGACAGATCGGCGGCAATCTCGCCCTCCTCGCCGCCCAGAAAGAGCTGGGCGACGTCGTCCTCTACGACGTGGTGGAGGGCGTTCCGCAGGGGAAAGCGCTCGACCTGATGCAGGCGCGCGCCATGGACGGCTTCGACGCGCGCATCACCGGCACCAACAAGTACGACGAGGTGGCCGGGGCGGACGTGGTCATCGTCACCGCCGGCGTGCCGCGCAAGCCGGGGATGAGCCGCGAGGACCTGCTCGGGGTGAACATCAAGATCATGCGCGACGTGGCGAGCAACGTGAAGGAGAAGTGCCCCAGCGCGTTCGTGATCGTCATCTCCAACCCGCTCGACGCCATGGTCTACGCGATGAAGCGGATCACCGGCTTCCCCAAGGAGCGGGTGGTGGGGATGGCGGGCGTGCTCGACACCTCGCGGTTCCGCCTCTTCGTCGCCGAGGAGCTGAACGTGTCCATCCAGGACGTCCAGGCGCTGGTGCTGGGCGGCCACGGCGACGACATGGTGCCGGTCACCCGCATGTGCTCGGTGGGCGGCATCCCGCTGGAGAGGCTGCTCTCGAAGGAGCGGCTGGCGGCGATCGTCGACCGGACCCGCAAGGGAGGCGGCGAGATCGTCGCGCTGCTCAAGACGGGCTCCGCCTTCTACGCCCCGGCCACCAGCGCCATCGCCATGGCGGAGAGCTACTTGCGCGACAAGAAGCGGGTGCTGCCCTGCGCCGCGCTGCTGGAGGGCGAGTACGGAGTCAACGGCTACTACATGGGCGTGCCGGTGGTGATCGGCTCGGGCGGGGTGGAGAAGGTCCTCCAGATCGAGCTGACCGCCGACGAGAAGGCGATGTTCGAGAAATCCTTCCAGTCGGTGAAGAAGACGGTCGACGAGATCAAGCTGTAGGGCCGGGCAGGGCGAACCAGCGCGGCGCGATGCGATCGCGGTGCGCGAGGAGCGCCGGCGTGATCGCCGCGGCCAGATCGGGGTCGAGCTGCTCGAGCACCGGGCGCATCGTCTTTCCCATCGGACGGACCACGTCGGGCAGCGGCACCAGTGAGCCGAGCGCGGCGGCTGAATAGAAATCGAGCGCCGTCAGGCGCGGGCCGAAGAAATAGGGTCCGCCCGCGCGCGCCAGATGCCGATCGAGAGCTGCGAGGATCTCCAGGAACCTTCGCCGCGCCGGCTCGACGAGGTCCGCCGAATAGCCGTACCGGCGGGCGAGGTACTTCGCCACCGGAAGCGGAAAGCCTTCGCTTCCGCCGCTGCTGAACGACGAGTGGAGCAGCAGGAACCGGCGGATCCAGCCGAGGCCCATCTCGCCGCACACCTCGTGCGAAAGCCCGAAGAGGGACGCGCGCTCGGCAGGATCCCCCGGGACGAGCGATACCTTGCCGCCCAGCCGCTCCAGGAGCGTCAGGATCTCCGCCCAACCGGTGCGGGGAAGCTCGTTCGCGTAGAGTGCCACCGGGGCGTTCGGACATCCCGTCCAGCGCGGGATCGTTTCGTCGCGCGGGTCGAAGGCGACTGCCAGGCACTCGAGCTCCTTGACGGCCGCCATCCCGCGCGCGGCATCGGACCACAGGCTGGGGACGGTGGTGATCACCGCCATGCGGAGACCGCGGGAGGCGAGGGCGGTCTCCAGGTCCACGAATCGCACCGAGCTCTCGCCGGCCATCTGGCGTCCCCTAGCAAGCCGTGCGGCGGATGGGAAGCCCATGGCGGGCCGGCCGCCGAAGCGTTAGGGTTCTCACCACCGGCCGTGCCGGCCGGGTGAGGTCCGCGATGAAGAAGCTCATCTGGATCGGCGCGGCCGTGGCGGGGCTCCTCGGAGCAGGCGCGGCGGGGGCCTGCGAGGAAGAGCACCAGACCGCCCAGCAGCAGGAGCAGAAGCCGCAGAAGAAGGTGGTCGCGAAGAAGGCAGCCAAGAAGTCCGCGGCCAAGCAAACGTTGGCGCAGAACGAGAAGAAGTAGCCGTCTCCTTCGTTGCGGGTCCGGGTCCGGTGCGCTATGACGCGCGGCTCCGGAGGTGCAATGGCGGAGCGTTACATCGTCGTCGGCGGCGGCCTGGCCGGGCTGATGACGGTCATCAAGCTGGCGGAGGCTGGCAAGCAGGTCGACGTCTTCTCGATCGTCCCGGTGAAACGCAGCCACTCCGTCTGTGCGCAAGGCGGCATCAACGGCGCCGTCAATACCAAAGGCGAAGGCGATCACCCCGACATCCACCTCTACGACACCATCCGCGGGGCCGACTTCCTCGTCGAGCAGCCGCCCGTCAAGGGCATGTGCTACGCCGCGCCGGCGATCATCTACCTGTTCGATCGAATGGGTGTGCCGTTCAACCGCACCTCGGAAGGGCTCCTCGACTTCCGCCGCTTCGGCGGCACGATGCACCACCGGACGGCGTTTTCCGGCGCTTCGACCGGGCAGCAGCTGCTCTACGCCCTGGACGAGCAGGTCCGCCGCTTCGAGACCGAGGGGCTGGTCCGCAAGTCCGAATACTGGGAGTACCTCTCCTTCGTGAAGGACGAGCAGGGAGCCTGCCGGGGCATCGTGGCGATCGACCTGCGCAACATGGAGATCCAGGCGTTTGCCGCCGACGCGGTCTGCCTGGCCACCGGCGGCCCGGGCATCGTCTACGGGCGCTCGACCAACTCGACCATCAATACCGGCTCGGCCAACGGCCGCACCTACATGGACGGCGCCGTCTACGCGAACGCCGAGTTCATCCAGGTGCATCCGACCGCGATCCCGGGGCAGGACAAGAACCGGCTGATGAGCGAGTCGGCGCGCGGCGAGGGCGGCCGCGTCTGGGTGCCGCGCAAGAAGGGAGAGACCCGCGGCCCGCGCTCGATCCCGGAGCCGGAGCGTTGGTACTTCCTGGAGGAGAAATACCCCAAGTACAAGAACCTGGTCCCCCGCGACGTGGCCAGCCGGGAGATCGTGCACGTGGTGCGCGACCTGGGACTGGGGGTGGAGGGGGAAGAGGCGGTCTACCTCGACGTCTCCCACATCCCCGCCGACGTGCTCGACCGCAAGCTCGGCGGCATCATGGAGATCTACGAGAAGTTCGTCGGCGTCGATCCGCGCCACATGCCGATGAAGATCTTCCCCGCGGTGCACTACTCGATGGGCGGGCTGTGGGTCGACTACGAGGCCGACGCGAACAACGACATGGTGAAGGACTCGCCCCGGCAGCAGGCGACCAGCGTGCCGGGTCTCTACGCCGCCGGGGAGTGCGATTACGCGTACCACGGCGCGAACCGCCTGGGCGCGAACTCGCTGCTCAGCTGCATCTACGCCGGGATGATCGCGGGCCCGGCGATGATCAGCTACGCGCGGAACGCGGCGCCGAAGATGGGCGACGTGCCCCAGGGCCTGCTCGGCAGCAGCCGGCAACGGTGGGTGGAGCGCTTCGATTCCATCTACAAGATGGGAGGCACGGAGAACCCGTACGTGATCGGCCGCGAGATGGGCGAGCTGATGCAGCGGGTGTCCACGGTGGTGAAGCACAACGGCGAGCTCGACCAGGCCGTCCAGCAGATCCGCGGCATCAAGGAGCGATGGAAGTCCGCCAACGTGCTGGACACCGGGCGCACGCTCAACCAGAGCGCCGCGTACGTGAACCAGCTCTGGAACATGCTGGAGATCGCCGAGCTGATCCTGGTGGGCGGCCGGATGCGCGACGAGTGCCGGGGCAGCCACTACAAGCCGGAGTTCGACCTGCCGCAGCCGAAGACCAAGGACCCCCGCCAGGACCCCGAGTGGATGGAGGCCTGGCGCAGGCGCAACGAGAAGTGGCTCAAGTTCACCATGGCCCGCTGGTCGTCCGGCGGCCCGCAGATCACCTTCGAGCCCATCCAGAGCCTCAAGAGCCCCATCCTGAAGCCCGAGCCGCGCTGGTACGCCTGAGGGAGACGAGAAGCACGCGAATGGCCCGGCCCATCCTGGTCCGCATCGAACGCCGCGACGGTCCCGACGCCCCCAAGCGCTGGGAGGAGTTCTCGGTCCCCTACACCAAGAACGCGAACGTCATCTCCGTGCTGATGGAGATCCAGCGCAACCCCGTGACCACCGCCGGCAAGCGGGTGCCTCCGCCGGTCTGGGACCAGGCCTGCCTCGAGGAAGTGTGCGGCTCCTGCACCATGAACGTGAACGGGAAGGTGCGGCAAGCCTGCTCGGCATTGATCGACCACCTCGAGCAGCCGATCACGCTCCAGCCGATGAAGAAGTTCCCCCTGGTGCGCGACTTGTCGGTGGACCGGCAGAAGATGTTCGATTCGCTGAAGCGCGTCCGAGCCTGGATTCCCATCGACGGCACGTACGACCTGGGGCCCGGGCCCCGCGTCGCGCCCGAGGACCAGGAGATCAACTACGTTCTCTCCACCTGCATGACCTGCGGCTGCTGCCTGGAGGTCTGCCCGCAAGTGGGCGAGACTACCCGGTTCATCGGCGCGGCGTCGATCTCCCAAGCGCGGCTCTTCAACAACCATCCCACCGGCAAGATGAACGCCTCGGAGCGCCTGCACGCGCTGATGCTGCCGGGCGGGGTGAACGACTGCGGCAAGGCCGCCAACTGCGTGAAGGCCTGTCCCAAGGGAATTCCGCTCACCTCCAGCATCGCGGAGATGGCAAGAGAGACCACGCGGCAGGCGCTCCGGGACTTCCTCTACAGCGACGAACGCAAGGGCGGGTCCGGCCCCGGTTGAGTCCCGCTTCGTACGTTCCTGCACGTTCCGGTGGTCGCAAATCCGCGAAATCACGACTGCGGCATTCCGACACGCACCTCACTACATTCAGGGGCATCCACAGAGGTGCCATGCTGCTGCCGCGACTTGCCGAAGTGTCGCTCGCCCGGATCCCTCCGCTGCAGGACATGCGGCAGGCAGTGCAGCGCGACGTGCGCGGCCTTTGGTCCGGGTTCGACGCGCTCGGCTGGCACCAGCTCCCCGCCGCGAACGAGCCGACTTTCGCTCCCGAGTTGGAGCGGGTGATGCACAGGGGATGGCGGCCGCCTCTCGGTTGGGTGTCGCTGGCCGTCGCCGCGGGTCTGCTCGCGGGGCTCGGCTTCGCCCAGATGCAGGTACAGCGGCACTTCACGCCCGTCGTCAAGGTGGAGCCGCAGAGGTCCCGGCCGTCGACGCGCAAGCAGAAGAGGCTGCCTCGCGCCCGTCCGGAGCGGACCGCGTTCAGCAGCGGGTTCTAACTACGCCTCGGAACCGCTCTGCCAACCACACACGCTCTTCGAGCCGGCGTCTGGGCGCCTCTACAAGGGAGCTCGCTCGTATGATTGGTCACTTCTCGCCTCGCGCGGCCCGGGGCGAGTGCCGGGGCGCGATCGTGAATTCCGCGTCCGAGGACTGCGACGAGGATCTCGGATGCTTTCCAGGGGGAGTCGAGCGAAGCGGCAGCGGGGAGTCCAGCCTGCACGGCCAGCAGACGTCGGCGAGGCTTCCTGAGCTCGCGCCGCCTTGACGCGCTGCGGCCCGTTCTGGAACAGGTTGAGTCGCACGGCACGGGCTACCCGCCCATCGCTTGATCCAAGCGGGCAGCGAATTGCCGAGATCGAGCTCCACTCCGCGCGGCCCTTCGCCAATCTCGCGTGCGCCAGCGGCCGGCGCAGAAGGTCGGAAAACCGCCGCAAGCTCTACCTCGGATGCGCGTTTCCCTCCATGTTCGGATACTGCGTCGGCGAGCTCCGGTTCTCCGAGGACGCCGCTTACAGCCGGATCATGGTGGCACGAGCAGCGAGGAGCATGCCGGCCATGATCGAGGCGATCCGCTCCGGGGAAGTCCATCTGACCGGGCTGCGGCTGCTCGCACGAGCGTCGAGGTCAAGCGAACGCCGCTTTGGCCTCGCGGTAGGTCCCGCAATGGGCCTCGACGCTGGCCTCGATCGGCTTCGCGTACCCGCCGCCCAGGGTGAGCACCACGGGCAAGCCGCGGTCGCGCGCCGCCGCGAGGACCAGGCGGTCCCGCGCGCGCAGCCCCTGGTGGGTCAGGCGCAGCCGGCCCAAGGCGTCTTCCGCGAGCGGGTCCACGCCGCCCTGGTACAGCAGGAGGTCGGCGCGCGAGGCGTCGAGGACCGCCGGCAGATGGCGTGCCAGGAGCGCCAGGTACTCCGCATCCTCGCAGCCGTCGGGCAGCTCGAGGTCCAGCGAGCTGCGCTGCTTGTGGAAGGGGTAGTTGCGGGCGCCGTGCATGGAGAAGGTGAACACCGAGTCGTCCGCGGCGAAGATGGCCGCGGTCCCGTTGCCCTGGTGCACGTCGAGGTCGACGATCGCCGCCCGCTCGATGCGTCCCTCGAGCTGCAGCAGGCGGACGGCGACCGCATGATCGTTGAAGACGCAGTACCCCTCGCCGTGGTCGGCGAACGCGTGGTGCGTGCCGCCCGCCAGGTTGCCGGCGATTCCGTTGCACAGCGCCTCCCGGGCAGCAGCCACGGTGCCCGACACCGAGGCCCGCGAGCGCCGGACCAGCGCCTCGCTCCAGGGAAATCCCAGGCGGCGCACCTCGGCCTCCGTCAGGCCGCCCCCCACCACCGCCTCGACATAGGCGGGCTCGTGCACCAGGAGCAGCGCGTCCAGATCGATCACCCCCGAGGGAGTGAAGTCTTCTTCGCGGATCGTCCCGTCGGCGAGGAGGCGCTCGCGCAGCAGCCGGTACTTCGGGGTCGGGAACCGGTGCCCGGGCGGCAGCGGCAACGGGTAGGAGTCGCTGTGGAAGACCCGGATCACAGGGTCAGGCCCGCGGAGCGCAGCTCGGCCAGCGCGGCATCGAGCTTCAGCGCGCGCGCCTTCTTGCGCATCGCCGCCGGCGCCCACTCCTCCCAGGAACGGAGCACGATGGCGTGCCGGCCGCTGTCGGTGTGCTCCGAGGCGGCGAGGACCAGGCCGCGCTTCTCCAGCTCGAGCCTGGCCGGCGCGCGCCCTTCGAGGCGCAGCGTCCCTTCGCGGTCCACCTCGGCGAGCAGCTGCCGGGCAGGCGCGGGCAGCTTGCTTCTCGCGTCCTTCTGCCACTGCGGATCGAGCACCACCCTGAGGAGCTGCGGCCACAGGGTCCGGTGCACGAAGGTGACCTTCCCCCGCACCAGCTTCGCGCCGAGCACCTCCGGCGAGTCCTCCAGGGCCGTTGCGATCGAGAAGATGAGGCCGCCCTGGGGATGCCCCCACCAGCTGCCTCTCAACTCTCCCGCGATCTCGCCCACCAGGGAACGCGGGCGCCCGGCGGGCGTCAGCGTCAGCACGCGGTCCCGGCGCAGCAGATCCAGCGCGTCCTGGGGAGTCCGCAGCAAGGTGGACGGATTGTCGCAGATCCAGAGGGAGGGCGCATCGGCTTGCACCGGGCGCGGGCGGGGTGTATCTGCGGCGCCTCCGAGGTGCCTCGATGAAGATCCACGAGTACCAGGCCAAGGAGATCCTCTCCCGATTCGGCGTCGCCGTGCCGCGGGGGAAACTGGCCACGACGCCCGAGGAGGCCGCCTCCGCTGCGCGGGAGCTGATGGCGGGCGGCAACCCGGTCAGCGTGATCAAGGCGCAGATCCACGCCGGCGGCCGCGGCAAGGGCGGCGGGGTGAAGCTGGCCCGCAGCCCCGAGCAGGCCGCCGATCTGGCTCGCCAGATGCTCGGCATGCAGCTCGTCACGCACCAGACGGGCCCGCAAGGTCAGAAGGTCCGCAAGGTCTACGTCGAGGAGGGCGTGGAGATCGCCCGGGAGCTGTACCTGGGGCTCACCCTCGACCGGGCCATCTCGCGCGACGTGCTGATGGCCTCCAGCGAGGGCGGCGTGGAGATCGAGGAAGTCGCGGCCAGGCACCCGGAGAAGATCCTGCGGGAGGCCGTCGATCCGGTGGTCGGCCTGGCCGGTTACCAGGCGCGCGACCTCGCCTTCGGGCTGGGCCTCGCCGGCCGGGCGGTCCAATCCTTCGCGAAGTTCGCCGCCGCCATGTACCGCGCCTACCAGGAGACCGATGCCTCGATCGTGGAGATCAACCCGCTGGTCTTGACCAAGGCCGGCGAGGTGGTGGCCCTCGACGCGAAGATGAACTTCGACGACAACGCCCTCTACCGCCGGCCGGAGATCGCCACGCTCCGCGATCCCGACGAGGAGGACCCGCGCGAGGTCCAGGCGAAGGAACACGACCTGAGCTACATCGCCCTGGACGGCAACATCGGCTGCATGGTGAACGGCGCCGGCCTGGCGATGGCGACGATGGACATGATCAAGACCGCCGGAGGGATGCCGGCGAACTTCCTCGACGTGGGCGGCGGCGCCGACGAGGAGAAGGTCACTGCGGCTTTCAAGATCCTGCTCGCCGATCCGCGGGTGCAGGCCGTGCTGGTGAACATCTTCGGGGGCATCATGCGCTGCGACGTGATCGCCGCCGGCATCATCGCCGCCGCCAAGCAGGTGCAGCTCCGCGTGCCGCTGGTGGTCCGGCTCGAGGGCACCAATGTCGAGCAAGGCAAGGAGCTGCTCCGCACCTCGGGGCTCCCCATCATTCCCGCCGACGACCTCGGAGACGCCGCCTACAAGGCGGTCGCCGCCGCGAAGAAAGCCGCTTGAGCAAATGGGGCTCGTCTCCTCCTTCTTCCGCAACCTCCTCGGCAAGCCCGGCGCGGCCGATTTCCGCGACTCGGCCGAGCACTTCGTCCGGGTGATGCGGGAGCACGGGATCGGCCTCGCCTGGGGACGCGACGAGCTGCTCTTCGTCGACGACCTGGTGGAGCGCCTCAAGGGGCACGACGAGTACCGCGACGCGGTGGGCTGCTACCTGGGCGAGCTGCTGGTCCGCAACTTCGGCGGCGAGTGGGTCCCCGGGCACGCCCTCGGTCCGGCGATCCGGATCGCCACGGCGAAGGGAACCAAGCACCTCTTTCCGCTGGGCTGGGTGTACCGCCGCGCCGACGGCGGCCCCGGGGAGAGCATCGCGCGCAAGTGCCATCGCGACCTCGGCTTCCCCGCCGACTCCGGAACGCTGGGGACCTTCACCGACGGCGGCGAGCGCGTCTGGCCGCCACATCCCGAGGTCTTGCAATGAGCGTGCTGGTCGACAAGAGCACCCGCGTGCTCTGCCAGGGCATCACCGGCAGCGCGGGCTCGTTCCATTCCAGGCAGATGCTCGCGTACGGCACGCAGCTGGTGGCGGGCGTCACGCCGGGGAAGGGCGGGACCCGGTTCGAGGATCGCGTGCCCGTCTTCGACACCGTCGCCCAGGCGGTGAAGGAGACGGGCGCGAACGCGAGCGTCATCTTCGTCCCGCCGGCCTTCGCCGCCGACGCCATCCTGGAGGCTGCCGGTGCCGGGATCCCCCTGGTGGTCTGCATCACCGAGGGGATCCCGGTGGACGACATGGTGAAGGTGAAGCGGGCGCTGCAGGGTTCGCCGGTGCGCCTCATCGGACCCAACTGCCCCGGGATCATCACTCCCGGCGAATGCAAGATCGGCATCATGCCGGGCCACATCCACCGCAAGGGCCGGGTGGGAATCGTCTCCCGGTCGGGGACCCTCACCTACGAGGCGGTCCACCAGGTCACGCAGCTGGGGATGGGCCAGTCGACGGCCATCGGCATCGGCGGGGACCCGGTGCATGGCTTGAACTTCGTCGACTGCTTGAAGCTGTTCGCGAGCGATCCGGACACCGACGCGATCATCCTGATCGGCGAGATCGGCGGA
This sequence comes from Myxococcales bacterium, assembly GCA_035261845.1. GTDB lineage: Bacteria > Myxococcota > Myxococcia > Myxococcales > 40CM-4-68-19 > VBKO01. The sequence continues at coordinate 13,593 of DATFTN010000090.1, read as the reverse complement.
GGCGAGGAAGAGGATGCCGCCGCCTGGATCCAGGCGAGCTACCGCAAGCCGGTGGTCGGCTTCATCGCGGGGGCCACCGCGCCTCCGGGAAAGCGGATGGGCCACGCGGGCGCGATCATCTCCGGGGGGAAGGGCACGGCGAAGGACAAGATCGCGGCGCTGCAGGCCGCGGGAGTGCACATCGCCGCCGGGCCGCACCTGTTGGGCAAGACGCTCCAGCAGGTGCTGCGAAAGTGACCGGCGGGCCGCCGACCGCAGAGCCGCCGGCGCTCGAGGTCGCCGGCTTGAGAAAGACCTACCGAGCGCGCGGAGGCGCGCCGATCGTGGCGGTGGACGGGCTCGGCTTCGCGGTGCGTTCCGGAGAGATCGTCGGTTTGCTGGGACCGAACGGCGCCGGCAAGACCACCGCCATGCAGCTGGCGCTCGCGCTCCTCCACCCGGATGCGGGCGAAGCGCGCATCTTCGGCGGCGACCCGGAGCTGCTCGGCGCGCGCCGCCGCGTCGGCTACGCGCCAGACGCTCCACTTTTCCCCCGCAAACTCAGTGGCTTGCAGATCCTGGCCTTTCATGCGGAGCTGCTGGGGTTCACCCGGAGCGACGCCCGCCGGCGCGCGGACAGGTTCGCGGAGCAGGTGGGTCTCGCCGGCCCGGCGCGGCGGCTCGCTGGCACCTACTCCCGGGGCCAGGCGCAGCGGCTTGGTCTCGCCCTGGCGCTGCTCGGCGATCCGGACCTGGTGCTGCTCGACGAGCCCACCGCTGGGCTCGACCCGGCGGGCGTGGCGGCGATGCGCGAGCTCCTGGTTTCGCTGCGCGCGCGTGGCGCGGCCGTGCTGCTCAATTCGCACCTGCTCAGCGAGGTGGAACGGGTCTGCGACCGCGTCCTCTTCCTCAAGGAGGGCCGGCTGCTGCGGACGCACGAGGTGCGGGCCGGAGGACGGCGCGCCGAGGTCCGGTTGAAGGATCCGGCGCAGATCGCCGCAGCCCTGGCAAAGGCGATCCCCGAGGGTACGCTGGAAGGGGACCGCTTCCGCGTGCCCGTCATCTCGGAGGACGAGGTGCCCGCGCTGGTTCGGCGGCTGGTCGGGCTGGGCGCCGGGATCCTCGAAGTCCGCCTCGCCGGCGCCGAATTGGAGCAGCTCTACCTGCAGATCGTGGAGGGGCGGGTGTGATCTCCTGGCCGGTCGCTCGCGCGGCGGCGCGGGAGAAGCTGCGCTCGCCGGCGATCCTGGTCCTCGGGGTGTGCTTCGCCGGCGCGTCGGGGCTGGGCGCGCGGGCCGGCGCGCTGCTCGACGCCTTCGCCGGCTTCGGCCTCTTGTTCCTGCTGCTCCTGACGCTTGCCCTGGGGGCGGGGCTGCTCTCGGACGAGCTGGGCTCCGGTCACGCTCAGCTCGTCCTGCTCCGGCCCATCACGCGCGCTGCCTGGGTCGGCGGCCGCTTGATTGGCGCGGGCATCGCGCTGGCCGCGGTGACGGCGGGGGGGTGGGCCGTGGCAGCCGTGGCTTCCCTGGGCAGCGGCCGCGCCATCCCGCTCTCGGCGCTGGCGGTCCTCCCGCTCGCGGTGCTCTGGGCATTCGCATGGCTGTCGGTGCTCACCGCCCTGGGAGTGGTCCTTCCGGGATGGACGAACGGGGGCGCCCTGGTGGTGTCGGCGATCGCCTGGGCCACTCTGCGCCAGAGTCTGCCGGGCCTCCTCGGACATCCCGAATGGGCCGCCCCGGCGGCGGAGCTGAGCACGTACCTGGGTCCGCAGGATCCGCTGAAGCTCGCCGTCGACCTGCACGCGGCCGGGCCCGCGCTCTACGACCTGTGCTGGGTATTCCTCGGCTGGCTCGTCGCGGTGTTGCTGTTCAACCGCCGGGAGCTCTCGCGGAGGCGTCCGTGAGCCAGCGAGCGATCCCCCGGCTGCTGCCTGCCTTGCTCGCCGCCTCACTGGCCGCCTGGATCGCCTGGCGGCTGCTGGCTTGACGGGGGGCCCCCTTTTCGGGTACACAGCGCCGCTTTTCCAAGGGAGCCAAGGATGTCCGTCAAGCTGCGCCTCGCCCGCCGAGGCGCGAAAAAGGCGCCGTTCTACCACGTGGTGGCGACCGACTCGCGCAACCCGCGCGACGGCAAGTTCACCGAGGAAGTGGGCACCTACGATCCGAACACCAAGCCCGCCCGCATCCACCTCAAGACCGACCGCATCGAGCACTGGCTGAAGCTCGGGGCGCAGCCGTCCAGCACCGTGGCCCAGCTGATCAAGCGCGCCCGCAAGCCGGCGGAGCAGCCGAAGCGGTAGCCGCCGCTTCAAGCGAGGGTCGCCATGACGCTCGCCTACGTCTTCTGGCACTGGAGCGCCGAGGCCGCGCCCGCCTACGTCGAGCGGCTGGGAGCGTTCCATCGCGCGCTCGCGTCCGATCCTCCGCGGGGCTTCCGATCGTCCCGCAGCTTTCAGGTCGCTGGCGCGCCGTGGCTGCCTCGCGGCGCCGGGTTCGAGGACTGGTACCTGATCGACGATTTCGCCGCGCTCGGTTCGCTGAACGAGGCGGCCGTGGCCGGTTCCCGGCGCGATCCGCACGACAGTGTCGCCGGGTTGGCCGCGGGCGGCTCGGGCGGCCTTTACGCGCTCAAGTCGGGAAGGATCGGTGAAGAGAAGCACGCTTCCTGGTTCGGCAAGCCCTCCGGGACTAGCTACCCGGCCCTGTTCGAGCGCATGGAACCGCTGGTGACGGAGGTGGGGGGCGCGCTCTGGCAGCGGCAGATGGTGCTCGGGCCCGCCCCGGAATTCTGCCTGCGTTCCCCGAGCGCGACGGCCCTCCCTCCCGAGCTGAAGGTGCTGGCGGTCGCATGCGGGCCGGTCTGAACATGGCGCCCAAGGACGAGCTCCTCGCCGTCGGGCGCGTGTCGCGGGCGCATGGCGTGCGGGGGCGCGTCGTGCTGGTGCCCTACAATCCGACGTCCGACGCGTTGACCCGCGTCACCTCCCTGTGGCTGCGGACGGGGGAAGGGGAGCCGCGCCGCTACGAAGTCGAGCGCGCGGAGCGTGCCGCCCAGGGTTATCTGGTCGCCCTGCGCGGACTTTCCGACCGCGACTCGGCGGACGCCTTGCGCGGAGACGAGGCGCTGGTCGAGCGAGGCGCGCTTCCTGCCGCCGGGGAGGGCGAGATCTACGCGGCGGACCTGCTCGGCTACGCGGTCGCCGACCAGTCGGGCACGTCTCGAGGCGAGGTGATGGGCCTGGAGACCGCCGGACTACAAGAATTGCTCCGGGTGCGCGGCGCCGGGCGCGAGTCGCTGGTCCCCTTCGCGCTGGTCCAGGAGATCGACGAGGCCCGCCAGCGCATCGTGATCGAGGCCCCCGACGGGCTGTTCGAGCTGGAGGATTAGGTGGAAGTCGCCGTACTGACCCTGTTTCCCCGCCTGATCGCGGGGCCGCTCGCGGAGAGCCTCCTCGGCAAGGCCCAGGAGAAGGAGCTCTTGCGCGTCCGGGTCATGGACATCCGCGATTTCGCCTCCGGCAGGCACCGCGTCACCGACGACGTGCCTTACGGGGGCGGCGCCGGCATGGTGATGAAGCCCGAGCCGCTGGTCGCAGCCATCGAGGCGGCGCGAGCGGCGCTCCCCGGCGCGCGCGTGGTGCTGCTCTCGCCGCAAGGCGCGCGGTTCGACCAGCGCAGGGCGGAGGAGCTGGCCGCCCTGGAGCGGCTGGTGCTGGTCTGCGGGCGCTACGAGGGCATCGACGAGAGGGTCCTCGCTTACGTCGATGAGGAGCTTTCCCTGGGCGATTTCGTGCTGCAGGGCGGCGAGGTGGCGGCGCTGGCGGTGATCGAGGCCGCGGCGCGCCTGGTCCCCGGCGTCCTGGGCAACCGCGAGAGCGCCGCCCGGGAGTCGTTCGCGGGCGAGGCGCTCCTGGAGGGCCCGCAATACACCCGGCCGCCGGAATTCCGCGGCGCGGAGGTGCCGGAGGCCCTGCTCAGCGGGGACCACGCCCGCATCGCGCGCTGGCGCAGGCGCCAGGCGCTCTTGCGCACGCGGGAGCGCCGCCCGGACCTGTTCGAGAAGCTGCGCCTGTCGCCCGAGGACCTGCGGCTTCTCGAGCGAGAAGAAGCTTGACGATTCCTTGGTTTTCAGAGAGCAGTAGGACACTCTACAGACGGCAAGTCCGAAGGAGCGGTGCGAAGATGCGCGCGAAGGCGATCGAGCTGGTGGAAGAGAAGAACGTGAAGCCCGAGGCCCGCGGCCAGGTCCCGGCGTTCCGCGTCGGGGATACGGTGCGGGTACATTCCAAGATCAGCGAGGGCGACAAGGAGCGCATCCAGATCTTCGAGGGCGTGGTCATCCGCCGCAGGCGCGGGCACCTCAGCTCGACCTTCACCGTGCGCAAGGTGTCGTATGGGGTGGGAGTGGAGCGCATCTTCCCCGTCTACTCCCCCCGGATCGAGAAGATAGAAGTGGTGACGAGCGGGCAGGTCAGGCGCGCGCGGCTATTCTACCTGCGCGAGCTGCAGGGCAAGGCGGCGCGGCTGAAGAGCGCCGAGGAAAGCGCCGCGCAGTAACACACGGGGGCGAAGGCTACGTGCAGCTCACCGAGCTGCTCTACCAGCGGGTGAAGGATCTCGGCACGCAGGGCCAGATCGCCTTGCGGCCTGGATACGTGGCCGTAGTCTCCCGGGCGGCCTCGCTGCGCAGCGCGCTTCTGGCCGCGCTGTTCCCCGGCCCGGACGACCTGCTGCGCCTGGTCGACGGCGAGGGCCCCACCCGGGTCGGGCTCGGCCTGACCTCCGGAGACGGCACTCCGTACCGGCTCCTGCGCGAGCTGGGCGGGGCGCGGCAGCTGCAGCGGTTCGACGCCGCGGGCAAGAGGTTCTCCACGCTCTCCCAGGACAACCTGGAGATCGAGTCCTTCCTGCGGGTGGAGTGCGGTTTGCCACCGGCCGACCACTACTTCAGCTTCTTCATCCTGGAATCGAACGAGCTGCCCTCGCTCAAGGCGCGCGGCGTGGCGGCCCCCGAGGCCGTGGTGGACAATGCCAAGGTCCAGGCGCTCAAGGAGGAGCTGGAGCAGACCAAGCGGTACGAAGGGATCCAGGATCGGCTGTTCAAGGTGCAGCAGCGTCTGCACGAGCTGACCGAGCTCAACCGGAAGTTCCACGAGGCGCAGGACAAGCTGAACGCCATCCAGGCGGAGCTGGCGCGTTCCCCGTGGACGGCCGAACAGATGAAGGAGCTCACCGCGCGCGCCGGCCGGATGAAGGAGGACCAGAAGAGACGCGACGACGCCCTCAGCGAGCTCGCCTACAAGCGCCAGCGGGCCATCCAGACCACTCCGCCTCCGGCGGAGTCGCTGTGGGGCAACGGGTGGTTCGTGGGCGGCCTGCTCCTGGGCATCGGCGTCGACGCGCTGGCGGTCTGGCTGCGCAATCCGCAGATCGCCTTCGCCGGGCTGGTCCCGTTCTTCGCCGCGCTGGTGGCGCTCCTGCGCTGGATCCAGGTGGACGAGGCCGACAAGGAAGCCGCCACCTACCTCAAGGACTTGAAGGAGCGCGAGCAGGCCGTCCACCGCCTCTTCAACGAGGAGCAGGCCCTGCTGAAGAACGCGATGAGGGCGGCGCACGTCGACTCGGCCTCCGATCTGATCCAGCTCTTCGAAGAGCGCGAGAAGGTGATCCATTCCCGCGAGGATGCCCGCGGCCTGGTCGATGAGCTGCGCAAGCACCCGGACCTGGCCCGGGTGCCCATCGAGACGCCGCTCCTGGAAGAGGAGAAGCGCAAGCTGGAGGCCGAGGTGTCGGCGCAGGGGTTCGCCCGCCCGCTGGGGGAGATCGAAGTGGACTTGAAGCACGCCATGGGACTGGGCGGCTCGCGCCGGGGGGGCACCACCGTCCCCGAGCCCGAGGTGCCGCAGAACCTGGTGGAGAGGGCGGCCGAGCTCCTCAACCTGTCGGCGGACGAGGTGTGGGAGGCGATCTCCCCGCGGCTGTCCGCCTACCTGTCGGCGCTCACCGACAAGCGCATCGCCTCCAGCTCCACGGACGAGAAGCGGCACTGGGTGCTCTCCAACGCCGACGGCCGCAGCGGGCCGTACCACGGCCTGCCGCCGCTCTTGAAGGACCTGGCATACGCGGCGCTGCGCCTGGCCCTGCTCGAGCGGGTGGCGGCCTACAAACGCCTGCCGGTGGTGGTGGACGACGCGTTCTCTTCGCTCGAGCCCGCCAAGCGCGCGCTGGTGGCCAAGATGCTCAAGGGAATCTCGGCCCAGACGCAGATCATCCACCGCACCGTGGAGGAGCCGCCGCAGGGAACCGCGGACCTGGTGGTCCAGGCGTGAGCACGGTCCGCCAGCGCCTCGGCGACCTGGGAGAAAAGGCCGCCGAGGATCTGCTCGCCGCGCGCGGCTACCGGATCGTGGCGCGCAAGCACCGCTGTCCGCGCGGCGAGGTCGACCTGGTGGCGGAGCAGGGCGACTTGCTCGTGTTCGTCGAGGTGCGCACGCGCGCGACCGCGGCCTTCGGCGCGCCGGAAGAGACGATCGGTGCGGCGAAACGGCAGCGGCTGGTGCGGGCGGCCCGGGACTTCCTGGCCCGGTGGAGAGGTCCAGTCCGCGGCGCGCGCTTCGACGTGGTCGCGGTAGTCGACCACCCCAGCGGTCCGCGTCTCACGCATTTCCCCGGCGCCTTCGACGCGCCATATTGAGGGCCGTGCCGCTCTACGTGGTCGCGACGCCGATCGGCAACCTTCAGGATTTGACGGAGCGTGCCCGCGAGGTGCTGGCCGCTTGCGATGCCGTCGTGGCCGAGGACACGCGGCACACCGGCCAGCTGCTGAAGCACCTCGGCATCGAGAAAAAGCCGTTTCTCGCGCTGCCGGCGTACGACGAGGCGGGCAGGGCGGACGCCCTGTTGCGGAGGCTGGCAGAGGGCTCTTCCCTCGCGCTGGTGACCGACGCGGGTACGCCGGGGATCAGCGACCCCGGTGCGCTGCTGGTGCGCCGGGCGGTCGAGCAGGGGTACCCGGTCGTCCCGGTGCCGGGTCCGAGCGCCGCGATCTCGGCCGTCAGCGTGAGCGGCTTCGCCCAGCCCCGTTTCCACTTCGCCGGGTTCTTGCCGCGGAAGGTGAAGGCGCGCGCGGGCATGCTCGACGAGCTGCGGCCTCTGCGCGCCCAGCTCGTCTTCTACGAGTCACCGCACCGGCTCGCCGCCACGCTGGGCGATCTGCAGGCGGCGCTGGGAGATCGCCCGGCCCTGGTCGCGCGAGAGCTGACCAAGGTGCACGAGGAACTGGCGCGGGGGACGCTGTCTCAGCTGGCGGCGCGTTTCTCCAACGAGGTGCGCGGAGAGATCGTCATCGTCGTCTCCGGTGCCTCCGCCGTGGAAGAAGAGCAAGAGGACCCGTCCGACCTGGAGCGCGAAGTGCGGGAGCGGCTCGAGCGCGGCGAGCGCCCCAAGGAGATCGCCGAAGCGCTCTCCGGCCGCCACGGCAAGCGCGAGGTCTATCAGCTCGCGCTCAAGCTGAAGGGCTCCTGACCTTCGATCCGTCGACCGTGAGTCGGACGCAGCGGCGGGGAACTCCGATTCTCGCCGGCGGTGCTTCTTCGAATGCCGCGCGGTCGTTCGAGCAGCACGCGAGATGTAACGCAGCGCGTCCCGTCCCGGGACGGGACGCGGCGCGTCAACGGAGTAGCCGCCAACTGCGCGCTCGCTTGCTGCAGAGCCGCCGTGGCACTCATTTGGATCGACGTTACCGCCGCTGCCTTCGACAAACTCCCCCTGGAAAGCAAGGGAGACAACGTAGGGTGGAAGAGCAGTACGTCGGCGCGGTCAGAAACTCAGCGCGAGAGTTCCGGCCACGCCCCAGGTGAGAACGTCTTCCGCCCTGAGCCGGTGGCCCGGCTGGTCCAACCGGAAATCATACGTGGGGTTCTGCTCGGGCGCGGGGATGCCCCGACCGCCGGACACGTCCACCGTGCCGTTGCCGTTCAGGTCCTTGCCGACCGACTCGGTGGTGAGGAAATGCGAGGAGTCGATGCCCAGGGTGCCGTACACACGCAGCCGCGCCCAACTGGCGAAGCGCCCATAGATGCCGAGTGACGCGACGGCGTTCACGTACCCCTGCACGTAGGTGAGCTTGCCCAGCATGTCGGAGACCTGGCTGTAGTCGCGCCCGGCGCCGAACCAGGTCACGTCCCCGCGCACGTCGAAGGCGATCTTCCGGTCGGCCTGGAGGTCCTCGCTGACCACGAACTCGCTGCCCAGCGCGAAGCCGGCCTGGACCGGAGGCTGGTAGCGGGCTTCGTTCAACCAAGCGGGGTTCGCGCAGTTGGCGGGCGCCACTTCGGACAGCGCGGCCGGGTTGGCGCAGTTGTCGAACGCGCCCTTCACCGGGATGGCGACGCTCGCACGGAACAGCACGTAGGGGTCGGCGACGCTGAAGCGCTTCGAGAACGCCGTCCAGGCGGCCAGCACGTGCGCCCGCCGAAAGGCCTTGGTCGTGATCGTGTTGCCGGCGGTGGCAGCGGATCCGAACGCCGACGGGTCGTCGACCTGCCCGGGCAGCGGCAGGGTGTAGTCGATGCCCACCACCCAGGTCGAGACCGCCGTGTCGGAGGAGGACAGCTCCGGGCGCAGGCGCTGCTCGCGGCCCTCGTCCACGATTGCCCAGGCGAGCCCCACGCTGGGATCGCGGAACCCAGAGCGCTGGCTGTGCCCCGGCGCGACGACGATGGGCTGGACCGTCGAGCAGTTGGCCGGGTTCCCGCAGCCGGAGATCGAAATGGTGTTGTTGGCGAGGGTGCTGCTGGGAGCGACGGATACACCGTTCACCGTCGCGTAGTCCCAGTCCTGCGCGTCGCGCAGGACGTAGGGGGCGAGGATGTGCAGCTCCAGACCCCGGAACAGGCCCATCGCGACCCGGAAGTCGATCTGGTCCAGCGTGCGGTCGTGCTGCAGCTCGTCGACGAGCGCGATCGCGCCGCCCTGGAGGTTCTCGCGGCGGATGCGGGTCGAATCGCGGCGATGCTGGTAGGTCGCTTGCAGATCCAGCTCGAAGGGCCGGTCCTCGTCCATTCCGGTGGCGACGTCGGTGACCTGCGCCGCGAGCGCAGGCAACGCCACCAGCAAAAAAAGAACTACCCGCCCGAGTCTCATCTCCAACGAGCGTAGCCCGGACTACAAATCGGTCAAATCCCTGGCAAAACATCGCACCACGGAGCACACGGTGGCCGCGGGGATTCGATAATGCTCAGGCGTCGTCGACGCGGAGGCCGAATTCCTTCATTTTCATCTGCAGGGACTTGCGGGAGATCTTGAGCAGCTTCGCGGTCCGGGTCACGTTGCCGCCGGTCACCTCCAGCCCGCGGACGATCAGATCGCGCTCGATGGCCTGGACCTGCCCTTTGACGATCTCCTTCAACGGCCCCGGAGGCCCACTCGCCGCCGCGAGCTGCGCCTCGGCCGCCGGCGCGCCTTCCGGCTCCCTGCGCAGCGAAGCCGGCAGGTCCTTGACCCCGATGCGCGGTCCCTCGGCGAAGAGGATGGTGCGCTCCAGCACGTTCTCCAGCTCGCGGATGTTGCCCGGCCAGGCGTAGGCGGCGAGGCAGGTGAGCGCCTCGTCCTCGATCTTCTCCACGTTCTTGCGCAGGCGCGCGTTGTACTTCTGCCGGAAATGCTCGACCAGCAGGGGGATGTCTTCGCGGCGCTCGCGCAGGGGCGGCAAGTGGATGGGCACCACGTTGAGGCGGTAGTAGAGGTCCTCGCGGAATCGGCCGGCGGCGATCTCCCGGGTCAGGTCCCGGGAAGTGGCGGCCACCAGGCGCACCTCGACGCGGGTGCTCTTCACTCCGCCGACACGCTCGAACTCGCTCTCCTGGATGGCGCGCAGGAGCTTCACCTGCATCTCCAGCGGGATCTCGCCGATCTCGTCGAGGAACAGAGTGCCGCCGTCCGCCAGCTCGAATCGCCCGGGTTTGGACTGGACGGCGCCGGTGAACGCGCCCTTCTCGAATCCGAACAGCTCCGCTTCCACCAGCTCGCGGGGGATGGCGGCGCAGTTGATCTTGATGAACGGCCGGTCGCGCCGCGACGAGGTCTCGTGCAGCGCGGTCGCCACCAGCTCCTTGCCGGTCCCGCTTTCACCCTGGATGAGGACCGTGGAAGGAGCGTCGGCGACCTTGGCGATCATCTGCTGCAGCTCCTGCATCTGCTTGCCGCGGCCGATGATCTCGGTGTAGCGGCGGGCCGCGCCTTCCTGCCGCTCCTCCGGGACGACGTTGCGCTGGTTGTAGTCGCTCTGCCGCGCCGCCTTGGCGATGATCGCCTTGAGCTCCCCGTGGTCGAACGGCTTGGCGAGGAAATCGAACGCGCCCGCCTTCATCGCCTCCACCGCGCTGTCGATGCGGCCGTGGGCAGTGACCACGATCACCGGCACGTCGGGGTGGCGCGCGACCACCTTGCGCAAGAGCGTCAGGCCATCCATGCGCGGCATCACCAGGTCGGTGACGACCACATCCGCGCCGTCGCGCTCCAGAGCGGCGATGGCCTCCTCCCCGTCCCCACAGACGGTCACCTCGTACCCTTCGCGCTGCAGCGTGGCCGCGAGGACCTTCCGTAGACTCTGCTCGTCGTCGACGACGAGGACGCGATCGGCCATCCAGGGGACGGGCTACCACGAGCGGATTGGGCGGGCAATCCTTAGCTTCCGCCACGGTCAGGGCGTCTTGTGATACGGCTGGAAGCAGCGGAGGAACCGTGCACATGCGAACCCTGACCGCGACGCTGGCGGCGGTCCTCTGCGCAGCGGCCTGCTCGAACGACGCGCCCAGGTCCCCGATCCGGAGCGTCGGCGCCTCTTGTCTGGACGATTCGGGATGCTCGCTCCACGTCGTTTGCGCGACGGGAATGCCGGGCGGCATGTGCACGTACACCTGCGGCGGCGATCCCTGCCCGGCCGGCGCGATCTGCGCCGACCTGCGCGCGAGCGGCAGCGGGCTGATCTGCGCCACGGCATGCTCGGCGCAATCCGATTGCCGCAGCGGCTACACCTGCTGCCCCGGGATCGGCGCCTGCGTGCCCGCGGCGAACTGCCCTCCTCAGAGCCGGCCTGCGAGCGCCGACCTGGGCCTCGCCTGCGGCGCGGGCTGTCTACCGGGCGAGATCTGCGCCGGCGATCCCAATCCCGAATTCCCCGGCGGGGCCTGCACCGCGGCGTGCAATCCGAACGACCAGACCACTTGCCCCGCGAACGGCAAATGCGTGAGCACGTCGACCGGCTCGTTCTGCTTCCCGCTGTGCGCCGGCGGATGCACTGCTCCGCTCAGCTCGTGCGTGAACGGAGCGTGCCGTGCGCCGGGCGGCTCGCCGGCGTGCACGCCGCCTGGGACGCCGACAGTCCTGGTCGGACCCGCGCTGACCAACCCGCAGCCGACCACCGCGTGCGATCCGGCGCATGCCGCTCCAGTGGGCTCGCCGGTGCTCCCGGCGGCGGCTGCGCCCGGCGTCATGGCGGTCGGGAGAGCGGTCAGCTTCACCGTGCCGGCCGGCACCGGCAGCTTGAGCATCCTGTCGCAGGGCGCGACCGTGCCGGTCAGCTCGATCACGGTGGGCACCACGGTCGTCCCGAACAGCGTGGTCCCGAGCCTGGTGCGGAACCCGTCCAACGTGCTGCTCTACGACGACACCGCGCAGACTCCCAGGGACGGCAGCGCAAATCCGATCTTCTACGGCGGGCTCTCGCCGTTCACCGGAATGATGACGGTCCCGAACACGAGCGTGTCGCTCTTGCGCGCGGGCGTGGGGGGCGGGATCCAGCAAGGCACCTGGCAGTTCACCGTGAACGATTTCGCGCTGGAGTGCACGGGGTTCAGCAACTGCACCCCCAGGACCCCGCCCGGGACGTCCTACGACGTGCGGGTGCTTCTCAAGCCGGGGCTGCCGGCTGCGACGGGAACCGTCGACCTCGCCTTCTACTTCGTCGGGGGCGCAATCGGCACCGCCTCCATCGCACAGGCCAGCGCCGCGTTCAACCGGATGCTGCAGACGCTGGGCACCCTCTACGCGAACGCCGGCCTGTGCCTGGGAACGGTCACGTTGTACGACGTGCCCGCGTGGGCAAAGACCAAGTGGGGCGGGCTGGTCAACGCGGACGACGACTTGCCCTGCGGCGACTTGAGCCAGATCTTCACCCTCTCGGCGCCCGGAAACCAGATCAACTTCTTCTTCCTGAACGGCTTCAAGACCAGCACCGGGGGGAATCTGAACGTGGTCGGGGTGGACGGAACCATTCCGGGGCCGGCCAGCCTGGGCGGAAACGTCAGCAGCGGCGCGGCCGTCAACGGCTCGGACTTGAGCGCCGTCGGTTGCGGCGGGGCCATCGACCTCGCGAACTGCGGCGCGGACGAAGTCGCGTACATCGTCGCCCACGAGGGCGGCCACTTCATGGGCCTGTACCACGTCACCGAGCAGACCGGCGACTCCTTCGACCCCCTTTCGGACACGCCGAACTGCCCGTGCACCAGCTGCGCGCCGGCCAGCCAGCAGTCGTCTTGCGCGGCGAACAACTCGACCACTTCCACCCCGACGCTGGTCAGGAACGGGTCGTGCCTGCGGCCGCCTTCGTGCGGCGGCGGAGACAATCTCATGTTCTGGCTGCTGGGCTCGGCCTCGACGGGCGCGCTCAGCCCGCACCAGGGGCAGGTGATCCGCTCGAATCTGGTGGTCCGCTGAGGAGGTCCTGATGACGTCCATCCTGATCGCCTCCCTGCTTTGCGCGCTGCCGCCGCGAGGCACGCCGCCGCCGCCCGCTGACCAGTCGCCGCAGCAGCCGCTGAGCGACGAGGAGGTCCGCGAGCGGATCGACACGTTCATGGGCACTATCGACACCCGCATCTCGCCCGAGCAGTGGCGCGCCCTGGGCACCCGCGGGGCAGCGATCCTGGAAGGCATGGCCCAGGATCCGAACCTCTTGCCTACGCGCCGCGCGAAGGCCGTCGCCGGGCTTTCGGCCATCGGGGCGGAGACCTCCTCCGGCGTGCTGCTCTCGCTGGCCCGCTCGCCGCAAGCCCCGCTCAACGTGCGGCTCACCGCCGTGCATGGCGTTCCCGGCGTGGTCGCGGCGTCGCAGGTTGCGGCGGCCCTCAAGCCATTGCTGGAGGGTTCCGACAACGTCCACGTCCGCGCGGCGGCGGCCGAGGTCCTCAGCCGCCACGGGGGCTGTGGGCTGGTGCGCGCCCAGGCGGTCCGCGAACGCGACGCTCTGTCCATGCAGCGGGCCCTGCAGAGCTGCGACAAGCAGTGACGTGATTCCCCGGGCGCTGCGAGAGGCCGTGCGCCGCGCGGCCGGCTCCGGCGGCGTGGCGGCGTTCGACGCCGACGGGACGCTCTGGCGCGAGGACGTCGGAGAGGCGTTCCTGCGCCACCTGGTGGCGATCGGCTGGGTGCGCTTGCCGGACGGGAGCGATCCGTACGAGGCGTACGAACGGGCGGTGGATCGCGACAAGCGCACGGGCTACGCGTACGCGGCGCAGCTGCAGGAGGGCCTGCTGGCGGCGGAGGTCGCGGCGGAAGCGGAGCGCTTCGCCCGCTCCTGGGTGCCTCCGCGCCTGGTGCGGGCCGCGCAGGAATT